>NZ_JACVZJ010000005.1:0-163914 GCF_017151945.1 Staphylococcus sp. EG-SA-10
ATTGGAGCCGTTCTTATGGACCTACATGATGAATGGATTTATTCTTCAAGAAAATACATCAATTTTGATAAGTAGAAATGGTAAAAACATTGTATAGCATTTTACACAGGAGTCTGGACTTGACTAAATTGTATTGGACTTTATTTAATATAAATTTGTATATGTAGACGAAAAAGCGTAAAATACTGGTATAACAAATTAAATCATTATATAGTCAACTTAGTTGCATTATTTTGATTTTTAATATATTATGCATTTAATTTAATCAAATAGGTAGGTTATTATTTTTTACCTAACTACCATTCATACAAAATATAAATAAGTATGATAGGGAAGGGTGAGATAATTTTTTGTACCAAAATGAAATTTTTTTCAAAAATAAAAAACTAGCAATCTCACATGATGTGAATTGCTAGTATATATCAGTACAATTTATTTAATTAATGGATGAATGCATAGCTAGAAACTTCTGAAGCTGGAATTGTACGGTAGTTCATATTGTATGGACCATATGTGTAATTCATTTCAGAAATCAAGATACTACCATCACCATTGACACGTTCAACATAAGCAACATGACCATATGGACCAGGTGTGCTTTGCATAATTGAACCAACTGATGGTGTGTTGTTTACTTGGTAACCATCATTAGCTGCGTTACCAGCCCAATACTTAGCGTCTGACCAATATGTACTAATTGGACTACCAGCTTGAGCACGACGGTCAAATACGTACCATGTACATTGACCAGCAGTGTATAAATTTTGATGATTAAAAGATGATGCATTGCCATTGCTACCTGTTGTAGCTGTTGGTGTTGTACCACCTGATCCACCATTAGGAATTTGTAATGTTTGGTTAGGCATAATTAAATAACCACGTAAGTTATTGGCTGCCATTAATTGATCAACTGAAACACCATATCTGCTAGCAATGATATTTAATGATTCACCAGCTTGTACAGTATGAGATGATGCTGAACCAGCTTGTGGAGAAGTGTTTGACGTATTTTGTGCATCACTTCCACCTACTGAGATAACTTGACCAGGGAATACCAAGTTGTTATCTAATTGGTTATTTTGTTTAATACTCTCTACTGAAGTGTTGTATTTTTGAGCAATACTCCATAATGATTCACCAGATTGTACTGTATGTTGTGTAGAAGCTTGTGCATCATGATGCGTTAAAAATGCAGCTGCACCAGATGTTGCTGTTATTGCAAATGCTAATTTTTTCAAAGGGACTCCTCCTTAAAATTAAGATTTACTACTTTTAAAAAGTATTAAGACAATTTATATAGTAAATTAAGTTTTCGTTTTATATTACGCTTTCCATATTATCAAAAATAAGTAGCTTTGTGTGGTTTGTTATTATCTTGTAATATTATTAACATTTTAGGATATCGGTTCATATTTTTATAAATGCTGATTTGATAGTGTATAAAAGCGTTTTAGTGATTTTAACTAATTATAAAAAATTATATTTTGTAACATTGTAAAATGTAAAATTACTATACTTGTTAAAGGTTATTTCTTTTGATGAAGCAAAATTTACTGTAAAATTTGACGCATAAAACGACAGTAGAAGGAGGAATTAGTTTGTCGCAAAATACAAATCATTCATATTATCATCAAAACCAGCATGCTCAATCAATAAGTAAAGTGTGGCTTTATTTTATGTATTATTGGATTATATTTGGCATAGGATGCTATCTAGGTCAGTTTTTACCATTAAGTTGGCGACAACCCTTGTCATTTGGATTACTGATTATTATTTTAGCAACACTTGTTTTTGAAAGAGCGAGACGGTTCGGTTTAATTATTTCACATATTTACGCTGTAGTAATTGGCTTATTGTCATACGCAACGTTTACCACGTATTTACAAAATTTAGGACCAGATATTTTCTATAAAAATATCGCATTAGCAATTTTTGCATTTATAGCATTTGGTATTATTGGTTATTTCTTCGTTGGAGATGCATCGAGTATAGGCAAGTATTTATTCGTTACATTAATAACATTAATTATTGCGAGTATAATTGGTATTTTTCTTCAAAATCCTATTTTTTATACTATTATTACCGTCGTTAGTCTGTTGTTATTTCTACTTTATACTTTGTATGATTTTAATCGTTTAAAAAGAGGTGACTATTCACCAAGAGAAATGGGATTTAATCTATTTATTAATTTGTTGAATATTATTAAGGATATACTTTATCTTGCTAATATGTTCAGAAGATAAACAGTTAAATTAATAAAGAAATTTGTATAAAGTTTTGGAATAATCAATAATGAATATCAACCTTAAATTAGAGCGATTGTCATAAATTAGAAATTTAGACAGAGATTTTACTGATAAAGCAATAAAGATATATTACCTTAATTGTAAAGATATTATTAATCATTGAAATGATTAACTGCTATAGTTCTAAAGTAAATAAATCTTAGAAGATAAACTTTAAACAGATGTACTTGCTTTTCTAATTACACTTTTATTAGAAAAGTAAAGTATAGCTACGTATTAATTTTAAAATCGAAATATTAATAGGAATAAGTATAGATAATATAAACAATTTAATGTTAGTTTGAGCTCATCTCAAAAGTAGAATGTGATTTAAATAAGTGTTTATTTTTAAATTGAAAATGAATATAAAACTAACAAAAGATAATAGTAATACGTTGTAGATGTGGTCATTTAAAATTATTTTGAAAATACTAAAAAGTAGTGTGTTTTCAATTGGATAGTTTAATTAAACTGACTACATCTATTTTTGTAATATTTAAATGATTGATATATAAGTTTAAAAATTACCCATTATATAGTTTTATTTATTTTTGATTTGGTATTCGTATTGTGTTAAATTTACGTTTAATTAAATAAGTTAAATATTATAGGGAATGATAAAAGTGGTACTTAAATATAGAAAGAGGTAAAGTTATGGCAAAATCATGCTTGCATATACTTACTAATAATGAATATGCGACAACGCGTTGCCAAGATGGCATAGTCTTATTTTGGCCAATTGACGGGGAAATCGAACTACAAAAATTTCGTAAAAGTAAAATAATTGAAGATGATATATATATTATTAATCATCTGGATGTATTTAGTATTAAGAATAATAAAAAAACGATCATGTTGTATTTGAGTAGCGATTGGTTTGCGGAATTAGGCTATACTTTCTTTAATTACCACTATACAGCAAAGTTAATTAAATCATCCTATAATTTGAAATGTCTACTATTAAAATTGACTTATCGATACCTTGATAATCAACCTCTCAATGACGCTGATGTTAGAAAATTACAGGATATTATTAAAATTATTGCAAAAGAAGCAAGTATGGATAAAAAGATTGCGCAAAATCAATATCGATATGCCTATTATGGTGATTTGCGTGACGAGCTCGAATATATTTATCAAAATGTAAATCAACGATTGACATTAAAAAGTGTCGCTGATAAATTATTTGTCTCAAAGTCAAATTTGTCATCACAATTCCACTTACTTATGGGCATGGGTTTTAAAAAATATATTGATACTTTGAAAATTGGTAAATCGATTGAAATTCTACTTACTACTGATAGTACTATTAGCAACATAAGTGAACATTTAGGTTTTAGTAGTAGCTCAACTTACTCTAAAATGTTTAAAAGTTATATGGATATAACACCGAATGAATATCGTAATTTATCAAAATATAATAAATGTTTAATGCTAAAGCCAGAACCACTAGTAGGCAAAATGGTGCAAGAAGTAAAAGAAATCATATTGAATTATATTGAACATTATAAAAACCACCTAACTGATGTTATACATATTGATGAAGACAAATTTGAAACACCTAAATTGTTTCAAACGGTTATTCAAATAAATACTTATACAGAAATGAAATTAGTTTTCTTAGAAGGAATCTTTAAAACCTTATTGAATAAGAACAGTCAAGTTGTCTTTTTCATCATGCCATCGATTTTAAAAAGTAAAAATACCATGTCCGAAGAAGAAAAATTCGCAATCATTAAAACAATAATTGAAAGTGATCTAAAGATAGCATTTAATATAAATGATATTGAAACAACTTATTATGTTGAAGAAGCTTTTATGAGTGTTTTCAGACAAATATCTCCAAACGAATTAAGTAATCATAATAATTACGAAGTGCATTTTGTTTTTGATTTATCATTGATGGAAATTAGAACAATTTATCGAATGATATTAAAATTACATAACATCATGTTGAATGTGAAATTAGGATTGAACATTACCTGTTTATTTGAAAAACCTTCAGTTTTTAAATCACTAGTATCACAAATAAAGCGACTTAAATTCGATTCGTTAATAATAGATAATGCAAATTTAAGTAGCCCTTATTTGATGGGGGAAAGTGACGAGTTACTATTGAAAAATATTTTGCATTTTAAAAATTTAAAACAAGTAATTAATGAATTGGATATTGAACAAGAAAAGCTGATTTTTCTAAATGTTGAAAATCATAAACTGCTTAATAATAAAGAACAAGATTTAAGTAATAGTGCTCCATTAATTTATAAGACATTAAGTGCGCTGTATCACAACTTTGATGGGTTTGGATTGAACATTTTTGACAATCATCAAGCATTTAATGCGATGCATCTATATGACAAAAATGGATTTAAAACAACACTAGGTCTTATATTGGAAAAATTTATCGAATATGTCTCGAAACCAAAATATGAAAACAGTTATTATTCTATTTTTGATATAGAGAATTATTATTGTCTTGTTATTTATGATTGGCGAGTGATAGAGAGCGAGACAATTATGAGTAATTTTGAGGATAGTCAAGTTTATATAAATTTTAAAAACAATGTTTTAAACGATAAATATCTAATTATAATAGAAACATTGGACGAAAATAGTGGCAACATTAATAATTTGATATCTAAAGAATTAAGAGATAAATATGAATGGAACCCTAGTTTACTATCTAAAATTGACAACTACCTTAAACCAGCAATCGAGATTAAAGAGCATAACTTTAGTAATAATTCCTTAAATATTAACGTTACTTTTAATGCGTTATACATAATTAAAATAGGAAAAAAATAACTCCTTGATATGTATTGCAAAATTTAATTTGCATTTGTTGGTAATTTTGACAACGTATTAAAAACAAATGAGAAAGACAATGGCAAAAAAATTTAAGATAATAATAACAGAAGCATTGTCTTTATATATTTGGGGGTGCAACATTTTGAATACTGAGAAATTAGAAACATTGCTTGGCTTCTATAAACAATATAAAGCATTATCTGAATATATTGATAAAAAATATAAGTTGTCGCTAAATGATTTAGCAGTCTTAGATTTAACGATGAAGCATTGCAAAGATGAGAAAGTACTTATGCAATCATTTTTAAAAACTGCAATGGATGAGCTAGATTTAAGTAGGACAAAATTATTAGTTTCTATAAGAAGACTAATTGAAAAAGAAAGACTTAGTAAAGTTAGATCATCTAAAGATGAGCGTAAAATTTATATTTATTTAAATGATGATGATATATCTAAATTTAATGCTTTATTTGAAGATGTAGAACAATTTTTAAATATTTAATTGAAATTGAGTGTCGAAAGCATAGAAATTGCTTATCGGCACATTTTTAATTTATACATATTTTAAAACTAAGTAACAGATTGAAGAAATCGTAGTTCAATAATGTTAATTGTGAAAATGTATATAATCATAAAAAAATCATGTATAATATATGTTGTTAATTAAACAGTTCGAAAGCGAGATGACATTATGGGACGTAAATGGAATAACATTAAAGAAAAAAAGGCCCAAAAAGATAAAAACACAAGTAGAATATATGCGAAATTTGGTAAGGAGATTTATGTTGCAGCAAAATCTGGTGAACCCAATCCAGAATCTAACCAAGCTTTAAGGTTGGTGCTTGAACGCGCTAAGACATATTCAGTGCCGAATCATATTATTGAAAAAGCAATAGATAAAGCTAAGGGTGCTGGAGACGAAAACTTTGATCACCTAAGATATGAAGGATTTGGCCCAAGCGGATCAATGCTAATTGTTGATGCGTTAACAAATAATGTAAATCGTACTGCCTCTGATGTGCGAGCTGCTTTTGGTAAAAACGGCGGTAATATGGGTGTATCTGGATCAGTTGCTTATATGTTTGATCATGTGGCAACATTTGGTATTGAAGGAAAGTCTGTTGACGAAATACTTGAAACATTAATGGAACAAGATGTAGATGTAAATGATGTGATTGACGATAATGGATTGACAATAGTCTATGCTGAACCAGATCAATTCGCAGTCGTTCAAGATGCGCTTCGTGCAGCAGGTGTTGAAGAATTTAAAGTTGCTGAATTTGAAATGTTACCTCAAACAGATATTGAACTTTCTGAAGCGGACCAAGTAACATTTGAAAAATTAATCGATGCATTAGAAGATTTAGAAGATGTACAAAACGTATTCCATAATGTGGATTTGAAATAATGAAATCAGCAGAACAATGGATTGATGAATTGCAACTTGAATCACATCCTGAAGGTGGTTTCTATAGAGAGACAATCCGAGAAGTATTAAAAGATGGACGCAGAGCGCCGTTTAGTAGTATTTATTTTTTACTTACAGATGACAATATTTCGCATTTTCATCGAATTGATGCTGATGAAGTATGGTACTATCATGCTGGTGATTCTCTAACAATTCATATGATAAATCCGGATGGGGAATATACGACTGCAACATTGGGTACTGATATCCAAAATGGAGATGTATTGCAATATGTAGTGCCTAAAGGAACAATTTTTGCTTCTTCAATCGAAATTTCAAATACTTATAGTTTAGTAGGTTGTATGTGTCAACCGGCATTTGAGTTTAAGCAGTTTGAATTGTTTAAGCAATCTGAATTAATTACACAATATCCGCATCTTAAATCAGTGATTGAAAAATATGCTTTAAAATAAAAATGATCAATGAAGTGGTTTGAAGGTTGTTAATAAACCTTTGAGTCACTTCATTTTTGTATGTATTCTTGATTGAATCAGAATAGAATTGATGCTACAGCTTTTTCTAATGAAATTAACATTAAATGATTTTGAAAACGATAAGACCATATTAATTATAATTTTGAAAAATCATTGTTATGAAGAAGTGTGTGTACTATCTAATTAATATTGTCTATTTTAAGTAAATTGAAGCGAGTTGTAGTAAAATAATAATAAATATTTTCATATGATTAACAAAAACTATAAAACTGTATCATGACATGACATCATTCATGTAGTTTTATATAATAATGACAAGGAGTTGGTGACTGTGAAAGTAAAGTATATAGATAAACGTCACTGGCGTCGCCTAATTGATAGGGAATACACAGAGGTAAAAGTTAATAATAATAGGTTCAAGGGTATTATAGGCTTAGTCACGATGAAAAAGGTTCGTGATCCTTTAGAGGTGACGGTAGTTGGACAAAATATTATTGTCGCAGATGACAATTATAAATGGTTGCAAATACTACCTGAAAAGAAACGTTATAGTATAACTGTAATGTTTGATAATAAAGGCAATCCATTAGAATATTATTTTGATATAAATATCAAAAATATAACGCAAAAAGGTAATGCACGTACAGTAGATTTATGTTTAGATGTTTTAGCATTACCAAGTGGTGAATATGAGTTAGTAGATGAAGATGATTTAATGTTTGCATTAGAAAGTGAGCAAATTACAAAAAAGCAATTTCATGAAGCATATATGATTGCGCATCAAATTATGGCAGAGTTAGAAAATGATTTTAAAGGATTCCAAAAGAAAATCATGTACTGCTTTAATAAAATTAATGCAAAGGCTCAAAAAAATCATCAAAAGCCACAAAATAAAACTAATTTTGAAAAAAGCAAACAAATAAAACCTAAGCAAAATAATCAAACTAAAAATCACCAACAACAAAAGAAAAACTAAGTAATTCAAGCTGCAGCCATACCAATAAAATTGGTGAAATTATTCGTTAGTAATGAACTCATGACTGCTTGTTGCCATGAAAGTTCAATAATTGAATAATTTATGGGGGGAAATTATGAAGATTGAAGACTATCGTTTACTAATAACATTAGACGAAACGAAAACGTTACGTAAAGCGGCTGAAATTTTATATATATCTCAACCTGCTGTTACACAAAGACTAAAAGCTATTGAAAATGCTTTTGGAGTAGATATTTTTATCAGAACAAAAAAACAATTGATTACAACAACTGAAGGAACAATGATTATTGAGCATGCCCGTGACATGTTGAAAAGAGAGCGATTATTTTTTGACAAAATGCAGGCACATATTGGTGAAGTGAATGGAACGATATCAATAGGGTGTTCTTCATTGATTGGACAAACCTTACTTCCTGAAGTTTTGAGCCTATATAATGCCCAATTTCCTAATGTTGAAATTCAAGTACAAGTTGGTTCAACTGAACAAATTAAAGCAAACCATAGAGACTATCATGTTATGATAACTCGTGGAAATAAGGTAATGAATTTAGCTAACACACATTTATTTAATGATGATCATTATTTTATTTTTCCAAAAAATAGACGAGACGATGTTACAAAGTTGCCATTCATAGAGTTTCAAGCTGACCCGATTTATATAAATCAAATAAAGCAATGGTATAACGATAATTTAGAGCAAGATTATCATGCAACTATTACAGTGGATCAAGTGGCAACTTGTAAAGAAATGTTGATTAGTGGTGTAGGTGTTACAATCTTGCCAGAAATTATGATGAAAAATATCAGCAAAGAACAATTTGAGTTTGAAAAAGTAGAAATTGATAATGAACCACTGATTCGTTCAACGTTTATGAGTTATGATCCGAGCATGTTGCAATTGCCACAAGTTGATTCTTTTGTAAATCTTATGGCGAGCTTTGTTGAACAACCAAAGGCGTAGTCTTAGACTAATTTAAGGTTAGTATTTAATTTTAAACTATTCGGTTAAATTAAACACAGTTGGTTGCTAACGCTAATGCATCAACTGCAAAAGAGCCCCTAATTAATAAATTAAAAGGGGACAAAGGAATACAGTTGGTTGCTAACGCACCATCTGCATAAGAGCCCCTAATTAATAAATTAAAAGGGACTCTAAAAAGCGGGGTTATGGATATGTTTGCAGCGTTATTACAAATAAAGAATTATAAACTCTTTGTTGCTAATATGTTTCTACTAGGTATGGGTATTGCGGTTACGGTCCCATATCTTGTTCTTTTTGCAACTAAAGATTTAGGTATGACAACAAATCAGTATGGATTACTTCTAGCATCTGCAGCGATTAGCCAGTTTACAGTAAATTCAATTATTGCTAGATTTTCGGATACGCATCACTTTAATAGAAAAATTATTATTATTTTCGCATTATTAATGGGTGCGCTTGGTTTTTCAATATACTTTTTTGTAGATACAATCTGGTTATTCATATTACTATATGCGATTTTCCAAGGATTATTTGCACCAGCAATGCCCCAACTTTACGCATCTGCTAGAGAATCTATCAATGTTTCAAGCTCTAAAGATAGAGCTCAATTTGCCAACACAGTATTACGTTCAATGTTCTCATTGGGCTTTTTATTTGGTCCATTTATTGGTGCGCAATTAATCGGATTAAAAGGCTATGCTGGATTGTTTGGTGGAACAATAAGTATCATTTTATTTACTTTAGTACTTCAAGTGTTTTTCTATAAGGATTTAAACATTAAACATCCGATTAGTACGCAACAACATGTTGAAAAAATTGCTCCTAACATGTTTAAAGACAAAACGCTTTTATTACCATTTATTGCATTTATTTTATTACACATTGGACAATGGATGTATACGATGAATATGCCTTTATTTGTTACTGATTATTTAAAAGAAAATGAGCAACATGTCGGTTATTTAGCTAGTTTATGTGCTGGTTTAGAAGTGCCATTTATGATCATTCTTGGTGTTTTATCATCTAGATTACAGACTCGAACATTGTTGATTTATGGAGCGATTTTTGGTGCTTTATTCTACTTCAGCATTGGGGTATTTAAAAACTTCTATATGATGTTAGCAGGACAGGTGTTTTTAGCTATTTTCTTAGCGGTTCTTTTAGGAATTGGCATTAGTTATTTCCAAGATATCTTACCAGATTTCCCAGGATACGCCTCAACACTATTTTCTAATGCAATGGTTATTGGACAGTTAGGTGGTAACTTATTAGGTGGTGCTATGAGTCACTGGGTAGGTTTGGAAAATGTATTTTTTGTATCAGCAACATCAATCATGTTAGGTATGATACTTATATTCTTTACTAAAAATCAAAAAATTACAAAAGAGGATGTGATATCAACATGACAATTATTTTATGGCTACTTATCCTCGCTGCCTTCATGTTAGCATTTGTTGGGTTGATTAAGCCGATTATTCCTTCTGTTTTAGTATTATGGGTTGGCTTTCTAATCTATCAATTTGGCTTTCATAATCAGCATTTATCATGGGTGTTTTATGTATCTATGGCATTGCTAACAATATTAATTTTATGTGCGGACTTTTTAGCTAATAAATATTTTGTGAATCGCTTCGGTGGTTCTAAGTTTGGAGAGTATGCAGCTTTAATTGGTGTCGTTATTGGATGTTTTGTTTTACCGCCATTTGGAATTATTATTATACCTTTTATTTTGGTATTTATAGTTGAATTAATACAAGGCTATTCATTTGAAAGAGCAGTTAAAGTAAGTATAGGTTCAATCGTAGCATTTTTAACAAGTAGTATAGCTCAAGCAATCATTATGTTTATAATGATTGTATGGTTCTTTATAGATGCTTTATTGATTAATTAATAAAAAGCTTATTGCAAAATATGTTTTTCGGTAACTGTAATTTAGTGATTTTATCATTAACAGTACCAAATTAGCATATGATGTAATAAGCTTTTTGTTTATAAAAATGTATGAGAATGTTTTTTCGAAATATTTTTTTCAATGCGTAATCCAATAGGCATAACTATAAATGAAAATATAATAAATACCCAATTGCTTACCTGAATATATGGTCCAAAGGCAAGTAATGATTGTGGAATAAAGAATACATAGAAAAATCCTACAATTAGTAGAATAATTGCTAAATAGGTGAATATCCATATCCAATTTGAATTGTTAAAACACTGCAGTTGTATTGTTTTAAAACTAAACCATATAAATAAAAAGACAATAAAGAATCCAACGACTACTGAAAACGGGAATGAAACAAAATATAAATTACTTCCACTTTTTTCCATGAAAAATCCTAAAAATCCTTTGAGAAAGCTAACAATTCCAATTAATAGAACGATGTGCTGATATATATATTTAAAAATATTTTTAAATGTTTCATTAGGCATCGCTTTTAGTTCTTTTATTGCATGTGCTTTTGGGTCATGATTGAAAAAATCTAAGGCTAATAAACCATGTTGTTCTGCGCTTAATAATTGTTTAAGTATACGGTTAATAATTAACTCTGTATCATGAGGATTGACGCGAAAGTCAGAGCGCATATAAGTCATATAATTCTCGAAGATTTCTCTATCAGTATTGCTTAATCTTAATGATTTAACATTATTTTCTTTTGTTAATTGCGCAGTACTTTTCATTGTTACTTAAGCGCTCCTTTAAAAATGTTTAATTCCAAATTAAAATGGAAATGATTTTATAGTATTAATAAGGTCAATCATATCATATTAAACGCATAAATATAACGATTAATATTGGAGAGGAAAATGAGGACACTTAATAAAGATGAACATAATTATATCAAGCAAATAGCTAATATACATGAGACATTATTGTCGCAAGCAGAATCCAACTATAAATGTACTAAACTGAGTATAGCTCTTAGGTACGAGATGATATGTTCAAGATTAGAACATACAAATGATAAAATTTATATATATGAAAATGAAGGTCAATTAATAGCGTTTATTTGGGGACATTTTAGTAATGAAAAAAGTATGGTTAACATTGAACTGCTATATGTTGAACCACAATTTCGCAAACTGGGAATAGCTACGCAACTGAAGATTGCGCTTGAAAAATGGGCAAAAACTATGAATGCAAAGCGAATAAGCAGTACAATTCATAAAAGTAATTTGCCAATGATATCTTTGAATAAAGATTTAGGTTATCAAGTGAGTCATGTGAAAATGTATAAAGATATTGATTAGAATTAGGATTATGTTGCTAATTCATGTTAAAATTAATAAAGATTTAAATGACGTTAAGGAGTTTTATATGAAGAAATTAATCATCAGCATCATGTCAGTTATGATTTTATTAGCAGGTTGCGGTAAAAGCGAAGAAAAAGCAACTCTTGAAAAAGATATCGATAATTTACAAAAAGAAAATAAAGAATTAAAAGATAAAAAAGAAAAGCTTCAACAAGAAAAAGAAAAATTAGCAGATAAGCAAAAAGACCTTGAAAAAGAAGTGAAAGATTTAAAACCTTCTAAAGAAGATAACAAGGATGATAAAAAAGACAAAGACAAAGATAAAGATAAAGAGGCATCACAAGATAAGCAATCAAAAGATCAAACTAAGTCATCGGATAAAGATAATCACAAAAAGCCTACATCAACAGATAAAGATCAAAAAGCTAATGACAAACACCAATCATAATTGAATTGCTTACTTGTTATAGATGAAAGGTACAGCGTTTTAAACCTTATTTTAAGGGTATGTATTAATTAAAATGTGGTCATGATTGAAACAGAACGTAAAAATAGACAACGTAATTAATAAAGGAGAGAAACGGCATGCATGAACAAGATTTTAGAATTTTAGAGGGTCAAGATATTACTTTGCCAGAATTAGGTAGAGAATTAGAAAATATTACAGGACGCACGATTGCTGATTCTACTGGCGAAATTAAGCGTGTAATTGCACATTTACCAAACTTTGAGTCCGATACAGATACTTTTGTTGCTACATATCGTTTAAACCATCAACAAGATTTTATAGATGCAACTTTTACTGCGCTGAAATCAGATAGAGCACGTTTAAAAGAAGTGCCAGTTCATGTTGAACTTATAAGTTATATTTCAAAATCAAAATAAACTGCTATCTAAAACGCAAAGTTGATCAAAATATCGATTTTGTGTTTTTTATTGAGAAATTATATAGGAGTGTCAATCGATGATTTATTGTGAAACAGAGCGTTTAATATTAAGAGACTGGCATGAAGATGATCTGTTACCTTTTCAAAAAATGAATGCGAATTATGACGTACGTAAATATTTTCCAAGTTTATTGAGTTATCGTCGTTCAGAATTAGATATGAGAACTATGGATGCGGTTATTAAAGATTATGGCATTGGATTATTTGCTGTAGAAGATAAAGAGTCCCATCAATGGATAGGCTTTATAGGTTTGAATTATATTCCAGAAACAAGCGATTATCCATTTAAAGAATTACCGCTTTATGAAATAGGTTGGCGCTTGTTGCCAGAATTTTGGAGAAAAGGATTAGCAACTGAAGGCGCAAAGGCAGCGTTGAAGTTAGCAGAACAACATCAAATATACGATGTCTATAGTTTTACAGCAGAAGCAAATAAAGCTTCACAACGTGTAATGGAAAAAATTGGCATGACAGTGTATGATCATTTCGAATTACCCAATCTAAGTAAGTATCATTTATTAAAAAGGCAAGTGCGCTATTACATTAATCTTCGAAAGTGAAAAATTTATACATAAGCGTAACAAACACCCCTAACATTGTTTAGCTGATGATAACAATATTAGGGGTGTTTGTTTATTTTTTAACCTTAGAATGATTAATCGTATGAACGAGTACCTAGAGGTTTGAAATTTAATATTGATTCTATTAATGATTCCTTAGTGTCGCATAACGGTGCAAGTGCACGATACTTTGGATCAATAAAACCTTCCTCAATCATATGGTCAATCATTGTTTGTAATGGATTGAAAAAGCCATTAATATTATAAATGGCAATAGGCTTTTCATGGATACCTATTTGAGCCCAACTATACATTTCGAAAAATTCTTCTAGTGAACCTGCGCCACCAGGAGCCATGACAAATGCATCTGCAAGTTCTGCCATTTTATTTTTACGTTCATGCATAGAATCAACTAAAATTAATTCAGTTAAACGTTGGCTTGTGATTTCATGTTCATCTAACATTTTAGGCATGACGCCAATAGCTTTGCCACCATGATCTAATACACCATCTTGAATGGCACCCATAATACCAATTGACCCTGCACCAAATACTAATTCATAACCTTGTTCAGCAAAATATTTACCTAAATCGTATGCTTTTTGTACATATGAAGGGTCATGACCTTTGCTTGCACCACAATAAACTGCGATTCGCTTCATATTAATCCAGCTCCTTAATTCGTTGAATGACTCTTAATAGTGATTGTTCAAACACTTTTTGATCTTGCTTTGTAAAAGGTGGGGGACCTTTGTGGCGACCACCTTGTTTTCTAATTTGTGCATTCATATATCGTTTATCTAATAGTTGTTGAATATTTTTGGAATTGTATATCTTCCCATTATGATGCATGACAATTAAGACTTTGTCGACTAATAAACTTGCGAGTCCATAATCTTGAGTGATTACGATATCATCTTTCGTTGATAATTGAACAATTTTGTAATCAACTGCATCTGGTCCATCATCAACATATAATGTTGATACATGTGGGGGATATAATTGGTTCGAAAAATGGCTGAAGCTCCGAATAATTGTCACAAAAATGCCTGTCTCAGTTGTTAAATCTATAATAGAATCAACAACAGGACAAGCATCTCCATCAATAATAATATGTGTCACAATTATGCCTCTGTATTGTTTTCTTTATTTTGTTGAGAGGCGCTTTTGGCAACATAATCTTTATATTTTTTAAATGACTTGATGCGTGCTTTATCAGCTTCTTGTTGGCGTTTTTGTTCTTCTTTGTGTCGTTTTTCAATATTTTTTTGTAACTTTTTATTCATTTTAGCGATTTCTTTGCGATTTTTTTCAGCTAGTTTATCGCCTTTTTTCTCAGTTTTCTCATCTAATTTATTAGGTGTTAAGCCTGCTTTTTCTTCGTATTTTTGTGATTTTTTCATATCTTTAATACGTTGTATTTCATTCTTTTCGCGTGCTTTTTGCTCTTCTTTATGACGCTTTTCGATATTTTTTTGAAGTATTTTATTCATTTTATCAGCGTCTTTACGATTTTGTTTAGCTAATTTTTCGCCTTTTTTCTCAATATAGGCAGGATCATGTTCTCTAGCAAACTTTTTAAGTTCACGCTTATTTTCAAAATCTTGCTTTTTATCGCCGACATATTCTTTAACATCACTCGCTGTGTTACTGATTGCTGCAGATGTTTTTGAAGCAACTTTACTTGTAGCATCTGTAACTTTTTGTACGTCCGGATGTTGTTTGATACGTTTACGTTCAACAATTAACGGTACCAATACAATTGGTAATACATTAATCATAAATTTGATGACTTTTTTCTTATCCATAGATCTTGCCTCCATAATTACTTTATTAATTTTACATACCCTATGATACATCAATATAAACGATGAGAGTAGTGAATCACTTATAAGTATTTCAGATGTTTTTAAAAGAAGACAATAAAAACTGCCAATCAAGTGGTTCCTTAATTGACAGTCTATATTTTAAAAGAAAATTAAATACCTTTACCAATGCCAAATCCGAAGTAAAGTATAGCAATAAAGATTACTAATACAATTCTGTAAATGGCAAATGGAATTAATTTGATTTTGTTAATTAGATGCAAGAATGTTTTGATTGCAATTAGTCCAACAGTAAATGCAGCTAAAAAGCCTAAAATATAAAAAGGTATATCAGCAATCTGAATATCTTGATAATGTTTTAATAAAGATAAACCACTAGCTGCTAACATAATTGGAACAGCCATAATAAATGTGAAGTCCGATGCTGCTTTATGATTTAATTTCATTAATACACCAGTTGAAATTGTTGAGCCTGAACGGCTGAAACCAGGCCACATAGCTACTGCTTGAGAGATACCAATTACAAACGCTTGGAAATAATTGATTTGATCCACTGTTTGTGGGTTTTTAACTTTAACTGAATACTTATCAGCAATAATCATGTAGATAGCACCTACGAATAAGCCAATCATAACAGTTGGCACACTAAATAAATGTTCTTCGATGAAATCATCAAATAGTAAGCCTAAAATACCTGCTGGCACCATACCCACTAATACATGTAATAAATTTAAACGTCTTGGCTTTGAACGTCTTTGTTGATCGTTTTCTCCTTCAACATGTTTGTGTTTACCAATATGTAAAATCTCTAAGAAGCGTTCGCGGAACACCCATGCTGCTGCAAAGACGGATCCTAATTGGATGACGATTTTAAATGTAAATGCTGATTGAGAACCTAAAAATTCAGATGATTTTAACCACATATCATCAACTAGAATCATATGTCCAGTAGAGGAAACAGGTGCAAATTCTGTTAATCCTTCGACGACCCCTAAGATAATACCTTTTATTAATTCAATGATAAACATAATGTACCCACTTTCATTACTCAATTTAATTTATTTAAATATCAAAATTACCATATCATGATAGCATATTCATTTAAAGACATGCTAGTTATAGTTATAATACTAGACTAAAGATGTATATATTCATTTTCTTTTACATGTAAAACTACAATATTTTATTGAGCTATTTAATTTGATTTTAAGGAAAACCTTTTATAATAGGTTTAGGTGATATAATTGTGAAAAAATTAACAACAATACTGTTTCAATATAAAATTTTTCCGGTACTCATGTTCTTGGTCAGTACTGGTCTCGGCATACTCGTTATAACGCAAAATATTTTAATAGCAGGTTTTTTAGCTAAAATTATAAGACATCAATTTCAAGGTTTATGGATTGTATTATTTATTTTATTAGGTGTTTTACTTTTAAGAGCAACTGTGCAATTTCTAAATCAATGGTTAGGTGATACATTAGCATTTAAAGTTAAGCATATGCTTAGACAGCGGGTTATTTATAAAAATAATGGTCATCCAATCGGTGAACAAATGACTATACTCACAGAAAACATTGATGGTCTAGCACCTTTTTATAAGAGTTATTTGCCTCAAGTGTTCAAATCAATGATGGTTCCGCTCATCATAATCATTGCAATGTTTTTCATCCATATCAATACCGCATTAATTATGTTAATAACTGCACCATTTATTCCTTTGTTTTATATTATTTTCGGTTTGAAAACGCGAGATGAGTCAAAAGATCAAATGACTTATTTGAATCAATTTAGTCAACGGTTTTTAAATATTGCTAAAGGTTTAGTGACGTTAAAGCTATTTAATCGTACAGAGCAAACAGAGAAGCATATTTACGACGATAGTACTCAGTTTAGAACTTTAACAATGCGCATTTTACGCAGTGCTTTTTTATCGGGATTAATGCTCGAATTTATAAGTATGTTAGGTATTGGATTGGTTGCATTGGAAGCAACGCTAAGCTTAGTAGTATTTCATAATATTGATTTTAAAACTGTAGCAATTGCGATTATTTTAGCACCTGAATTTTATAATGCAATTAAGGACTTAGGACAAGCGTTCCATACTGGAAAACAAAGTGAAGGTGCCAGTGACGTTGTGTTTGAGTTTTTAGAACAACCGAACAATAATAATGAATTTCTATTAAAGTATGAGGAAAATCAAAAGCCATTTATTCAGCTAACAGACATATCATTTCGATATGATGATTCTGATAGATTGGTATTAAATGATTTGAATTTGGAAATATTTAAAGGTGATCAAATTGCACTTGTAGGTCCAAGCGGGGCAGGTAAATCCACTTTGACACATCTTATTGCAGGTGTTTATCAGCCAACAATAGGTACTATAAGTACAAACCAGCGTGATTTAAATATAGGAATACTTAGCCAACAGCCATATATTTTCAGTGCTTCTATAAAAGAGAATATTACGATGTTTAAAGATATAGAAAATAATACTGTTGAAGAAGTGCTAGACGAAGTAGGTTTATTAGACAAAGTTCAATCTTTCACAAAAGGCATTAATACAATAATAGGTGAAGGAGGCGAAATGTTATCTGGTGGACAGATGAGACGCATAGAACTTTGCCGTCTTTTAGTTATGAAGCCAGATCTCGTTATATTTGATGAGCCTGCAACTGGTTTAGATATTCAAACAGAACACATGATTCAGAACGTTCTGTTTCAACATTTTAAAAGTACAACGATGATTGTCATTGCACATAGAGATAATACAATTCGCCATTTACAACGACGTTTGTATATAGAAAAAGGAAGACTGATTGCTGATGATCGCAATATTTCAGTAAATATAACAGAAAATGGTGATGACTTATGAAAACACGACTAAAATTTCAAGTAGATAAGGATTTATTGTTAGCTATAGTTGTTGGTGTTTGTGGAAGTTTAGTTGCGCTCGCCATGTTTTTCTTAAGTGGTTATATGGTGACACAAAGTGCACTTGGTGCGCCACTATACGCTCTGATGATTTTAGTCGTAACAGTAAAATTGTTTGGGTTTTTAAGAGCTATTACTCGATACGTAGAGCGCCTTATTTCTCATAAAGCTACATTTACAATGCTACGTGATATTCGGGTACAGTTTTTCGGTAAATTAGTAAATGTCATTCCTAATGTTTACCGTAAACTGAGTTCTAGTGATTTAATTTCACGTATGATTAGTCGTGTTGAGGCATTACAAAATATTTATTTACGTGTTTATTATCCACCAGTCGTCATCGGTTTGACAGCGCTAGTTACAGTAATAGTATTGGCGTTCATTTCAATCGGCCATGCGCTATTGATTATGGTTAGCATGTTGTTTACTTTACTCATTGTTCCTTGGTTAAGCTCAAAAAAAGCACGTACTTTAAAGAAACATGCAGCTAATGAACAGGCTCGATTTTTAAATCATTTTTATGATTATAAAGCTGGTATGGATGAACTACGTCGATTTAATCAAATTAATCATTATCGAGATAATTTGATGGCTAAATTAAATCATTTTGATAAATTACAACTTAAAGAGCAACGCTTTTTAACGATTTATGATTTTATATTAAATATTATTGCTATGCTTTCGATTTTTGGAAGTTTAGTTCTAGGATTAATTCAAATTAATGAAGGCCAACTAAATATTATTTATATGACGAGTATCGTTTTAATGGTCTTAACTTTATTTGAACAAGCTGTACCAATGACAAATGTCGCGTATTATAAAGCGGATACTGACCAAGCATTGCACGATATTAATGAAGTGATATCTGTACCTTCTACTAATGGAAAAAACCGCCTTACTGATAAGTATGACGCAACGAACATTTATGAAGTTAAGGACGCTAGTTTTAAGTATTGGAACCAGCAAACGTATGTGTTATCGGATATTAATTTTAATGTTAATAGAGGCGAAAAGATTGCGATTGTGGGTCCTTCTGGTTCAGGAAAAAGTACATTACTACAAATTATGGCAGGGTTATATCAATTAGATAGTGGCTCTATTCGTTTCGAAAATATGGATATGTTTGAAATAGATGACAAAGATAAGTTTGAATCGTTGAATGTCTTGCTACAATCTCAACAATTATTTGATGGTACAATACGTCAAAATTTATTTACCGATGAAAAAGATGAAGCGGTGCAAGCAATATTTAAGCAATTAGATTTAGAACATTTGGCACTAGAACGTCAAATTGACTTAGATGGTCATACATTATCTGGCGGAGAAATTCAGCGTTTAGCGATTGCGAGGATGTTATTAAAAGATACTGCATCAACATGGATTTTAGATGAACCAACAACGGCATTAGATAAACAAAATAGTTTAAAAGTTATGGATTTAATTGAAGCACATGCAGAAACATTAATTGTTGCTACACACGATTTAACTTTATTGTCACGTTTTGAGACCATCATTGTGATGATAAATGGTAAAATAGTTGAAAAGGGAAACTATCAACAATTACTCGCTAATCAAGGTGCTTTATGGAATATGATTCAATATAATGCATAAAAAAACTGCTTGATAGGCTAAGAAACCTTTCAAGCAGTTTTTTAACTAACAAGCTTACGCGTGCTAATTGTTTTTCTATTCTTAATAAATTCTAAACATTACTTTAATTGTCATGACAAAAGTTAATTATTTTTCCTTTGTTTCATCAAATGCATGAATGACTTTACCTAATAAGCGATTAAGTTCTTTAACTTCATCTTGAGATAAAGAAGAAGCTGAAGCGACTTTGTCAGATGCATTACTTAATTCTGGTCTAATAGTTTCACTTTTGTCAGTCAAGTGAATAAATACTTCACGTTGATCGACTTCGGAACGTTCACGCTTAATTAAGTCTACTTGTTCCATTCGTTTTAATAATGGTGATACTGTACCAGTATCGAGTGCTAATTCAGTTACGACTTTCTTGACGTTTACAGGAGATTCATCCCATAAAATAGTTAAGACAAGAAATTGTGGGTATGTTAGATTGTACTTCTTAAAAACTTTGTTAGAGTAGTAGCGATTAACTTGTCTTTGAGCATTGTACAAACTAAAGCATAGCTGTTCTTTTAAATTATGTTGATCAGACATTAAAGTTCTCCTCCAGACATACTATCCGTTTTTTTCTCTTTTCGGATTGGTAATCATTAAAAAGTTGATTGTTTATTAATTCACAACTTTCTTTGATTCAATGCCATGCTAAAATTAAAGTATGTTTAAAGTTTAGAAGATATTTTTGATTAAATCAAGCAAAAAGATAATTTAATATATATGTTATCATTTTTAAAAATAACTGTAATAGAAAAGAGAATATAAAATGAAAAATAATAAAGATGAAAAAATAAGAATATCCATAATTAACGGATTTTTGGGTAGTGGTAAAACCACGTTACTGACACATTATATTAGTGAATTATTAAAAAATGATGAGAAAATTAAAATCATCATGAATGAATTCGGTACTTTTGATATTGATAGCAATAGTATTTCAAATGAAATTGAAGTCCATTCATTGATTAATGGTTGTGTTTGTTGCGATCTTAAACAAGAACTTGTCTATGAACTAAAAGCCATTGCTTTAAAAGGGGACGTTAATCATGTCATCATAGAAGCGACAGGCATTGCGCATCCTTTAGAATTACTAGTTGCATGTCAAGATCCGCAAATCGTTAATTTCTTTGAAAAGCCAATTATTTATGGTGTATTAGATGCGACTCGATTTTTGGAACGTCATCAATATACTGAAAATACAGTTTCGCTGATGGAAGATCAGTTGAAACTAAGTGACATGATTATTATTAATAAAATTGATCTTGTAACTGATGACAGTCTTGAGAAAATTGATAAACAATTAAGTATGATTTGTGCAAGTATTCCAACTTATAAAACAACCTATGGACAAGTTTCGTTGGAAGAATTGGACTTACCTGGTAAAGACAGAGAGATATCGTCTCATCATCACCATCATCATGGGATTAAAAGTATGACTTACACATTTACAGGTCCGATTGATCGTCAATTGTTTTATCAATTTATAATGAAATTACCGGAATCTGTTCTACGTTTGAAAGGTTATGTATCATTTAGAGATCAACCAAATGCAATTTATGAATTTCAATATGCATATGGTTTACCAGACTATGGAATAATTGGCATGCAATTACCATTAACGATTGTTATTATTGGTGAAACTTTAGATACAAATCACATACGTAATCAATTGGATATGCTACAATTTACGTAAATTAGAAAATGTGTTGTTTCAATTTAACGGAAATAGCACATTAATTTCTTAATACTTTTATTGTGAATATTTTGTGACATTGAGGGATGGAGTGGATGAGATATGGAACAAATAATGATTAATCACTATGTTCATTTTTCTAGGCTTGTACAAGGTTTTTGGCGTGCAAATGAATGGAAGATGACTGCGAAAGAGTTAAATTATTTTATAAACGAATTAGTTGAACGTGGGATTACAACGATGGATCATGCTGATATTTATGGGGATTATCAATGTGAATCACTGTTTGGTAATGCTTTGGATTTATCACCCGAATTAAGAAATAAAATTCAAATTGTTACGAAATGTGGTATCATTTTGCCTTCTAAGCAATTTGATTTTACAAATGGACATCGTTATGATTTGAGTAGTAAGCACATCGTGAAATCTGTTGAACAGTCATTAATCAATTTGAATGTAGATTATTTAGATAGTCTACTCATTCATCGTCCTTCACCATTGATGGATCCAGAACAAGTTGCTGATGCATTAACTAAACTTGTTAAACAAGGTAAGTTGAAGTCATTCGGGGTGTCGAATTTTAATCATTCTCAATACCAATTGTTAAATCAATATATAAAGAAAGAAAGACTACATATTAGCATCAATCAATTAGAATTATCGCCATATCACGTTGATAGTTTACAAGATGGAACAATGGATTCAATGTATCAAAACCATGTTCAAATCATGGCTTGGAGTCCTTTTGCAGGCGGTAAAATTTTCGACAAGGAAGATATTAAAGCGCAACGTATTATGAAAGTTATTCAATCAATAGCTGACAAATATGGTGTGAGTGACACAGCTGTGATGATAGCATGGTTAGTAAAAATACCGCATCGTATCATGCCGATACTTGGAACAAGTCAGTTAAAGCGTATTGATCAAGCAATCGAAGGGCTGCAACTTAATTTAGATGATCAGTCGTGGTTTGACATTTACACCGCTATTATCGGACAAGATATTCCGTAAACTTATTTACTTTTAAATCATAAAGGAGCATATCATGACAAACGAAGATAAACGTTTCGAACAATTAAGATTTGAACGCAAATTTATAGTTATTCCGTATGTAATTTATGCAGTCATTGTATTACTATTAAATATTTTCTATTCTGATTTGAAAATAACAATGACATTATTCGGACTTTTCTTTGCGTATAATGTAGTTATTTTGTTCATAGCATTTATTAAACATTATAAACGCACATTGTTACTAAGTCTTATATTAACAGTACTTAGTGGCGCGGCATTCTTTGGAATTATTTATGTTTATGGCATTAATCATTTTTAAATATTAAAAAGAGACTATCTACAATAATCTCATTTGCATTTTATCTAACTAAGTTTAACTTTTGCTTAGAAAAATGATGCTATGAGGATATTCAGTAGATAGTTTTTTATGTTCTAATATTTAAACTTAGATATCTTTTTGTAATTAACCGAGATAACTCATCACCTAGCAATATTATTTACAAAATATTTCGATAAAATTGTGTATTTTGCATAAATTAAAAATGTATGTTTTAAAAAATTGTTATAATTAAATTAAGATTAAACAAAGGGGTGACTGTTATGTCAGAAGAAAAAAAGGTAGTTAAACATGAACAACAAAAGAAAGAAAAGACAAAAAAGCAATACAAGCCATTTTGGATTGTTATGAGTTTTATAATACTTATAGTTGTACTATTACTCCCGGCACCTTCAAGTCTGCCAATAATGGCTAAGGCAGTACTAGCTATTTTAGCTTTTGCAGTTATTATGTGGGTAACGGAAGCTGTATCATATCCGGTATCAGCAACTTTAATTATTGGCTTAATGATATTACTTTTAGGATTTAGCCCGGTTCAAAATTTAGGAGAAAAGCTGGGTAACCCGAAAGGTGGTAGTGCTGTTTTAACTGGAAGTGATCCTCTAGGAACAAATCATGCATTATCATTAGCGTTTAGTGGATTTGCAACATCAGCTGTAGCTCTCGTTGCAGCCGCATTATTTTTGGCTGCTGCTATGCAAGAAACGAATTTACATAAAAGACTAGCTCTTATAGTGCTATCAATTGTTGGTAATAAAACTAGAAATATAGTTATTGGAGCAATTATTGTTTCAATTGTACTTGCATTTTTCGTTCCTTCTGCAACAGCTAGAGCAGGGGCAGTTGTACCAATCTTGCTGGGTATGATTGCAGCATTTAAAGTTTCTAAAGATAGCAAGTTAGCGTCATTATTAATAATTACTTCAGTACAAGCTGTGTCAATTTGGAATATTGGTATCAAAACGGCGGCAGCACAAAATATCGTAGCGATTAATTTTATAAACCATCAATTAGGATTTGATGTTTCATGGGGCGAGTGGTTTTTATATGCAGCTCCTTGGTCCATAGTTATGTCTATATCTCTATATTTCATCATGATTAAAGTGATGCCTCCCGAAATTAATACAATAGAGGGTGGCAAAGATTTAATAAAAGAAGAATTGCATAAACTTGGCCCCGTTAGCGCACGTGAATGGCGTTTAATTGTTATATCGATGTTATTATTACTGTTCTGGTCAACTGAAAAAGTATTACATCCGATTGACTCTGCATCCATTACTATTATTGCTTTAGGTGTTATGTTAATGCCGAAAATTGGTGTCATGACATGGAAACATGTTGAAAATAAAATACCATGGGGAACAATTATCGTGTTTGGTGTAGGTATTTCGCTAGGTAACGTTCTTTTGAAAACAGGTGCAGCTCAATGGTTAAGTGATCAAACTTTTGGTGTTTTAGGTTTAAAACATTTACCTATTATCGCGACAATTGCACTTATCACGCTTTTTAATATATTGATTCATTTGGGCTTTGCGAGTGCAACAAGTTTATCATCAGCGTTAATACCTGTTTTTATTTCGCTAACCTCTACGTTACACTTAGGAGACCAGTCTATAGGATTTGTTTTAATTCAACAATTTGTTATTAGTTTTGGTTTCTTATTACCTGTTAGTGCACCTCAAAATATGTTGGCTTATGGCACTGGTACTTTTACAGTTAAAGATTTCTTGAAAGCAGGTATACCATTGACAATTGTAGGGTATATTCTAGTGATAGTTTTTAGTATGACTTATTGGAAATGGTTAGGTTTGCTTTAAAAGAGGGAGAGTAACAGAAATGATAAAGAACCACCTATGATTTATTATGTAGTGGTTCTTACACATTAGCCACAGCTAATATGTACTTAAAAATAGGAATACATGAGTAAA
The DNA here is from genome assembly GCF_017151945.1 of Staphylococcus sp. EG-SA-10. Classification (NCBI taxonomy): domain Bacteria; kingdom Bacillati; phylum Bacillota; class Bacilli; order Caryophanales; family Staphylococcaceae; genus Staphylococcus; species Staphylococcus sp. EG-SA-10. The sequence continues at coordinate 25,110 of NZ_JACVZJ010000005.1, forward strand.
ACTCATGCATAAGAAATACTAATTTCTAAAGAAAAAGTATTTCTTTATCGTTGTCCCATTCCCACTGAAAGGTTATGTTATTAATAAAGATAAAATATAGGTGGTTAATTTATGGCAATAGCTGTGTTATTAAATCGTATGTTTCGAACAGAACATAATCCGTTATTTGAATATATATATCAACAAAAAGATGATATTGATGCTTGTTATTTCATTATTGCAGAAGAGGATATGAGTACAGCATCTGATTTGAAAGCACAATATTATCGTGGTACTTTGCAACGCTTTTACCAATCGTTGCACGCAGAAAAGCTCACACCTTATGTCATGTCTTATGACGATATCATTTCATTTTGTAAAGAAAACAATATCCCTGAAGTAGTGATTGCGGGTGATATTATGAGTTATCATCTTGAAGAATACGATATTTTACATCAACGTTCTCAATTTGATCAAGCAGAAATTACCGTTACATTAGTACGTGGTAATCATTATTTTAAAGCGAGTAAAACGATGAATAAACAAGGTGAACCATACAAAGTGTTTACAAGTTTTTATAAAAAATGGCGACCTTACTTGAGAATTAGAGATGTATATCATTACGACTTAAATGAGTTAATTGACATTGTAATTGCATCTCCTAATAATTTAAAAGATGTCCAAATAGATGCTGGTTCATCACAAGCGCATGAACAAGAAAAATGGCAACAATTTTTAGAACATGATATACAGAATTATGAAAATGGCAGAGAATATTTACCAGAAATATTAACAAGTCAATTAAGCATTGCCTTAGCATATGGCTTATTAGATATTATTGAAATTTTCAATGATTTGTTATCACGATATGAAGAAGATGAGTCAAACTATGAAGCGTTTATTCGGGAGCTCATTTTTAGAGAGTTTTATTATGTTTTAATGACACAATATCCGGAGTCTGCACATCAATCTTTTAAACCGAAATATCGTCATATTAATTGGTCTGAAAATGAAGCGGATTTTAAAGCTTGGTGTGATGGTCAAACGGGATTTCCAATAATTGATGCAGCAATGATGGAATTGAGACAAACAGGTTTTATGCATAATCGTATGAGAATGGTTGTGTCTCAATTTTTAACAAAAGATTTATTTATAAATTGGACATGGGGAGAGGATTTCTTCAGAAAGTATCTTATAGATTATGATGCAGCATCAAATGTTCATGGTTGGCAATGGTCTGCATCTACTGGTACGGATGCGGTGCCGTATTTTAGAATGTTTAATCCAATTAGGCAGAGTGAACGCTTTGATCCTAAAGCATTATATATCAAAACATATCTTCCAGTTTTAAATCAAATTGATGCAAAGTATTTACATGACACACATCGAAATGAATCTGAATTATTTAAACAAGGGATTGAGTTAGGTCGTCATTATCCAAAACAAATAGTGGATCATCAAGAAAAGAGATCTCAAGTTTTAGCGACATTTAAAGCATTAGACTAATTGATCTGATTTGATGGTTCAACTAAAATAAAACAAGCTAACTAAGACATGTTTTGCCATAGTTAGCTTGTTTAAATTGTTCTATCGGAATATGTCAGTAAACATAGTGAAATATAGCAAGACATATTCCAAAAATGTAATGATATAAATATACTTTAGTCTTATTTTTATATGTTGAGGAACATCCCATTTAGGATATTGTCGTTCGAAATAAATCATTTGTTGAACAAAAACGCCTATACCTAGCGGAAATAACATCAGTAGAATACTTCTTGTGTAACTTAAACCAATATCATGCCATAGGTGTCCAATAATCATTTGAAGAACGATGATTGATATCATAAAAACGGTTATATCTAAAGTCACTTTTTCAATCTAACTCCTTTTCCAAATAATAAAATAGCTGCTTGCATCATAACCATAAAGCATACAAATATTGCTGTGTCGATTGTTAAACTTTTTAGAATGTGATTTAAGACGCGTATAGGTTCATTAAAGAAGTATACGGAATGTAAGCGTAAGAAACGTCCGATGTAAATGCCGAAGCCATTTAAAAACATAAGAATTACAACAATTATTCTATTAAGCCATGGATGCGAAGTAAGCGTTAAAATTTCAAAATAGATTAAAATCATTACATAAATTGCTAAAAAGACACCTAACAGTAAATAAGTAAAGTACTTCCATTCAAATAAGTTAAGCCCTGCATAAAAGTTAAATTGAAATTGGTTTAGATGAATTAAATCAGTTACCATATAAAATGTGTTAGGTAAAAGTAATACAAATATAAAGCTATATATGACGAAGAGCGGCCATTCATATTTTTTATTGGGTCTAAATAAACGCAAAAGTAGGCTTAGCTCAAAAGGTATATATGCTAAAAATAAATTTAATGTCATAAATTGATATATTTTATTCTCAAATAGTGACGCAATAAATAATACTAAAAAGTAAATTCTAGCGATGTATCGTGAATTCATAAATGATATACACTACTTTCTAATGAAAAAAGTTATTCATATTAATGTGGTAATTATAATTACATCCAAAATTTTATTTAAAGGTTTATTTACTATAGAAATGTCTAAACCAAAGTGCGAATGCATTTATAATTAAACACTTATGATAACGTTTGAGTTGATGTGTTTCAACTAAAAAGTAATGTGTTATTGTGGATCAAGTAAATTTAAACCAACTGAATCATTGAATGTACGTTGAATATCCATATCTGTAACGGTAAGCACAATTTCAGCTGTAGCAGAAACAATAGCTTTTGATAAATGTCCGCTAAAAGTTTCATATGATTGCGTACCAAATGTTGCATGTAAATGTGCAAAATGTCCATTATCTAGACGAGAAATATTGCCTAATAAGCTAGTCAATTCAAGCGGTTCAGTTATATGTGTCTCTTCATATTGTTTCGTATTTAAATTGAAAAATTTTAAAATGACGTCATCACATGCACCAATGCCGCTGACAGATGTAAATGTTAAGTCTTGGTCATCTGCAAAGTTTGTTATACATTCAATGATATCTTCTCCTTTTTCTAACACTAGTAGTATAGTATGATTACTTTTTTGCAATTTCATATGATCAATCCCCTTTATTTTAATATGTCATTAATTATACAATTAAATGGAAAATAGTGATAATTACAAAGAAAAAAATATTGTCAATTGTAGCAATATTGTAATACAATATAGAAACTTTTTACGAATATTTAGCATGAATTGCAATCTGTCGTGGAAAAGAAAAATAACAGCTTTAAGAGTGACAAGTAGAAAAAAGAGGTGAGCAAATGAATAAACAGATTTTGGTTTTATATTTTAATATTTTCTTAATATTTTTAGGTATCGGTCTAGTGATACCAGTCTTACCTGTTTATTTAAAAGATTTGGGGTTAACTGGTAGTGATTTAGGATTATTAGTTGCTGCTTTCGCCTTATCTCAAATGATTATATCGCCATTCGGTGGTACGTTAGCTGATAAATTAGGAAAGAAATTAATTATATGTATAGGATTAATTTTGTTTTCAGTGTCAGAATTTATGTTTGCTATCGGTCAGAATTTTTTAATTTTGATGTTATCAAGGGTTATCGGTGGTATGAGTGCTGGTATGGTTATGCCTGGGGTGACAGGTTTAATAGCTGATATTTCACCAAGCCATCAAAAAGCAAAAAACTTTGGCTACATGTCAGCGATTATCAATTCAGGATTCATTTTAGGACCAGGGATTGGTGGATTTATGGCAGAAGTTTCACATCGTATGCCATTTTATTTTGCAGGTGCATTAGGTATTCTAGCATTTATAATGTCAATTGCATTGATTCACGACCCTAAAAAAGTTTCGACAAATGGATTCCAAAAGTTGGAGCCACAATTGCTAACGAAAATTAACTGGAAAGTGTTTATTACACCAGTTATTCTAACACTTGTATTATCGTTTGGTTTATCTGCATTTGAAACATTGTATTCACTATATACAGCTGACAAGGTAAATTATTCACCTAAAGATATTTCGATTGCTATTACAGGTGGCGGTATATTTGGGGCACTTTTCCAAATCTATTTCTTCGATAAATTTATGAAGTATTTCTCAGAGTTAACATTTATAGCTTGGTCATTATTATATTCAGTTGTTGTCTTAATATTATTAGTTTTTGCTAATGGCTATTGGTCAATAATGTTAATCAGTTTTGTTGTCTTCATAGGTTTCGATATGATACGACCAGCCATTACAAATTATTTTTCTAATATTGCTGGAGAAAGGCAAGGCTTTGCAGGCGGATTGAACTCGACATTCACTAGTATGGGTAATTTCATAGGTCCTTTAATCGCAGGTGCGTTATTTGATGTACACATTGAAGCACCAATTTATATGGCTATAGGTGTTTCATTAGCAGGTGTTATTATTGTTTTAATTGAAAAGCAACATAGAGCTAAATTGAAAGAACAAGATATGTAGCATAAGTATTTTGGTGTATATTGATATAAAGTAAACCGTAATATTATGAATAATTAGCATCGTTTTTCTTATGAATTTTATTAAGAAAAGTCGATGCTTTACATTTAAAAAGATTCGATTGATTAAATGTTTTACTCTTTATATTTAAATGTTATATGTAACAAAAAATGATTTTGAGTAATAAACATGTTACAAATATTACATTCTTTTTAAATTGCAATCCACATACCTAATTCATTAACGTTAATGTGTTAAGATGATAAAAAATGAGTAAGGAAATGTGGGTAAGGGGATGACAGTAAAAAATTTATTTTTAGGCTTTGTTGCTGTAATATTAACTGTTTGTTTAATTGGTTTATTAATATTAGCAACAAATGAAGATGCGCTTGCTAAGGTACATAAAACGATTAATACGTTTAACGCGATAAATGTATCAACTGAAGATACTTATAAAAAGAAAATGGATATTCTCAATATTCATACTGCTAAAGCATCTGAAGTGAATGAAAATGTGAAAAAGCAAAATCATTTTAAGCATCGTGTGAATGCAAATAAATCAAATTCTTTTAACGAACAAGAGTGCCAAGTTATTGCTGATCGTTATGCAGATAAGCATATCAATGATAATTATGGTTTAGAAAGAATTTCTAAGACAAATCATGGATATAATTATGTTTATTCCAATGATAATTCAACTAGTAAGCAACATGTAAGTATTTCAAATCAAGGCATAATAACGAAATAATAGATGGAACAGTGTATTCTAATTGGATATACTGTTTTTATTTTGCAATATTTTAATTTAAAAAGGTGAAATCAACTTATAAAATGATGTAAATGTAATGTCAAAATCAACCAATCCGTAATGTATTTTAAAATGTTAATATAGTTCTGAAGAAGTATAAATGAGGTGTTGAAATGGCTAAAAATAAGAAAACGAACGCGATGCGTATGCTTGATCGTGCAAAAATTAAATACGAAGTTCATAGCTTTGAGGTACCAGAAGAACATTTATCTGGTCAAGAAGTTGCAGAACTCATACAAGCAAATGTTAAAACAGTATTTAAAACACTTGTTCTAGAAAATACAAAACATGAACATTTTGTATTTGTTATCCCAGTAAGTGAAACTTTAGATATGAAAAAGGCAGCTGCTTTGGTTGGAGAGAAGAAATTGCAACTTATGCCTTTAGATAATTTAAAAAATGTAACGGGATACATTCGTGGTGGGTGTTCACCTGTTGGTATGAAAACATTGTTTCCAACAGTCGTTGACAAATCCTGTGAAAATTATAGTCATATCAGTGTGAGTGGTGGGCTTCGAACAATGCAAATCACGATAGCTGTTGAGGATTTGATTACAATAACTAAAGGCAAAATTGGAGCAGTTATCCATGAATGATTAATAACAACAAAAAGTATGGGGCAAGATTAGGAGTGTGACAGAGATGAAATTTTTATAAAATTCATTTCTGCTACACTCCTTTTTGATTGAAATAGCATTTTACGATCATAAACAGTCATGATAATTGAGTATTTGAACATAAAAATGTAATTTTATCGTCACAATTTGATTGTTTGTGATTGTTTTTGGTAATTTATGATTGAAAAGTGAAAGCGTACTCATTATAATACAGAGTGAGATGGGGTGATGATGATAATTACAGAAAAAAGACACGAGTTAATATTAGAAGAACTTTCGCACAAAGATTTTTTGACTTTACAAGAATTAATAGATCGAACTGGCTGCAGTGCTTCAACAATACGAAGAGATTTATCTAAACTACAACAATTAGGGAAATTGCAACGTGTGCATGGTGGTGCAATGTTAAAAGAAAATCGTATGGTTGAGGCGAATTTAACTGAAAAATTAGCAACTAATCTCGATGAAAAGAAAATGATTGCTAAAATAGCAGCTAATCAAATCAACGATAATGAATGCTTATTTATCGATGCTGGTTCATCTACATTGGAGCTAATTAAATATATTCAAGCGAAAGATATCATTGTGGTAACCAATGGTTTAACACATGTAGAAGCTTTACTTAAAAAAGGTATTAAAACAATTATGCTAGGTGGTCAAGTTAAAGAAAATACACTTGCTACGATTGGTTCAAGTGCCATGGAGATATTAAGACGATATTGTTTCGATAAAGCTTTTATCGGGATGAATGGATTAGATATTGAACTTGGATTAACTACTCCCGATGAGCAAGAGGCATTAGTTAAACAAACAGCAATGTCATTAGCCAATCAATCATTTGTACTTATAGATCATTCTAAGTTTAATAAAGTATATTTTGCTCGTGTACCTTTGCTAGAAAGTACGACAATCATCACATCTGAAAAAGCATTAAATCAAGAATCGTTAAAAGAATACCAACAAAAGTATCACTTTATAGGAGGGACTTTATGATTTATACAGTGACTTTCAACCCTTCAATTGACTATGTCATTTTTACGAATGATTTTAAAATTGATGGTTTGAACAGAGCAACAGCAACATATAAATTTGCTGGGGGAAAAGGTATTAATGTCTCACGTGTTTTAAAGACATTGGAAGTTGAGTCAACTGCTTTGGGATTTGCAGGTGGATTTCCTGGGAAATTCATTGTAGATACATTAAATAACAGTGCAATTCAATCGAATTTTATTGAAGTTGATGAAGATACACGTATTAATGTGAAATTAAAAACAGGACAAGAAACAGAAATCAATGCACCGGGTCCTCATATAACGTCAACACAATTTGAACAACTGTTACAACAAATTAAAAATACAACAAGCGATGATATAGTTATTGTTGCTGGAAGTGTACCAAGTAGTATTCCAAGTGATGCGTATGCGCAAATTGCACAAATTACAGCACAGACAGGTGCTAAATTAGTAGTCGACGCTGAAAAAGAATTGGCTGAAAGCGTTTTACCATATCGTCCACTATTTATTAAACCTAATAAAGATGAATTAGAAGTGATGTTTAATACAACAGTGAACTCAGACGCAGATGTTATTAAATATGGTCGTTTGTTAGTTGATAAAGGTGCGCAATCTGTTATTGTCTCACTTGGCGGTGATGGTGCTATTTATATTGATAAAGAAATCAGTATTAAAGCAGTTAATCCACAAGGGAAAGTGGTTAATACAGTTGGCTCTGGTGATAGTACAGTTGCAGGCATGGTGGCTGGAATTGCTTCAGGTTTAACGATTGAAAAAGCATTCCAACAAGCAGTCGCATGCGGTACTGCCACGGCATTTGATGAGGACTTAGCAACACGGGACGCTATAGAAAAAATAAAATCACAAGTTACGATTAGCGTACTTGATGGGGAGTGAAAATAATGAGAGTAACAGAGTTATTAACAAAAGATACAATAGCAATGGATTTAATGGCAAATGACAAAAATGGTGTTATTGATGAGTTAGTAAATCAATTAGACAAAGCAGGTAAATTAAGTGATGTAGCGTCATTTAAAGAAGCGATTCACAATCGAGAATCACAAAGTACAACTGGTATCGGCGAAGGTATTGCTATTCCACATGCGAAAGTAGCCGCAGTTAAGTCTCCAGCTATCGCATTCGGTAAATCTAAAGAAGGTGTAGATTACCAAAGTTTAGATATGCAACCAGCTCATTTATTCTTTATGATTGCAGCGCCAGAAGGTGGTGCCCAAACACATTTAGATGCTTTAGCTAAACTATCTGGTATTTTAATGGATGAAAATGTACGTGAAAAATTATTACATGCATCGTCTCCAGAAGAAGTGTTAGCAATTATTGATCATGCTGATGATGAAGCGACAAAAGAAGAAGAGGCAGAAGCTGAAGCACAACAAGTTGCTGCTGTAGAAGCAAATCAAGACACTAATGGATCGAACGAGCCATATGTATTAGCTGTAACTGCTTGTCCAACAGGTATTGCACACACATATATGGCACGTGATGCATTGAAAAAGCAAGCAGATAAAATGGGCATTAAAATTAAAGTTGAAACGAACGGTTCAAGTGGTATTAAAAACCATTTAACGGAACAAGATATTAAAAATGCAACAGGTATCATTGTTGCTGCTGATGTTCATGTTGAGACGGATCGCTTCGATGGTAAAAATGTCGTAGAAGTACCAGTAGCAGATGGCATTAAACGTCCAGAAGAATTAATTAATAAAGCATTAGATACAAGTCGTAAACCTTTTGTTGCCCGTGATGGTCAAAGAAAAGGTAACTCAAATGACAGTCAAGAAAAATTAAGTCCAGGTAAAGCATTCTATAAACACTTAATGAACGGTGTTTCTAACATGCTACCACTTGTAATATCTGGTGGTATTTTAATGGCAATCGTGTTTTTATTTGGTGCAAACTCATTTGATCCGAAAAGTTCAGATTATAACGCGTTTGCAGAACAACTTTGGAATATCGGTAGTAAAAGTGCATTCGCGTTAATCATTCCAATTTTATCTGGATTCATTGCACGTAGTATTGCGGATAAACCTGGATTCGCTTCAGGTCTTGTAGGTGGTATGTTAGCAATTTCAGGTGGTTCAGGATTTATTGGTGGTATTATTGCAGGTTTCTTAGCAGGTTACTTAACACAAGGTGTTAAAGCCATGACACGTAAATTACCACAAGCATTAGAGGGATTAAAGCCGACATTAATTTATCCACTATTAACAGTGACAGCTACAGGCTTATTGATGATTTATGTCTTTAATCCACCAGCATCTTGGTTAAATCATTTGTTATTAGATGGATTAAACAATTTATCAGGTTCTAATATTGTATTATTAGGTTTAGTTATTGGCGCTATGATGGCGATTGATATGGGTGGTCCATTCAACAAAGCGGCATATGTTTTTGCAACAGGTGCGTTGATTGAAGGGAATGCAGCACCAATTACAGCTGCAATGATTGGTGGTATGATTCCACCGTTAGCAATTGCGACAGCGATGTTAATTTTCAGACGTAAATTTACAAAAGAACAACGTGGTTCAATTATCCCTAACTATGTGATGGGTATGTCGTTTATTACAGAAGGTGCGATTCCATTTGCAGCTGCCGATCCATTACGTGTTATTCCTTCAATGATGATTGGATCAGGTATAGGTGGCGCAATCGCTTTAGGTTTAGGTTCTCGAATTACTGCGCCACACGGTGGTATTATCGTAATTGTTGGTACGGATGGTGCACATTTACTACAAACACTTATTGCACTTGTAGTAGGTACATTAGTTTCAGCATTAATTTATGGACTTATTAAACCAAAGTTAACTGAAACAGAAATCGAAGCTTCAAAATCAATGGACGAGTAGTTTTAATGATTTAAAATGATTGTTAGCAAAGAGCTTCATATTAAGTTGTAAGTTCAATGAATATATGTTAGTTTTATATATCGTGTTAACGATAGCTTTTACAAAGTTATAAAAACACTTTCTATTAATTCAGTTTTTATGAATTGATATGAAGGTGTTTTTATTTTTAGATAAATGAATGAAGAAATAAACACCACAAATGTATAGACTTTTTTAATATTTTGCAAAAAGTTATGCCAAACGAAGCAGATATAGTAAAATATGAGTGTCTTAAAGTGAAAATTTATAAATAAAGAAGGGTTTATACGTGTCAGAATTAATTATATATAACGGCAAAGTTTATACTGAAGATGGCAAAATCGATAATGGTTACATTCATGTGAAAGATGGACAGATTGTTGCAATTGGAGAAGTAAATGATAAAGCAGCGATTGATAATGATACGACAAATAAAATTCAAGTGATTGATGCAAAAGGTCATCATGTAGTGCCAGGTTTTATCGATATACATATTCATGGTGGTTATGGACAGGATGCAATGGATGGGTCATACGATGGCTTAAAATATCTATCCGAAAATTTGTTGTCTGAAGGGACGACATCATACTTGGCCACTACAATGACGCAATCGACTGATAAAATAGATAAAGCACTTATAAATATTGCTAAATATGAAGTGGAGCAAGATGTTCACAATGCAGCGAAAATTGTAGGTATACATTTGGAAGGGCCATTTATATCTGAAAATAAAGTTGGTGCTCAACATCCGCAATACGTTGTACGCCCATTTATCGATAAAATTAAACATTTTCAAGAGACTGCTAACGGACTAATAAAGATTATGACGTTTGCACCTGAAGTTGAAGGTGCAAAAGAAGCGCTTGAAACGTATAAAGATGACATTATTTTTTCAATTGGTCATACAGTGGCAACATACGAAGAAGCAGTTGAAGCTGTTGAGCGAGGAGCTAAACATGTCACGCACTTATATAATGCAGCGACGCCATTCCAACATAGAGAACCAGGTGTTTTTGGAGCAGCATGGTTGAATGATGCTTTACATACCGAAATGATTGTTGATGGCACACATTCTCATCCGGCATCGGTTGCAATTGCTTACCGTATGAAAGGTAATGAACGTTTTTATTTAATTACCGATGCAATGCGTGCAAAAGGTATGCCTGAAGGAGAATATGATTTGGGTGGTCAAAAAGTAACTGTTCAATCGCAACAAGCACGTCTTGCAAATGGTGCGCTTGCTGGTAGTATTTTAAAAATGAATCATGGGTTACGTAACTTAATATCATTTACAGGTGATACATTAGATCATTTATGGCGTGTAACAAGTTTAAATCAAGCCATTGCATTAGGTATCGATGATAGAAAAGGTAGTATTAAAGTAAATAAGGATGCAGATCTTGTTATTCTAGATGATGACATGAATGTAAAATCTACAATAAAACAAGGTAAGGTTCACACATTTAGCTAATAGATAATCATAATTAAATGTATGCAATAGATTTAATCTGTTAACATAAGCACTTTATATTATGATAAAATAGAAGCAATAACATTTTTTTCTGGGGGTGTCTAAATGGGAAAGCGATAACATGTAGTTGTAATTTAAGTCATAGTGATAAATTTGAATGCGTGTTACCCATGAGTGACACATATAACATGGAGGTGAATCCCTAGAAATAGGGAATTAATTGGAAACTTCGACCATAATTAGTTTGATTATATTTATTCTATTAATTGCATTAACCACAGTATTTGTTGGTTCAGAATTTGCATTAGTAAAAATTAGAGCAACAAGAATTGAACAGCTAGCAGATGAAGGAAATAAACCAGCTAAAATAGTAAAAAAGATGATTGCTAATCTAGATTATTATCTTTCTGCTTGTCAGTTAGGTATAACAGTAACATCTTTAGGGTTAGGTTGGCTTGGTGAACCAACGTTTGAAAAGCTATTACACCCGATATTTGAAGCAATCAATTTACCAACTGCATTAACAACGACGATTTCGTTTGCAGTATCATTTATAATCGTTACGTATTTGCATGTAGTACTTGGTGAATTAGCGCCTAAATCTATAGCGATTCAACATACTGAAAAGCTTGCTTTAGTATATGCAAGACCATTGTTCTATTTCGGTAACATTATGAAACCATTGATTTGGCTGATGAATGGTTCTGCACGTGTTATTATTAGAATGTTTGGTGTAAATCCTGATGCCCAAACCGATGCAATGTCAGAAGAAGAAATCAAAATTATTATTAACAATAGTTATAATGGTGGAGAAATCAACCAAACTGAATTGGCATATATGCAAAATATCTTTTCATTCGATGAAAGACATGCAAAAGATATAATGGTACCTAGAACTCAAATGATTACACTAAATGAACCTTTTAATGTAGACGAATTACTAGAAACAATAAAAGAACATCAATTTACGCGTTATCCAATTACTGATGATGGTGATAAAGACCACATTAAAGGATTTATTAACGTCAAAGAATTTTTAACTGAATATGCTTCTGGAAAAACGATTAAAATAGCAAACTATATACATGAGTTGCCAATGATTTCAGAGACAACACGTATAAGTGATGCATTAATTAGAATGCAACGTGAACATGTACATATGAGTCTTATTATAGATGAATATGGTGGAACGGCAGGTATTTTAACGATGGAAGATATTTTAGAAGAAATCGTTGGGGAAATTCGTGATGAATTTGATGATGATGAAGTGAATGATATCGTTAAAATTGATAATAAGACATTCCAAGTAAATGGTAGAGTACTATTGGATGATTTAACTGAAGAGTTCGGTATAGAATTTGATGATTCTGAGGATATTGATACGATAGGTGGATGGTTACAATCTCGTAATACTAACTTACAAAAAGATGATTACGTGGATACAACTTATGATCGCTGGGTTGTTTCAGAAATCGATAACCACCAAATTATTTGGGTGATGTTAAACTATGAATTTAATGAAGCGAGACCTACTATCGGACAGTCTGATGAAGATGAAAAATCAGAATAGATATTAATATATAAACCAACTAAGAATGATTTAATTCATTTTTGGTTGGTTATTTTTTGACTAAAATTAATGAAAAGTGAAAATAGTATTGGAACTCAATATCTTTAATGATTTAATGAATATTTTTTATTGAAAGCGATAATTCGTATTAATTGAGTTTGTTGAAAAATTTAGGGTAATGTAAAGATATAAAAGATACATAGATTGGAGAGATATAAAGATGTTGAATGAGATACAAATATTAAATAATGGATACCCGATGCCTTCAGTTGGGTTAGGTGTTTATAAAATCTCTGACGAAGATATGACTAAAGTTGTAAATGTTGCAATTGACGCAGGCTATAGAGCGTTTGATACAGCATACTTTTATGATAATGAGGCTTCACTAGGACGAGCATTAAAGGATAATGGCGTCGATAGAGAAGATTTGTTTATAACAACGAAGTTATGGAATGACTATCAAGGTTATGAGAAAACATTCGAATATTTCAACAAATCGATTGAAAATTTACAAACTGATTATCTTGATTTATTTCTAATACATTGGCCTTGTGAAGCAGATGGTCTATTTTTAGAAACATATAAAGCTATGGAAGAACTTTACGAGCAAGGTAAGGTAAAAGCAATAGGTGTATGTAATTTTAATGTTCATCATCTAGAAAAATTAATGGCTCAATCAAGTATCAAACCAATGGTGAATCAAATTGAGGTACATCCATATTTTAACCAACAAGAATTACAAGAATTTTGTGATCGTCACGATATTAAAGTGACTGCATGGATGCCTTTGATGAGAAATAGAGGACTACTAGACGACCCTGTCATTGTTAAAATTGCTGAAAAATATCATAAAACACCAGCACAAGTTGTATTGCGTTGGCATTTAGCACACAATAGAATTATTATTCCAAAATCTCAGACACCTAAACGCATTCAAGAAAATATAGATATTTTAGATTTTAATTTAGAATTAACAGAAGTAGCTGAAATTGATGCTTTAAATAGAAATGCAAGACAAGGTAAAAATCCAGATGATGTGAAAATTGGGGATTTAAAATAACTGGATGTTAAATTTTACGTTTATGAATGCCTTTTAATGTGTACATTAAAATAAATGAGTTGGTTTTTACTATTTGATAAAACAATACTCAGGTACATTCAAAATCTTTTAAATAAAAAGGATGGACATAGATGAAAATTAGAGTCGTCATTCCTTGTTTTAATGAAGGGGAAGTCATTACACAAACACATCAACAATTAACTGAAATACTTTCACAAGATAGTAGTGTGAAAGGCTATGATTATAATATGCTTTTCATAGATGATGGTAGTACGGATACCACTATAGATGAAATGCAACATCTTGCCACAATAGATAGACATGTCAGCTTTATTTCTTTTAGCAGAAATTTTGGAAAAGAAGCAGCTATGATTGCAGGTTACCAGCATAGTACTGAATTTGATGCAGTCATCATGATAGATTGTGATTTGCAACATCCACCTGAATATATTCCGAAAATGGTTGAAGGTTTTATGGAAGGCTATGATCAAGTGATTGCAAAGCGTGATAGAAGTGGTGAAAATTTTAGTCGCAAAACATTAAGCCATTTGTACTATAAGTTAGTTAATTGCTTTGTAGAAGAAGTACAATTTGATGATGGTGTTGGTGATTTTAGACTTTTAAGCCAAAGAGCTGTTAAATCCATTGCATCACTTGAAGAATATAATCGATTTTCAAAAGGGCTATTTGAATGGATAGGATATAATACTAAAGTGTTTACGTATCAAAATGTTGCGAGACAAAAAGGAGAATCTAAGTGGTCCTTTAAAAAGTTATTTAATTATGGTATTGATGGATTGATTTCCTTTAATAGTAAACCTTTGAGAATGATGATATATCTTGGCTTATTTATTTTTTCAATAAGTGTGTTATATATTATCTATTTATTCATCAATATTATGATTTCTGGTGTTAATATTCCAGGATATTTTTCAACGATTGCAGCTATTTTATTATTAGGCGGCATACAGTTAATTTCAATTGGTGTTGTAGGTGAATATATTGGCAGGATATATTATGAAGTTAAGGCACGTCCTAAATATATTATTCAAGCTACAAATCTTTCAAGTATTGAAAATGATGAGAAGGATACCCATAAAGTTTATTCTAAATAAACAATAAAAGAAGCCCTCATTAATGAGAGCTTCTTTTTAGTCTTTGCATTTTATTTTATAAATAAATCGGATTATGACGTAATGTCTAATTTGTGTAATGTTACAGTCATCGTAGTTCCTACATCTATATCACTGCTTACACTGATTTTTGCGTTATTTTGTTGCGCGAGTTCATTAGCTATATATAAGCCTAATCCAGAACCACCCGTTTTTGTATTACGAGAGTTTTCTACTCTGAATGTTCGTTCGAATATACGTTCTTGTAGTTCTGGTATAATGCCAATACCTTCATCGCTAATAGCAATGTCGATAGTATCTTGATCTTTATTTTCACTAATATTAATATCAATGCGACTACCAACATTTGAAAATTTTAGCGCATTATCAAGTAAGTTTGTTAAAATACGCTCAAGTGGCGTTCGATATTGATAAAATGCATCAATTTCGCTACAGAAATTCACTTCTAATGTGCGGTTTTCATGTTTGATACGTTGCTCATATGGTTGCAATATTGATACAAGTAATTGGTCTAGTTGTATTAATTCTGGGGGATATGTTTTACCTGTATTTAAAGTGATAATATGAGTCATATCATCAAATAATGTTGATAATCTGTTTGCTTGTTTAATTAATATGTCGTATGACTCTTTAATCTCATGATCCTTTGTGATTATACCATCACGTAGTCCTTCAGAATATGAAATAATGCTTGCTAAAGGTGTTTTTAAATCATGGGCTAAGTTTTGAATCAGTTCTGTTTTTTCTTGTTGTTCGGATTTAATTTGATTCATTTGTTGCGTAATTTCAGAAGCCATTTTATTAAAAGATTGATTTAATTCATAAATTTCTTTTGGTGAATTAAACGTTTTATCATTGCTTGCGTAATTTCCGTTAGCAAATTGCTTAGTTTTTATATTAAACTGCTTAATTTTTTGTATAAGTGGATTAATAAAAATACTACATATTAATAAGGTTAAACAGCTTGTAATTATTGTCGTTAAGGTCAAAGTTAGTGTCATATGGCCGTTAAACCACATTAAAATATATGCAATTGCTAAAATAGTTGAAGTTAATAGTATACTCGATACGACGCCAATAATGATTTGACTTCTAATTGATAACACCATTATCGGCTCCTTTCAAATTTATATCCTAATCCCCATACAGTTGTGATGGTATATGTTGTAAAGCTCTCTTTTTCTAATTTTTCTCTAATACGGTGTATATGGACATTCACGGTATTAGCATCTTCGTAATAGTCATATCCCCAAACTTTTTCAAGTAATTCTGATTTAGAAATAACTTCATTTTCTCTAGAAGCTAAATACCACAATAACTCAAATTCCTTAATACGCATAGGGACTTCATGACCATTTACAGTCACAACTTTACTTAAGTTAATAAGTGTTAATTCATCAAATGACAGTTGTTCAACTGGTTGATGATGGTATTTCTTCATTCTTGTAAGTAAATTATTAATACGTAAAACGAGTTCCCTTGGACTAAATGGTTTTTTGACATAGTCATCTGCACCTAAAGTTAAGGCGTAAATGGTATCATGTTCTTGTGTTTTGGCAGTTAAATAGATAAAGGGGATATCTAATTTTTGCCTTTTCATTTCTTTGACAATGTCGTAACCATTAACTTCTGGCATCATGATATCAAGTACCATGATATCAATATCATTTGATAGTAAAGAAATTGCTTCTTTACCGCTAGTTGTCGTTGTTACTTTGTAACCTTCATATTCAAAATAGGTTTGACAAATGTCTACAATGTCTTGTTCATCATCCACGATCAGTAAGTGGGTCATCTATTTTTTCACCTCTGTTCTTACGACCTCTAAAGTAATTAATGATTTCTTTAAGTGAAATCTGTTTTAACAATGAGTGACTCATTAATAAAAGGATAAAGAAAGTTAATTGAAGAGGATACGTAAATATCATATCTGCTAAGATATAATTTATCATAACAAAGGCTCCAAAGAAACTAGCAGCATATGCAAAAACTCCAAAAATTAAACCTAATCCAATTGCAATCTCTCCGAGTGGGACAACAATATCAAATAATGACGTCGTATGTGCAACTATATTTGCGAAAAACCACTTATACCACTCTGGTGAATCAGTATTGTTAGCGATGACTGGTACTAAACCTTTCAGCGTAAATCCGCCCGTTAATTTTTCGTAACCTTGCATTAACATAACAATACCTGAACTCACACGAATGATAAATGTAACGAGTAGCAATAATTTATTCATGATGTTCACATTCTTTCTATTTATTGTGTGTAATTTATATAAACATAAGATTAAGCAACATAATGTGATTTGTAGTGTTATGTGAACAGGAAGTGTTTGAGCTCATGGGTTGCTTAAGCTAAACAAACCTCAAGCTCTAAAAAAATTTACTTATGTGCTCTACAATCTTATGGGATTTAATAGTTGTATATATATTGAAAAAAGGAAAGTATGATTTCTACAAGCTAGGGGGGCTGTGAAATCATACGCTTTCCATTGAGTAATGAGTGTAATGTATATTTTTAAAATTTGTAATGTATAGTAATAGTATGTTGTAAATAAAAGTTTAACTCAGAAATTGATTATTTTAATTTAGCGCCGCCGAAGATGACGTGAGCTTTTTTACAATAGATTGTTACTTCATCATATTTGCTTAAATCTACATTTTTAAGATCAAATGTTTGTTTTTCTTTATCGTAGTCAACCATTGCGATTTCTTTACCGTTTTTAATGTCGCCATTTTTTGTTAGGTAGACGTATAAATCTGGACCTTTTGATGATTTGTAGTTAGTAAGCATTAATTTACCATTTTTAATCTCAGCTTTACCTTCAACAGTTTCACCGTTTTTAGAACTGAATGTACCAGTTAGGTGTTTTGTTTTATCAGTTTTAACATTGCTATCTTCTGACTTTGTTTTTTGTTCAGTTTTGTTACCTTGATCTTGTGAATTAGAATTACCACAAGCGCCTAAAATTAATACAGAGGCAACAGCACCAACTGCTAAAAAATATTTTGTATTCATGCTAACTCCTCATTTCTTCAATTTGATAAGTTAAGTTTAAAATGAAGGCAAATAATATGCCATTAACTAATTCTTAACTTCGTTTAAATATCGCTTAACTAATATTGAAGAAAGAATAATTTGAAAATGAAAATAATTGTCTGATTTAAATAAATAGGAGTCAAAATAAGAGGAGGACGGTTTTTTAAGTAAGAAAATATTTATCTAAACTAGTTATAACTATAAAACACTTCTGATATATCGAACTAAGAATATCAGAAGTGTTTTATAGTTTTGATATTAAAATTTATAAACCTTTTGCCACAATAAAAACAACAAGAAAATAAGATAGACGATTAAATACAAGTACCAATATGGTGTTAAAACCATCATAACGATAAATGAAATGTTAATAATGATAAGTCCTTTAATCATTAGTTTCTTTATTTTGTTATTATTTTCAGCAGTTTCATCTAAGTTATTAAATGTTGAAATAAACAACATAATACCACCAATGATGAAAATGGCAGGGGCTAAAAATGGAATAGACATATATATTGATTGTGTACTTGAAAAGTCGGTAACACGTTGCGTTAAACTGACAACAATCGTTAATATGATAGCAATAAATTTTTGGTCTGTAATGTATACAGGTTTTAATTTTTTATCAATGTAAAACTGTAGTATCGTCCAAATGATAAACATCGTTATAGTACACAGAGTAATAAAGTTATATTTATCAATTATGAATGTATTTATAAAGGCGTTTATAGTAATAGATAACAACATTGCACTTAATGATAAATGTTGCATTTGATGCCTATATAAATTGAATCCAGTTATAAGTACGACGATAGCAATATTAATTAATATATATACAATCATGATGGACTCCTGTTCGTTATACTTCAATCAACTATTATATCAATTAATATATTGTTATTCATTAGATATGACTTGTAAAAAGTAAAATAAGTTATTCTTTATACACCTTTTTTATTACTCCAAAGTAATGTGTGAAGTTGTGGTAACACATAAACGTGATTCATATCATTACTTTGCATAACTAAATCTACCAACTGCTCGTAGCGTTCTAACAACTTTTCGGTATGATTATCTACGCTGTCTGATAAATATGGGTTACCAACTTGTAAATAGAAGGGAATATCTGGATAACGGTGGTGTATCATTTTGGCAAAATCATAATCTTTATCGTCGAATACAACTACTTTTAAGTTTAATGAGGAAGGTACGCATTGTGCAATCACTTCATCTAACTTTTTTAAATCAGGCGTCATAGTTGAACTTGGTGGTTTTGGACTAATCGTTAAATCATCAATTTGTGTCATCCAAGGTTGGAATTTACTGCCTTGTGTCTCCAGTGCGCTGAAAATACCTTTATCTTGAAATAAGTCAACTAACTCTTGGATACCTTTAATTAATGCTGGGTTACCACCAGAAATTGTAACGTGGTTAAATAAATCGCCACCAATTCGTTTTAATTCATCATAAATTTCTTCAGCGGTCATGAGTTTTATATCGCCTTTAGCACTACCATCCCAAGTAAATGCAGAATCACACCAGCTACAGCGATAATCACATCCAGCTGTTCTCACAAACATCGTTTTTCTACCGATTACTCGACCTTCACCCTGAATGGTTGGACCGAATATTTCGAGTACAGGAATTTTAGCCATTAGTTACACCTGTTCCTTTGGTCTAAATACGACATAACTTGTTGGTGTTTCTCTTACAAATACTTGAATACATTTTGGTTGGTGTTCGAGCGATGCCAAATTTTCTTTAACAATTTGATAAATTGTTTCCGCTACGATTTCAGTTGAAGGGATTTTGTTTTTAAAAGCAGGTAAGTTATTTAACAGTTGATGGTCAAATTTACCGTGTATCATCTTTTTCAAATGGCTGAAGTTCACTAAAAAGCCAGTGTCATCTAGTTTATCACCGACAATTGTTAAATTAACAAAGTAAGTATGACCATGGACATTTTGACAAATACCTGCTTCTTCACACGGAATGTGATGTGCAGCTGAAAAATTAAAATCTTTATTTAATTCGAATTGATATGGATGCGTTGTATTAGGATAGATTTGTTGTAACATTTTAAAGCGCTCCTTTACTTTCAAGATATTGATTTAGACCACGTTGACGTAAATGACAAGCTGGACATTCACCACAGCCATCCCCAATGATGCCGTTATAGCATGTTAATGTTTTTGTACGAATATAATCTAAAACTTCGAGTTCATCACTTAATTTCCACGTTTCTGCTTTGTTTAACCACATTAAAGGAGTATGAATGACAAAATCTTTGTCCATAGCTAGGCTTAATGTTACGTTCATTGATTTTATAAAACTATCGCGACAGTCTGGGTAGCCTGAAAAGTCTGTTTCACATACGCCTGTAATAATATGCTTAGCCCCAATTTGATAAGCTAGAGCGCCTGCAAACGACAAGAAAAGTAAATTTCTAGCTGGAACAAATGTATTAGGTATACCATCTTCATTATTAGTAATTTCCATATCATGTTGTGTTAATGCGTTTGGAGTAAGTTGTGATAATAATGACATATCTAAAATGTGATGTTTTATTCCTTGATCTTGTGCAATTTGTTTTGCGACTTCAATTTCAGTATCATGTCTTTGTCCATAATTAAACGTTACGAGTTCAACTTCTTTGAAATGTTTTTTTGCATAAAAGAGACATGTTGTACTGTCTTGACCACCACTAAAGACAACGATGGCTTTTTCATTATTTAATACACTTTCCATTTTGTAATTGCTCCTATCATTAATAATATTAATAAAGAGGTTAATGGCATTGATAAGCCCGTTTTTAATTTATAAAATAAAAAAAGCCTATCTCCATAAAAGATAGACGAAAGAAATGGGTTGCTCCTATAATATATATTAAAGGTTTACCAACGAATGTTTGAAATTTCAATGTCTAGTTTTTTATAGAGGGTTTCAGCTAGGAACCTCTGATATTCATTTATGTACGATGAATAGAATATACCATATATTAGTTAAAATCAAGGTCAGGATAATGACAATGCCTTTAAAGTTTTAGCTACATCCAATACATATTATAAAAATAAAACACATTTAGAACGGAGTATACAATGATTCTAGTCATAGATAATAATGATTCATTTACATATAATTTAATAGACTATATTAAGACTCAAACGAAACTAACAGTTCAAGTTGTTGGTATTGATAATCTGCTGATAGAAGACATCATTAATATGAAGCCAAAAGCAATTGTTATTTCACCTGGGCCGGGTAATCCGGATGATTATCCTATCTTGAATGAAGTGTTAGAACAATTTTATCAGCGTGTACCTATACTAGGTGTATGTTTAGGATTTCAATGTATCGTGTCTTATTTTGGTGGGAATATCATTCACGGCTATCATCCTGTACACGGACATACTACACAGTTACGCCATACCAATGAAGGTATTTTTCAAGGACTGCCTCAAAATTTCAATGTAATGCGTTATCATTCATTAATTGCTGACGGAGCGACTTTTCCAAATTGCTTAAAGATTACAGCAAAAAATGATGAAGCGATTATTATGGCATTTGAGCATATTACATATCCGGTTTTTGGTGTGCAATATCATCCTGAATCTATTTTGAGTGAATACGGTTATCGACAAGTTGAATTATTTTTATCGAAGGTAGGTGAATACTGTGAGAATAGAATATAATTATCGCTACTACTTAACTGAAAATGAATATAAGCAATACCATATTCAATTAAAGGGATTTATAAAGAAGTATGTTGCCACTAAGTTGGCTGATGTGGGAGAAGTGATACACTTTGCACAAGCGCAGCAACGACAAGGTAGATATGTTTCGTTATATTTAAGTTACGAAGCGGCAAAGTATTTTAATCATGTTATGTGTACACATTCATTAGCTAAAGATGATATTTATGCAGTAGCTTATAGTTTTGAAAAAGCGGAAAGCATAAATTCAACATATGAACATCAAACTTCTTATGTATCAAAGCATCATTTTTCATTTGTTGAATCTTCTGAGGTTATGATGACTAATATTAAACGTGTCCAACAAGCAATTGTTGAAGGGGAAACGTATCAAGTGAACTATACGGCGCGCTTAACGGATAACATTTATTATCCTATTAGTACTTTATATGAACGATTAACTCAATTTAGTAATGGTAATTATACTGCGTTATTACAAACAGATGAAATCCAAGTAGCGTCTATCTCACCAGAATTATTTTTTCAAAAAGGACAATTTAACAATGTCGATAACGTTATCATAAGCAAACCGATGAAAGGGACAATGCCTAGAGGTAAAACGGAAGCTGAAGATCAACAGTATTATAAAACATTACAAACTTCTTCGAAAGATCGTGCAGAAAATGTCATGATTGTTGATTTACTAAGAAACGATATAGGGAGAATATCACAGAGTGGCTCAATTAAGGTGTATAAACTATTTTTCATTGAGGCATATAAAACTGTATTTCAAATGACTTCGATGGTAAGTGGAACTTTAAAAACTAATACAGACTTAACTCAAATTTTAACATCGTTATTTCCTTGTGGTTCGATTACAGGTGCACCGAAACTGAATACAATGAAATATATTAAACAATTAGAAAGTTCACCTCGTGGTATATACTGCGGAGCAATTGGACTATTACTTCCAACTGAAGATGATAAAATGATTTTTAATATTCCAATTCGTACTATTGAGTATAAATATGGACAAGCGATTTATGGAGTCGGAGCAGGTATTACAATTGATTCTAAGCCAAAAGATGAAGTAAATGAATTTTACGCAAAAACCAAGATTTTGGAGATGTTATAATGCAATTATTTGAAACAATGAAAATTGATAATGGACATATCCCTAGACTTATTTATCATACTAATCGCATAAAATGTTCTTCTGAGCGATTAAACTTTAAATTTGATGAACATGCATGGCGAAATGAATTAAACGATGTAACAACAAAGTATCACAGTGGCCAATATAGACTTAAAATCGTATTACATGCTGAAAGCGAATTCGAAACGAAAGTGTCACCTTTACCTGAGAAAAGTAGTTTTACAGCAAAATTTCAAGTGTTGCCCAAAGCAGTTAATCCAACTTTTATAAATAATAAAACGACAGAACGAAAGCATTTATCACACAATCATGAAACAGATTTAATATTGCTAACTTCAGAGGACGGCAAGGTCCTTGAATTTGATATTGGCAACATTGTCATTGAAGAGGATGGAAAATGGTACACACCAAGTTATAAAGATGATTTCTTAAAAGGATGCATGCGTGATTATTTAATAGATAGTGACAAACTTGTTGAAAAAGACTTTAATAAAAACGAATTGATTTATAAATATCATAACAATGAGATACGTTTATTTTTGATAAATAGTTTACGAGAGGTTGCCGATGTCCACCTTTGCCTTTAAAATTAGTATGATAATAATGTAGAAAATGAAGTGAAAACAAATTTAAAAATTAAATGGGGCCAAATATGATTATTGTTTATATTGTGCTGTTGTTAATTCTTGTATACGTAAATTATCGATTAGTGAATCGATTGCTATCTGAAAATAGAATATATGTTGTTCGTTTGATAGCAACAATTACTACTGTTATAAGCTTTATCCTTGTATACGCATTAATTCACGAACTCATGCCTTTTGTTGTGCGAGCAATGGATTTAATGTATCACCAGTAAATTTAGTGAGTAGGTAAAATGAACTATTCAATCGATTCTATAATTAAAAATCAAAGTAAATTAACCAAATATTGAAGAGGTGTACAAATGAAAATATATAGTCAAGGTGACCAAGCCATTGTAGTCGCAATTGAAAAAGAAGTATCTAAAAGTTTAACCGAAGATTTATTAACACTTCGCTCATATTTAATTGAACAAAAATATCCATTTATTATAGAAATTGTGCCATCAGAATCAGACATGATGATTGTCTATGACGCAAGGGATATGATTAAACACCATAATATACAATCACCTTTTTTATACATGAAAGCACTAATAGAATCGATTCATTTAAACATAAAACATGATTTTAACCAGCAAGATTTGATTGAAATACCAATTGTGTATGGTTCGAAATATGGTCCGGATTTAGAATCACTTTTAAAACATTACAAAATCAAGCTAGAAACATTTATTGAATTACACTCTAAGGCGCAATATTTTGTTTCGATGATGGGATATTCACCTGGGTTTCCTTATTTAACTGGATTAAATAAGAAATTGTATATTAATCACACGAGTAAACAGAAAAAATTCATTCCAGCTGGTTCTGTAGTACTTGAAGGGAAAAAATGCGGTATTGTAACTACGGATACAATTAATGATTGGTTAGTTATTGGTTATACACCATTATCACTTTTTAATCCGAAAGAATCAGATTTCGCACGCTTAAAGTTAGGCGATAATATTAAATTTAGACCTATCAATGAAAATGAATTAGAAGTAGGAGCGTTTAAAGATGTCAATCATAATTGAAAAAAGTGGCTTATTCAGTAGCTTTCAGGACTTTGGTAGAAGGGGATATGAACATGATGGTGTAATTCCATGTGGTGCACTTGATACTTTAGCACATGAAATTGCTAATCGATTAGTTGCAAATGACAAGAATGAAGCAACTTTGGAAATGACTAATAAAATGGCAACGATTCGTTTTACAGAATCTACGCTGATTGCATTAGCAGGGGGTAATGTCAAAGCTTACACTGAGCATATGACTATATCTCCATATAAATTGTATTTGTTAGATAAAGGCGATGTTTTAAAATTTAGAGAAACAAGTTATACATCGCGAGTGTATTTAGCTGTGGGAGGCGGATTTGAATTAGATGCATGGTTAGGATCTAATTCAACCGACTTTAATGTAAAAATTGGTGGTTTTAAAGGTAGAACATTACAAGATGGCGATGAAATAAAGCTTAAGAGAGATTATACAGCTCGTCATCATAAGTTATTTGAAAACCTTACTCACACGAAACAAACAGATTGGGGTATTGATGGATACGCCTTGTCATTTAATTATATGTCTGATGTATTTCATGTCGTTAAAAATAAAGGTACGGAAGATTTTAAAGAAGATGCCATTCAAAGATTTGTGAAACATGATTATAAAGTAACGAGCAAAGCAAATCGCATGGGGATGATGCTTGAAGGTGAAAAAATCAAAGCTTTTTATGAAGATATGCCACCGTATCAGACTGTCAAAAAAGGAACGATACAAATTAAGCGTGATGGCACACCTATTATCTTATTAAATGATCATTATACGCTAGGTAGCTACCCGCAAATCGGTACAATCGCAAGTTATCATTTAACGAAATTAGCACAAAAACCACAAGGATCACGTTTGAAATTTCAATTTATAGATATTTTAACGGCTGAAAAGAACCTTGTTAAGTATAGTAACTGGTTAAACCAATTATTCCATGGAATAGAATATAGAATGCAATTAGAAATGATGAAATAATATTTGGTACGTAGCTCATACTAGAGTCCGATGCAAATAATTTCCTCCTAATGTATAATGAAATAATACTGTGTTTTATCTGCGAAATGTATCATATTCTAATTCGTTTCACAGTAAAATGAAAAGAGAAAGTGTGTTTTTACTTGAATTTTGACTAAAATTACTCTATATTTATTAATTGAGCTATGCTTATTATTACAATTTGATTACAAATTTTAAATTTGTTAATTGAATGATAATTTTAAATAAAGAAACTTACACAAGCAAATATGAGTTGTAGCCCAAAATACTTGTTAAATCAAAGTTGAAAGCTACAAATAATGAAAATTATAAACTTGAATCTGAAAGTAATTACTATAATTATGACAATGTTAACTTTTAAACGCACTTATTAATTAACTACATAATGTTAATATCTAATTTATTCAAGTACTTTCGCAAGATTTATTATCTAAATAACGGGGGAAAGAATCATGAGTTCACAAAAAAAGAAAATTAGTCTTTTTGCGTTCTTCTTATTAACCGTAATAACGATTACCTTGAAGACGTATTTTTCTTATTATGTTGATTTTTCTTTAGGTGTTAAAGGTTTAGTACAAAACTTAATATTATTGATGAATCCTTATAGTTTAGTAGCACTGGTTTTAAGTGTGTTCCTATTCTTTAAAGGCAAAAAAGCATTTTGGTTCATGTTCATAGGCGGCTTCTTATTGACGTTCCTATTATATGCCAATGTTGTGTACTTTAGATTCTTCTCGGATTTTTTAACGTTTAGTACTTTAAACCAAGTAGGTAACGTAGAATCTATGGGTGGTGCGGTTAGTGCATCATTCAAATGGTATGACTTTGTTTATTTCATTGATACGTTAGTTTACTTATTCATTTTAATATTTAAAACAAAATGGTTAGACACAAAAGCATTTAGTAAGAAATTTGTTCCTGTCGTAATGGCGGCTTCAGTAGCATTATTCTTCTTAAACTTAGCTTTTGCTGAAACTGATAGACCAGAATTATTAACACGTACATTTGACCATAAATATTTAGTGAAATATTTAGGACCGTATAACTTTACAGTATACGATGGTGTTAAAACTATCGAAAATAATCAACAAAAAGCGTTGGCATCTGAAGATGACTTAACAAAAGTATTAAATTACACGAAACAACGTCAAACAGAGCCTAACCCAGAATATTATGGGGTGGCAAAGAAGAAAAATATTATTAAGATTCATTTAGAAAGTTTCCAAACCTTCTTAATTAATAAAAAGGTTAATGGTAAAGAAGTAACACCGTTTTTAAACAAATTATCAAGTGGGAAAGAGCAATTCACATACTTCCCTAACTTTTTCCATCAAACAGGTCAAGGTAAAACATCTGACTCTGAATTTACAATGGATAACAGTTTATACGGTTTACCGCAAGGTTCTGCCTTTTCATTAAAAGGAGATAATACGTATCAGTCATTGCCAGCAATTTTAGATCAAAAGCAAGGCTACAAATCTGATGTCATGCACGGTGACTATAAAACATTCTGGAACAGAGACCAAGTATATAAACACTTTGGTATCGATAAATTCTATGATGCAACATACTATGACATGTCAGATAAAAACGTTGTAAACTTAGGCTTGAAAGACAAAATTTTCTTTAAAGATTCTGCTAATTATCAAGCTAAGATGAAATCACCATTCTATTCTCATTTAATTACATTGACTAACCACTATCCATTCACATTAGATGAAAAGGATGCAACTATTGAGAAGTCAAACACAGGTGATGCAACAGTTGATGGTTATATTCAAACAGCGCGTTATTTAGACGAAGCATTAGAAGAATATATTAATGACTTGAAGAAAAAAGGATTATATGACAATTCAGTGATTATGATTTATGGTGACCACTATGGTATCTCTGAAAACCATAACAATGCCATGGAAAAACTATTAGGTGAAAAAATCACACCGGCTAAATTTACAGATTTAAACAGAACTGGTTTCTGGATTAAAATCCCTGGTAAATCTGGTGGTATCAATAATGAATATGCTGGTCAAGTCGATGTAATGCCAACAATTTTACATTTGGCTGGTATAGATACGAAGAACTATTTAATGTTCGGTACTGATTTATTCTCTAAAGGTCATAATCAAGTAGTTCCATTCAGAAATGGTGACTTTATAACAAAAGATTATAAATATGTTAATGGTAAGATTTATTCTAATAAAAATAATGAACTCATAACTACTCAACCAGCTGATTTCGAAAAGAATAAAAAGCAAGTTGAAAAGGATCTCGAAATGAGTGACAACGTGCTTAATGGTGATTTGTTTAGATTCTACAAAAATCCAGACTTCAAAAAGGTAAATCCTTCGAAGTATAAATATGAAACAGGACCTAAAGCAAACTCTAAAAAATAATATCTAAACACGAACTCGGATTGATAAAATATCAATCCGGGTTTTTATTATGTTCTTTTATATTATGTTTTACATTATATGTGTTGATAAAAAGGTATATTATAAAGATCATTAGCATAGTCATCAAAGCCTTATCAATTTTTATTTATAGTTGAAGCAACAATATATTAAATTATGACACTTAACGGTATCGATTTCTTTTGATTTCAAAAAGGTGTATAATGTATAGAACTGATTTAAGTACGTAGAGATTTCAACAGAAGAAGGAAGATGGGTATGGAAGCATATAAAATTGAACATTTAAATAAATCTTATGCCGATAAGACTATATTCGATAACCTAGATTTATCAATTTCAGAAGGTGAAAAAATAGGTTTGGTAGGCATTAATGGTACAGGGAAAAGTACGTTGTTAAAAGTAATTGGTGGTATTGATGATGATTTTACAGCCAATGTTATGCATCCAAATCAATATCGAATTCGATATTCGTCTCAGAAACAGGACCTTAATGAAGATATGACAGTTTTCGATGCAGTATTAAGTTCTGATACAACAACTTTACGTATCATCAAGCAATATGAGCAGGCAGTACAAGCTTATGCGGATGACCAAAGTGATAAATTGTTCAAGCGAATGATGGATGCGCAAGATGCTATGGATCAACATGATGCTTGGGACTATAACGCTGAAATTAAAACAATTCTCTCAAAACTAGGTATACATGATACCACTAAATACATTAAAGAATTATCCGGCGGACAACAAAAACGTGTTGTACTTGCTAAAACATTAATAGAACAACCAGATTTATTGTTATTAGATGAACCTACGAACCATTTAGACTTCGAATCAATCAGCTGGTTGATCAACTATGTGAAGCAATATCCTCATACAGTTTTATTCGTAACCCATGATCGATATTTTTTAAATGAAGTTTCCACTAGAATTATTGAACTAAACAGAGGTAAGTTAGCGTCATATCCTGGTAACTATGAATCTTATATTGAAATGCGCGCTGAAAGAGAAGTAACACTTCAAAAGCAACAACAAAAACAACGAGCTTTATATAAGGAAGAACTTGCTTGGATGAGGGCTGGAGCTAAGGCTCGTACTACAAAGCAACAAGCTAGAATTAATCGATTTAATGACCTAGAAAATGAAGTTAACCAGCAATATAAAGACGATAAAGGTGAATTGAATCTTGCTTATTCAAGATTAGGTAAGCAAGTGTTTGAATTAGAAGACTTATCAAAGGCTATTAATGATAAAGTATTATTTGAACATCTAACGGAAATTATTCAAAAAGGTGAGCGTATTGGTGTTGTTGGGCCAAATGGAGCTGGTAAAACAACACTCTTAAATATTTTGAGTGGAGAAGACCAACAATTCGAAGGTAAATTGAAGACTGGGCAGACGGTTAAAGTAGCTTATTTTAAGCAAACAGATGAGACCCTGGATAGAGATATTCGTATGATTGATTATTTAAGAGAAGAAAGTGAGATCGCAAAAGAAAAAGATGGAACCTCGGTATCTATTACACAACTTCTTGAACGATTTTTATTTCCAAGTGCCACTCATGGTAAAAAAGTTTATAAATTATCTGGTGGAGAGCAAAAGCGTTTGTATTTATTACGTTTACTCGTACACCAGCCAAATGTTCTGTTGTTAGATGAACCGACAAATGATTTAGATACTGAGACTTTAACAATACTTGAAGATTATATTCATACTTTCGGTGGTACAGTGATTACCGTAAGCCATGATCGTTACTTCTTAAATAAAGTTGCACAGTCATATTGGTTTATTCATGATGGTCAGATGGAAAAGATTATAGGAACTTTTGAAGATTATGAAAATTATAAAAAATCATTAGATAAAAATAAATCTACATTGAAGCAACAATCTAAATCTTCTACAACTGTACGTAAGAAAAATGGGTTATCATATAAAGAAAAATTAGAATATGAACAATTGATGAAACGCATAGAACAAGCGGAAGTAAGAATAGAAGAAATTGATGTGCTCATGATTGAGGCAAGTGCAGATTATGGGAAAATTAAAGAATTAAACGAAGAAAAAGAACAACTTGAAATTCAATATGATTTAGACATCACAAGATGGAGTGAGTTAGAAGAAATTAAAGAACAACAATAAGGGGTCAATTTATGATGCAACAAACATTATCGCATTACTTTGGGTATGAAACGTTTCGACCAGGACAAGAAGAAATTATTAGCAAAGTATTAGACCATCGTAATGTGCTTGGTGTCTTACCAACTGGTGGAGGTAAGTCTATATGCTATCAAGTACCAGGTTTATTGTTAGGTGGTACAACAATTGTAATAAGTCCACTAATATCATTAATGAAAGATCAAGTGGATCAATTAAAAGCGATGGGAATTCAAGCTGCTTTTTTAAATAGTAGTTTGACTCAAAAAGAGCAACAACGTATTGAAAAAGCATTATCAAATGGAGAAATTCAATTTTTGTATGTTGCACCAGAACGATTTGAAAACCGATATTTTTTAAATATGCTTCAGCGTATAAAGATTCACTTAGTCGCGTTTGATGAAGCGCATTGTATATCTAAATGGGGGCATGATTTCAGACCGAGTTATCAAAACGTCATTTCTAAAGTATTTACGTTACCTCAAGATTTTACAATAATAGCGTTGACAGCAACTGCCACGGTTGAAGTACAGCAAGATATTAGAGAAAAGTTAAATATCGCTCAAACTGATCAAATTAAAACGAGTACTAAGCGTAGAAACTTAATTTTTAAAGTAAATCCTACTTATCAACGTCAAAAATTTATATTGGATTATATTAAAACACACGATGAAGATGCAGGTATTATTTATTGTTCTACACGTAAGCAAGTTGAAGAGCTTCAAGAAGCCTTAGAAAGCCAGAAAATTGAAAGTGTTATATATCATGCAGGTTTGAGCAATAAAGAAAGAGAAGAAGCGCAGAATGATTTCTTATTTGATCGTGTTAAAGTAGTCGTTGCTACAAATGCTTTTGGTATGGGTATTGATAAATCCAATGTACGTTTTGTTATTCATTATAATATGCCTGGAGATTTAGAATCTTATTATCAAGAAGCGGGTCGTGCAGGTCGTGATGGGTTGAAAAGTGAATGTATTTTGTTATTTAGCGAACGCGATATCAATTTACACGAGTATTTTATAACAGTCTCTCAAGCTGATGATGACTATAAAGATAAAATGGGCGAAAAGTTAACTAAAATGATTCAATATACAAAAACAAAAAAATGTTTAGAAGCAACAATTGTCCATTATTTTGAACCGAATGAAAAATTAGAAGAATGTGAACAATGTAGTAATTGTGTTCAACAAGATAAATCATATAATATGACACAAGAAGCTAAGATGATTATTAGTTGCATCGCTCGTATGAAACAACAAGAGAGTTATAGTGTTATCATTCAAGTGCTAAGAGGAGAGTCAACAGATTATATTAAGTATAAAGGTTATGATCAAATTTCAACCCATGGTTTAATGAAAGGTTACACAACATCAGAATTAAGTCACTTAATAGATGAATTAAGATTCAAAGGGTTCTTAAATGAAAATGATGAAATATTAATGTGTGATACTTCAATTAAAAAATTACTCAGTAATGAAGTAGAAGTATTCACAACACCATTTAAGCAAAAAGCGACTGAAAAAGTATTTATAAATACGGTTGAAGGGGTTGACCGAGTATTATTCAGTCAGTTGGTAGAAGTTCGTAAAAAGTTAAGTGACAAATTAACGATAGCACCTGTAAGTATATTTTCTGATTACACGTTGGAGGAATTTGCTAAACGTAAGCCTGCTTCGAAACAAGATATGATTAATATTGATGGCGTAGGTAGTTACAAATTAAAACATTATTGTCCAGCATTTTTAGAAACGATTCAAAATTATAAAGCTAAAGTATAGTGAAGGCACCTAGTAAGCATTCCTTGTTTTACTGGGTGTTTTTTTGAATTCAAGGTAAAATAACACTATTTCTTAACTGGAGATTACCTATTATTCATTATTTTGTTAAAAAAGTTCAAGGATAAATCATTTAAGTTTGAAAATTGTAATAAACGTGGTTAAATAGGGAATACATACATATAATCTCGGTTTTATGCTATGAGAAAAAAAGAGGTGGCAAAGTGATTAAGTTTAAAAATGTAACTAAGCGTTATGGCAAACATGTTGCTGTCGATAACATTAGTTTCGATATTAATGAGGGTGAATTTTTTGTACTAATTGGACCTTCAGGTTGTGGAAAAACTACGACATTAAAAATGATTAATCGACTCATTCACTTAAGTGAAGGTTATATTTATTTTAAAGATAAACCAATAAGTGATTATCCAGTATATGAAATGCGTTGGGATATTGGATACGTATTGCAGCAGATTGCATTATTCCCACATATGACAATCAAAGAAAATATTGCACAAGTGCCACAAATGAAAAAGTGGAAAGAAAAAGATATAGATAAAAGAGTAGATGAATTACTTGAAATGGTTGGATTAGAACCTGAAAAATATAAAAACAGAAAACCTGATGAATTGTCAGGGGGACAACGACAACGTGTAGGAGTTATACGTGCGTTAGCAGCTGATCCACCAGTTATTTTAATGGATGAACCGTTTAGTGCATTAGACCCAATCAGCCGAGAAAAACTTCAAGATGATTTAATTGAATTACAAACTAAAATTAAGAAGACAATCATATTTGTTACACATGATATTCAAGAGGCGATGAAACTTGGTGATAAGATTTGTCTTTTGAATGAAGGTCATATTGAACAAATTGACACACCAGAAGGATTTAAAAATAATCCTCAAAGTGAATTTGTTAAACAATTTATGGGTAGTCATTTAGAAGATGATGCGCCATGTGTTGAAGAGAACGCAATTATCCGTGACTTGGATATTATGAAACCAATCGATGAGGTTACATCTATGAGCGCTTATCCAATTGTTTATGACAATCAACAAATTGAAGTATTGTATCAACATTTATCAGAGAGCGAGCGTGTCATTGTCATGCAAGAAGATAGCGTAGGTCAATATGTTATTGATAGGAAAGATATCTTCAAATATTTGTCCCAGAAAAAGGAGGTAGCTCAACATGACTAACTTTTTCGACATATTGAGTGAACGTAAGGGGCAACTATTTTCGACAATGATAGAACATATTCAAATATCATTTATCGCATTATTGATTGCAACTGCTATTGCGGTACCATTAGGTATTTTATTGACGAAGACTAAAACGATATCTGAAATCGTAATGAATATTGCGGCAATTCTTCAAACCATACCATCGTTGGCATTATTAGGTTTAATGATTCCTTTATTTGGTATCGGTCGTGTGCCAGCAATTATCGCACTTGTAGTGTATGCGTTGTTACCAATTTTAAGGAATACGTATACTGGAATTAAAGAAGTTGATCCATCACTCATTGAAGCGGCTAAAGGTATAGGAATGAAGCCATTTAGACGTTTAACTAAAGTTGAACTTCCAATTGCAATGCCTGTTATAATGGCTGGTGTAAGAACGGCTATGGTATTAATTATAGGTACAGCAACACTAGCAGCATTAATTGGTGCAGGCGGACTAGGAGATTTAATTTTATTAGGTATAGACCGTAACAATGCATCATTGATATTATTAGGTGCAATTCCAGCAGCCTTATTGGCAATTATATTTGATTTAATTTTAAGATTTATGGCTAAATTATCTTATAAAAAGTTATTGATGACGTTAGGTGTTATAGTGATGATTATTATACTGGCCATCGCTATTCCTATGTTTGCACAAAAAGGTGATAAAATTACGTTAGCTGGAAAGCTTGGCTCCGAGCCTTCGATTATTACAAATATGTATAAAATTTTAATAGAAGAAGAGACCAAAAATACTGTAGAAGTGAAAGATGGTATGGGCAAAACAGCATTTTTATTTAATGCTTTAAAATCTGACGATATAGATGGGTATTTAGAGTTTACTGGAACAGTTTTAGGTGAATTAACAAAAGAACCATTGAAGTCAAAAGAAGAGAAAAAAGTTTATGAACAAGCTAAGCAAAGTCTTGAAAAGAAATATCAAATGACTATGTTAAAACCAATGAAGTATAACAATACGTATGCTTTAGCTGTAAAACGTGATTTTGCTAAACAACATAATATACGTACAATTGGTGATTTAAATAAGGTTAAAGATCAACTTAAACCAGGATTTACATTGGAATTTAATGATCGTCCAGATGGTTACAAAGCTGTTCAAAAGGCTTATAATTTAAATTTAGATAACATACGTACAATGGAACCTAAGTTGAGATATCAAGCGATCAATAAAGGTAATATTAATTTAATAGATGCATATTCAACTGACGCTGAATTAAAACAATATGATATGGTTGTGTTAAAAGATGATAAGCACGTATTTCCACCATATCAAGGAGCACCATTATTTAAAGAAAGCTTTTTAAAGAAACATCCAGAAATTAAGAAACCGTTAAACAAACTAGAAAACAAAATATCTGATGAAGATATGCAAATGATGAACTATAAAGTAACAGTTAAAAATGAAGACCCATATACAGTTGCGAAAGATTATTTAAAAGCAAAAGGGTTAATCAAATAACGACCAACGCCACATAAGATGAGGGGCACGCCATTATATCTTATGTGGCGTTGTTATATTTAAATCTATAATTATGTTCAATTTAAACATGCAATAATGATTAAAAAATATGACATGTTAAACACAATGTAAGTTATTATGATGTGAAAATAGTAGCATTGCATTTTAGAAACATAGAGCGATATAATGAATATAAGTTTTTTAAAATTTCAGTTAATTCTAAGGAGGTTGTTTTTATTATGAAAGAACAACTTAATCAACTATCAGCATATCAGCCTGGTTTATCTCCAAGGGCATTGAAAGAAAAGTATGGCATTGAAGGAGATTTATATAAACTTGCATCAAATGAAAATTTGTATGGACCATCGCCTAAAGTTAAAGAAGCGATATCAGCACACTTAGATGAGTTATATTATTATCCTGAAACAGGATCACCGACATTAAAAGCGGCGATTAGTAAACATTTAAATGTAGATCAATCACGCATTTTATTTGGTGCGGGATTAGATGAAGTTATATTAATGATTTCTAGAGCAGTATTAACGCCAGGGGATACTATTGTTACAAGTGAAGCGACATTCGGTCAATATTATCACAATGCGATTGTTGAATCAGCTAATGTGATACAAGTACCTTTAAAAGATGGTGGCTTCGATTTAGAAGGCATTTTAAAAGAAGTTAATGAAGATACGTCATTGGTATGGTTATGTAATCCAAATAATCCTACAGGTACATATTTTAATCATGAGAGCTTAGATTCGTTTTTATCTCAAGTACCTCCACATGTACCAGTAATTATAGAGGAAGCTTATTTTGAATTTGTGACAGCAGAGGACTACCCGGATACACTTGCTTTGCAACAAAAATATGACAATGCATTCTTATTACGTACATTTTCAAAGGCGTATGGATTAGCGGGTTTACGTGTAGGATATGTGGTAGCAAGCGAACATGCGATTGAAAAATGGAACATCATTAGACCACCATTTAATGTGACACGTATATCTGAATACGCAGCAGTTGCAGCACTTGAAGATCAACAATATTTAAAAGAGGTAACACATAAAAATAGTGTTGAACGCGAAAGATTTTATCAATTACCTCAAAGTAAGCATTTCTTACCAAGTCAAACGAATTTTATATTTGTAAAAACAAAGCGGGTAAATGAACTTTATGAAGCACTTTTAAATGTAGGGTGTATTACGCGACCATTTCCAACTGGTGTTAGAATTACAATTGGTTTTAAAGAACAAAATGATAAAATGTTAGAAGTTTTATCAAACTTTAAATACGAATAGTAAGTGTTGTCACATTGTATAAAAATGTGCCAAAATGCAGTGTGAATTATGAGGTGAGAGTATTCAGTGTAAAAAGCAACAATAGATGATATTGTTTTGTATCAATTGCTTTTTTGCTATACTGAATCAATACTGATATTTTGAGGAGAAGATTAAAATGACCCGTAAATCAATCGCGATTGATATGGATGAAGTATTGGCAGATACATTAGGAGAAATCATTGATGCTGTCAATTTTAGAGCGGATTTAGGTATTAAAATGGAAGCTTTGAATGGTCAAAAACTTAAACATGTTATTCCTGAACATGATGGATTAATTACAGAAGTATTGAGAGAACCAGGCTTCTTCAGACATCTTAAAGTGATGCCGCATGCACAAGAAGTTGTGAAAAAATTAACTGAACATTATGATGTATATATTGCTACAGCAGCAATGGATGTACCAACATCATTTAGTGATAAATATGAATGGTTACTAGAGTTCTTTCCATTTTTAGATCCTCAGCATTTTGTTTTTTGTGGTAGAAAAAACATCGTTAAAGCTGATTATTTAATAGATGACAATCCTAGACAGCTTGAAATTTTTACTGGTACACCGATTATGTTTACAGCAGTGCATAATATTAATGATGATCGATTTGAACGCGTAAATAGCTGGAAAGATGTAGAACAGTATTTTTTAGATAATATTGAGAAATAAAAATAAATCACTTGAAGCATTTCATGTAGCAAATAAAATGCATATACTGGGGCCCCAACAAAGAGAATTTCGAAAAGAAATTCTACAAACAATGCAAGTTGGCGGGGCCCCAACAAAGAAGCTGACGAAAAGAAATTCTACAAACAATGCGAGTTGGGGCGGGCCCCAACATAAAGAAATACTTTTTCTTTAGAAATTAGTATTTCTTATGCATGAGTGTAACTCATGCAATCCTATTTTTAAGTACACATTAGCTGTGACTAATGATAAAGAATCGCTACATAATCAACCATTAGTCGTTCTTTATCATTTCTGTCCCACTCTCAGTAAATGTTAGTCTATCTCATTATTATAAATCGGATGAATGTGTTAATCTATGGCAGATTACACGTCATCCGATTTTTTATAGAATTTGAAAAAGGCACATAAACCACTATGATTAAAAGTATAATATCAATCATTTTAGTGGCATGCGCCAAAATTATATGTCTGTTTTTGAAACAGAGTAATAGCTTAAAGCTAATAACAACGAATATAATGTACGTTGAATCTTATGATTACACTTTAAACCTAATATAATATCCCGTTAAGATCATTCCGGATGCTTACAGATCATTGACAGTAAGTAACTGAATGGCATTTGGTATAACCTCAATATCAATAGGTGTTTCTAATGAAATTTCGCCATCAATATCAACTTTCATTGCTGGATCTGTTGTAAGTGAAATCTTTTTACCAGGTATATGCTCAATACCTTGAGTAATTTCATTCCAATTCATGCTATCACGCTTTTTAAAAATATCATTTAAAATACTGAAACTTTGTTCATTAAAAATGAAAGTGTTCAGTTCACCATCTTGAGGAGACAAATCAGTCAATGGTATACGACTACCACCAATGAATGGACCATTTGCTGATAGTATCATGGTCGTTTCGCCAGAATATGTCTTATCATCAATTGTTAATTGATAATTAAATTGTGTTGGATTTAGCAGTGTTTTGACAGTTGATCCAATATAACTCAATTTACCAAATATATCTTTTGAACCATCTTGTACGTTTTCAGCGTTTTGAACAATTAGACCTAAGCCAACAAAGTTGAGTGCATATTGATTATTTATTTTAATTACATCGTATGTACCAACTTGTGCAGAAATCATTTGTTCACTAGCTTGTTTATGATTAGGTGCTATATTTAGCGTCTTTGTAAAATCATTAAAAGTACCGCCTGGTAAAATTCCAATAGGGAGTTGAAGGTCATGTGTCATAACACCATTTATAAGTTCGTTAACCGTGCCATCACCGCCAAGAATAAATAATATATCTACATCTTTTGCATAGTTTTTAGTTTTGATTTCTTGGCAATATTTAATAATGTCACCTTCGTTTTCACTCAATTGAATAGAAAGATGTTTACAGATTGAACTTAATGCTGTTGTAACTTCCCCAATACCTTGATTAATATTTTTTAATCCACTGTGTTCATGGTAAAAGAGGACACCATGTGTATATTTATTTTCCATAGTTTAGCCTACTTTCTAAAAATTGGTTCATTAAATATATATACCCACTTTTAATTGTTAATACCAAAAATATGTTTTTAAATAGAGAAAATGGTAATAACTGACATTAATGTCTATAGTGAAATGTGAAAATATAATTACTAATTATATTGTTTAGTTGTCTATAACGAGCATATTAAGTTTTCATTTATACTGATATTTTGAATTTAATTAATAGAAACCTATAAAAAAACAGTAAGCCATTTAAATGACTTACTGTTTTTTGAATTAGGCCAACAATATTAACGTATACCTTTCATCGCTTTGATGATTAAAGGTGAGAATGCTAATACAATTGTTGTAACAATAATTGCAACAACACCTAGGAAAATAAAGTAATTTGTTTGACCTAGTGGTTCTATTAACTTAACTAAAGTACCATTGATTGCTTGTGCAGAAGCGTTAGTTAAGTACCAAATACTCATCATTTGGGCATTAAATGCTTTAGGTGCTAACTTAACAGCAGCACTATTACCCGTTGGTGATAAGCAAAGCTCACCGATAACACAAATAATGTACGATAAAATAACCCAGTTAACTGAGAAGTTTGATGAACCTGATGCATAACCTACAATACCAATTAGTATGTATGACGCACCTGCTAAGAACGTACCAATTGCAAATTTTACTGGCAGGCTAGGTTGTTTAGTTCCAAGCTTTTGCCATAAAAGTGAAATAATTGGAGCTAATAATAAAATAAATAATGGGTTAATTGATTGGAAGATCGCTTCACCAAAGTTTGTTTTCCAACCAAATAAGTTTAATTTCATATCTGAATGTTCAATACCATAAATATTTAATACATTAGACCCTTGTTCTTGAATAGCCCAGAACACCATTCCAAGAATAAATAATGGAATAAATGCTTTAACACGAGAACGTTCAGTATCAGTGACATCTTTACTTCTAATAATTAAAGTGAAGTAAATGATTGGTAATGCAATACCTAATACTAAAACAGTATTACTAACTAAGTTAAATGATAATGAGTTAGTTAATGCACCAATAACGATAATTAATACAATTGCTAAAACAACACTTCCGATAATAAGACCATACTTTTTCTTTTCAGCTGGTGTCAATGGGTTAGTAGGTTTCATACCAACGCTACCTAAGTTTTTGCGGTTGAAAAGTACATACCATACTAAACCTAATGCCATACCAACTGCTGCAATCAAGAATCCACCGTGGAAGTTTTTAACATTAACAAAGTGTTGCAAAATAATAGGTGATAATAATGCACCCATATTAACTGACATATAGAAAATAACAAAACCTGCATCCATACGTCTATCATTTTCAGGATATAAACGGCCAACGATATTTGAAATGTTTGGCTTCATTAAACCTGAACCAATAATGATGAAGAACATTGATGTGAATAAGCCGATTAATGCAAATGGTAAGCTTAAACAAATATGTCCGATAATAATAAATACGGCACCTAATAAAGTAGCGCCTCTAGTGCCCGTAATTCTGTCAGCAATCCATCCGCCTGGTATTGATGTCATATAGATTAATGAACCATAAACTGACATAATTGACATAGCTGTTGTTTTATCAATTCCAAGGCCATTATCTGTTACGGCAAAGTACATGTAGAAAATGAGTAGGGCACGCATGCCATAATAACTAAACCTTTCCCAGAACTCTACAAAGAAGAGTACGCCTAGTCCTCGAGGATGCCCGAAAAATCCTGTTTGAGGTATGTCTTGAATTTGATTTCCATGGGAGTTTTGTTGTGTCATTTATACATCCCATCCTTTCTTCCCCTAATACAATAGTTTAAGTAAATTTGATTGTGCCTTATCAACTAAATATTCCACAAATCACAAAAAAATAAAAATATTGAGAATATTCTGTTATTAAGCGCGCACAATTAATTAGAGATAATATAAAAATATACTTATTGACGTTAAAGTGCAATAGGTTTCTATAAAAATGTTGTTTAATTCGTGTACTAATATTCTTTTGGTGTACTTTGGTATAAAATGTTATTTTAATGTAACCTATTATGTATGCTAAATGAAAAACACACCAATAAGTTAGGAAAATCAACTTATTGGTGTGTTTATTAAATGATACATTTAACGATTATCTATTTTTTCGGGATATAAATCATGATTCATTAAACGATGCTCAGCCATTTTTTCATATTTAGAATTTGGACGTCCATAGTTTGTATAAGGATCAATAGAAATTCCACCACGTGGTGTGAACTTGCCCCAGACTTCAATATAATGTGGGTCCATAAGCTCTATCAAATCATTCATAATAATATTCATACAATCTTCGTGGAAATCACCGTGATTTCTAAAACTAAATAAGTATAATTTCAAAGATTTTGATTCAACCATTTTAACATTTGGAATATATGAAATATAGATAGTTGCAAAATCTGGTTGCCCAGTAATCGGACATAATGATGTGAATTCTGGACAGTTGAATTTTACGAAATAGTCACGACCTTGATGCTTATTATCAAATGATTCTAATACATCAGGACGGTAGTCAAAATTGTAAGTATTGTTTTGATTTCCTAATAAAGTTATATCTTGTAATTCATCTTGTTGACGGCCATGTGCCATATAAAGCGCTCCTTTAAATTTATTTTTTTATTATTTTGGCGTCTCGGCGTGCTTTTTCAAACATGTAATAACTTGCACCGATAATAACGACGTAACCTAATGTTGCATAGAAATCTGGAGATTCTCCGAATAGAATAAATCCAAGTATTGCTGTGAAAATTATAGATGCATACGTGAAAATAGAAATATCTTTTGCTGCTGCAAAACTATATGCTAATGTAACACCAATTTGACCCACAGCGGCAGCTAAGCCAGCCCCTAATAGGTAAAGTATTTGCATTTGACTCATTGGTTCATAGGTATATGCAGTGAAAGGTATTAAAACGATGACAGAAAATAAGGAGAAGTAAAATACTATAGTATACGGTGCTTCTCTTGTACTAAGTGCTCGAACACATGTATATGCTGATGCTGCAAAAATACCTGAGAATAAGCCAGCTAATGATGGAATCATAGATGATGAAAATTCAGGTTTCACTATTAAAAGCATACCTAAAATAGCAATTATCATTGCTGTTATTTGATACTTCCTTACCTTTTCATGTAAGAAAACAATGCTTAATAAAATCGTCCAGAAAGGATTGAGTTTCATTAATGAATCGGCATCACTAAGTACCATATGATCAATGGCATAAATATTTAACAATACACCAATAAGTCCAAGTGTTGATCGTGTTATTAATAAGGGTTGACTTGAAAGTCTGCCAAACATTGGCTGATGGTATTTATATATAAAAAATAATGGAATAAACATTGCTACTAAGTTTCGTGCTAATGATTTTTGAAAAACAGGAAGGTCACCTGCAAGTCTGAAAAACACTGACATAAAACTGAAACCAATAGCCGAAATTAAAATGGCAATGATACCTTTTACTTTAGGATTCAATTTTATCGCCTCTTTTATATAAAATTAACGTATTTATATTAGCATAAAACAACATGTTGTGCATAAATAGTTGAAATTTACTATAAAAAGACTATAATAGACTGTACCGAACAAGCGTTCTGTGTTTATTTGTCGGAATAATAGGGCATTACACTTTTATGAATGTTTGTGTTATTACATAAAACAAATATCAATTCAGTATCAAGCTAATAAGCTTTTTCTTGATTTCTGTTGATACAATTGAGATTGACACAGATTTAAAAAAATCAAGTGATATCTACTAAAAAAATTTTTTAAATTTGTTCAAGTTTTTCTAATTTAGTATTGGTGCCTAGTTGGAACGTTTTACGAACATTCGATTAGAAAATGGCACTTTAAATCATAGTGTGTCTTATGTATAATGAAACACATAATATAGTGTTGGTGAAACGAAAAAGACACAATATCTTGTGTTTTGTATGCAAATGCTTTATTTATGAAGAAATTACATTTAAAAGTAATTTAACACAGAAATTTAATAGTTATTATCAATTAATAGTCATATTTTTAGAAAATGTACTGAGCAAATGGAAGATATCCAATGATGTAAACACTACATATAGTGATTTTTATACATTCAACCCATATAAGCTACTATTTTCTCAAATATAAATCTATGCAATTGGTTTACATTTGAGAAAATAAGTAGCTTCATTATAGTTAATACAATGCTGAGATAACCATAGTAACCATGTTGTTAAAGCATTTTTTAATTGTAATGACTACTTTATTTAAAAGGGTTGAAGAAAGAAGGTGATCCAATGAAAATAATATATTTTTCATTTACTGGAAATGTCCGTCGTTTTATTAAGAGAACAGAACTTGAAAATACACTTGAGATTACAGCAGAAAATTGTATGGAACCAGTTAATGAACCGTTTATTATCGTTACTGGCACTATTGGATTTGGAGAAGTACCAGAACCCGTTCAATCTTTTTTAGAAGTTAATCATCAATACATCAGAGGTGTGGCAGCTAGCGGTAATCGAAATTGGGGACTAAATTTCGCAAAAGCGGGTCGCACGATATCAGAAGAGTATAATGTCCCTTTATTAATGAAGTTTGAGTTACATGGAAAAAACAAAGACGTTATTGAATTTAAGAACAAGGTGGGTAATTTTAATGAAAACCATGGAAGAGAAAAAGTACAATCATATTGAATTAAATAATGAGGTCACTAAACGAAGAGAAGATGGATTCTTTAGTTTAGAAAAAGACCAAGAAGCTTTAGTAGCTTATTTAGAAGAAGTAAAAGACAAAACAATCTTCTTCGATACTGAAATCGAACGTTTACGTTATTTAGTAGACAACGATTTTTATTTCAATGTGTTTGATATTTATAGTGAAGCGGATCTAATTGAAATCACTGATTATGCAAAATCAATCCCGTTTAATTTTGCAAGTTATATGTCAGCTAGTAAATTTTTCAAAGATTACGCTTTGAAAACAAATGATAAAAGTCAATACTTAGAAGACTATAATCAACACGTTGCCATTGTTGCTTTATACCTAGCAAATGGTAATAAAGCACAAGCTAAACAATTTATTTCTGCTATGGTTGAACAAAGATATCAACCAGCGACACCAACATTTTTAAACGCAGGCCGTGCGCGTCGTGGTGAGCTAGTGTCATGTTTCTTATTAGAAGTGGATGACAGCTTAAATTCAATTAACTTTATTGATTCAACTGCAAAACAATTAAGTAAAATTGGGGGCGGCGTTGCAATTAACTTATCTAAATTGCGTGCACGTGGTGAAGCAATTAAAGGAATTAAAGGCGTAGCGAAAGGCGTTTTACCTATTGCTAAGTCAC
This sequence comes from Staphylococcus sp. EG-SA-10, assembly GCF_017151945.1. Classification (NCBI taxonomy): domain Bacteria; kingdom Bacillati; phylum Bacillota; class Bacilli; order Caryophanales; family Staphylococcaceae; genus Staphylococcus; species Staphylococcus sp. EG-SA-10. The sequence continues at coordinate 68,606 of NZ_JACVZJ010000005.1, forward strand.
TTGAAGGTGGCTTTAGCTATGCAGATCAACTTGGTCAACGCCCTGGTGCTGGTGCAGTGTACTTAAATATCTTCCATTATGATGTAGAAGAATTTTTAGATACTAAAAAAGTAAATGCGGATGAAGATTTACGTTTATCTACAATATCAACTGGTTTAATTGTTCCATCTAAATTCTTCGATTTAGCTAAAGAAGGTAAGGACTTTTATATGTTTGCACCTCATACAGTTAAAGAAGAATATGGTGTGACATTAGACGATATCGATTTAGAAAAATATTATGATGACATGGTTGCAAACCCAAATGTTGAGAAAAAGAAAAAGAATGCTCGTGAAATGTTGAATTTAATTGCGCAAACACAATTACAATCAGGTTATCCATATTTAATGTTTAAAGATAATGCTAACAGAGTGCATCCGAATTCAAACATTGGACAAATTAAAATGAGTAACTTATGTACGGAAATTTTCCAACTACAAGAAACTTCAATTATTAATGACTATGGTATTGAAGACGAAATTAAACGTGATATTTCTTGTAACTTGGGCTCATTAAATATTGTTAATGTGATGGAAAGCGGAAAATTCAGAGATTCAGTTCACTCTGGTATGGACGCATTAACTGTTGTGAGTGATGTAGCGAATATTCAAAATGCACCAGGAGTTAGAAAAGCTAACAGTGAATTACATTCAGTTGGTCTTGGTGTCATGAATTTACACGGTTACCTAGCAAAAAATAAAATTGGTTATGAGTCAGAAGAAGCAAAAGATTTTGCAAATATCTTCTTTATGATGATGAATTTCTACTCAATCGAACGTTCAATGGAAATCGCTAAAGAGCGTGGTATCAAATATCAAGACTTTGAAAAGTCTGATTATGCTAATGGTAAATATTTCGAGTTCTATACAACTCAAGAATTTGAACCTCAATTCGAAAAAGTACGTGAATTATTCGACGGTATGGCTATTCCTACTTCTGAGGATTGGAAGAAACTACAACAAGATGTTGAACAATATGGTTTATATCATGCATATAGATTAGCAATTGCTCCAACACAAAGTATTTCTTATGTTCAAAATGCTACAAGTTCTGTAATGCCAATCGTTGACCAAATTGAACGTCGTACTTATGGTAATGCGGAAACATTTTACCCTATGCCATTCTTATCACCACAAACAATGTGGTACTACAAATCAGCATTCAATACTGATCAGATGAAATTAATCGATTTAATAGCGACAATTCAAACGCATATTGACCAAGGTATCTCAACGATACTTTATGTTAATTCTGAAATTTCTACACGTGAGTTAGCAAGATTATATGTATATGCGCACTATAAAGGATTAAAATCACTTTACTATACTAGAAATAAATTATTAAGTGTAGAAGAATGTACAAGTTGTTCTATCTAACAATTAAATGTTGAAAATGACAAACAGCTAATCATCTGGTCTGAATTAGCAGATGATTAGACTGCTATGTCTGTATTTGTCAATTATTGAGTAACATTACAGGAGGAAATTATATTCATGATAGCTGTTAATTGGAACACACAAGAAGATATGACGAATATGTTTTGGAGACAAAATATATCTCAAATGTGGGTTGAAACAGAATTTAAAGTATCAAAAGACATTGCAAGTTGGAAGACTTTATCTGAAGCTGAACAAGACACATTTAAAAAAGCATTAGCTGGTTTAACAGGCTTAGATACACATCAAGCAGATGATGGCATGCCTTTAGTTATGCTACATACGACTGACTTAAGGAAAAAAGCCGTTTATTCATTTATGGCGATGATGGAGCAAATACACGCGAAAAGCTATTCACATATTTTCACAACACTATTACCATCTAGTGAAACAAACTACTTATTAGATGAATGGGTTTTAGAGGAACCTCATTTAAAATATAAATCTGATAAAATTGTTGCTAATTATCACAAACTTTGGGGTAAAGAAGCTTCGATATACGACCAATATATGGCCAGAGTTACGAGTGTATTTTTAGAAACATTCTTATTCTTCTCAGGTTTCTATTATCCACTATATCTAGCTGGTCAAGGAAAAATGACGACATCAGGTGAAATCATTCGTAAAATTCTTTTAGATGAATCTATTCATGGTGTATTTACCGGTTTAGATGCACAGCATTTACGAAATGAACTATCTGAAAGTGAGAAACAAAAAGCAGACCAAGAAATGTATAAATTGCTAAATGACTTGTATTTAAATGAAGAGTCATACACAAAAATGTTATACGATGATCTTGGAATCACTGAAGATGTGCTAAACTATGTTAAATATAATGGAAACAAAGCACTTTCAAACTTAGGCTTTGAACCTTATTTTGAGGAACGTGAATTTAACCCAATCATTGAGAATGCCTTAGATACAACAACTAAAAACCATGACTTCTTCTCAGTAAAAGGTGATGGTTATGTATTAGCATTAAACGTAGAAGCATTACAAGATGATGACTTTGTATTTGACAACAAATAATAATAAAAATTAAAAAGACCTTCACATGAAAGGGCAAAGCGATGACATTCGCTTCCGACATGTTGAAGGTCTTTTCTCTATGCTTAAAAACGTATGCACATTTTGAAAAAGTAAAAATGGCATTTAATGATGTCAATGAGGCTAGAAAGTATACAAGATATTGCATTACAAAAGGGTGTTCTATTTTACTTTAAGTAAACAAAATACACATTCTGAAAAATTAAATTTCAGTTTAATTGCAAATATCAATAAAATTGACACTAAATTATTTGAAAGGCTATTGAAATTAGGGTCAAAAAACGATACTATTAATGAGAAATATTATCAATGATAATGATTATCATTAATTTAAAGGGAGAAAAATTTGTAATGAAGTATTTATTAAAGGGAAATATTTTGCTTCTATTACTAATATTGTTGACAATTATTTCGTTGTTCATAGGTGTGAGTGAACTATCAATTAAAGATTTACTACATTTAACTGAGTCACAGCGGAATATTTTATTCTCAAGCCGAATACCAAGGACGATGAGTATTTTAATTGCTGGAAGTTCGTTGGCTTTAGCAGGCTTGATAATGCAACAAATGATGCAAAATAAGTTTGTTAGTCCGACTACAGCTGGAACGATGGAATGGGCTAAACTAGGTATTTTAATTGCTTTATTGTTCTTTCCAACCGGTCATATTTTATTAAAACTAGTATTTGCTGTTATTTGCAGTATTTGCGGTACGTTTTTATTTGTTAAAATCATTGATTTTATAAAAGTGAAAGATGTCATTTTTGTACCGCTTCTAGGAATTATGATGGGTGGGATTGTTGCAAGTTTCACGACCTTCATCTCATTGCGCACGAATGCTGTTCAAAGCATTGGTAACTGGCTTAACGGGAACTTTGCCATTATCACAAGTGGACGCTATGAAATTTTATATTTAAGTATTCCTCTTTTAGCATTGACATATCTTTTTGCTAATCATTTCACGATTGTAGGAATGGGTAAAGACTTTACTAATAATTTAGGTTTGAGTTACGAAAAATTAATTAACATCGCATTGTTTATTACTGCAACTATTACAGCATTGGTAGTGGTGACTGTTGGAACATTACCGTTCTTAGGACTAGTAATACCAAATATTATTTCGATTTATAGAGGTGATCATTTGAAAAATGCTATCCCTCATACGATGATGTTAGGTGCCATCTTTGTATTATTTTCTGATATAGTTGGCAGAATTGTTGTTTATCCATATGAAATAAATATTGGTTTAACAATAGGTGTATTTGGAACAATCATTTTCCTTATCTTGCTTATGAAAGGTAGGAAAAATTATGCGCAATAATAATAAAAAAATAATGCTTTTAATTGCAGTAACGTTATTAATTAGTATGCTGTACTTATTTGTAGGTATTGATTTTGAAATATTTGAATATCAATTTTCAAGTCGTTTAAGAAAGTTCATATTAATTATTTTAGTAGGTGCTGCCATTGCAACTTCAGTGGTGATTTTCCAAGCGATTACAAATAACCGTCTATTGACACCATCAATAATGGGCTTAGATGCAGTTTATTTATTTATCAAAGTATTGCCAGTCTTTTTATTTGGAATTCAATCGGTATGGGTTACTAATGTATATTTGAACTTTATATTAACACTTATAACGATGGTGTTATTCGCACTAATCCTATTCCAAGGTATCTTTAAAATTGGACATTTTTCAATTTATTTCATCTTACTTATTGGTGTCCTTTTAGGAACATTTTTTAGAAGTATTACAGGTTTTATTCAATTGATTATGGATCCTGAGTCATTTTTAGCAATACAAAGTAGTATGTTTGCTAATTTTAATGCTTCTAATTCGAATTTAGTTACTTTCTCAGCAGTGCTATTAGTAATATTATTAGTCATTACAATTTTACTATTGCCTTATTTAGATGTATTGCTTTTAGGTCGTGCTGAAGCAATTAATCTGGGGATATCGTATGAAAAATTAACGCGAATTCTACTTGTAATAGTCTCAGTTTTAGTTTCTGTGTCAACTGCATTAGTAGGACCAATTACATTTTTAGGTTTATTAACTGTAAATCTAGCGCATGAACTAATGAAGACGTATGAACATAAGTATATTTTAATTGCGACAATTTGTTTGAGTTGGATTAGTTTATTTAGTGCGCAATGGGTAGTTGAAAATGTGTTTGAAGCTACGACAGAAATGAGTATACTTATTGATTTGATTGGTGGAAGTTATTTCATTTATCTATTAGTTAGAAGGAGAAATGCGCAATGATTCAAGTTGGAAATTTAACTAAAACTATAAATAATCAAATGATATTGGAAGATATTAGCATAGATATCGAAAAAGGTAAATTGACTTCTTTAATTGGACCTAATGGTGCGGGTAAGAGTACTTTACTTTCAGCGATATGTAGGTTAATTCGTTTTGATAACGGTGAAGTGAAAATAGATGGACAGCTCATGTCTGATTATAAAAATAATGACTTATCGAAAAAAATATCTATATTAAAACAAACAAACCATACTGAAATGAATATTACGGTAGAGCAGTTGGTAAACTTTGGACGATTCCCTTATTCTAAAGGTCGTTTAACGAAAGAGGATCATGATATTGTCAATGATGCGCTAGATTTGTTGCAACTACAAGATATCAGAAATCGTAATATTAAGTCATTATCTGGTGGACAACGTCAGCGTGCATATATTGCAATGACAATAGCACAAGATACTGAATATATTTTGCTAGATGAACCATTAAATAATTTAGATATGAAGCATGCTGTTCAAATTATGCAAACGTTAAAAATGTTAGCGCATAAAATGAATAAAGCGATTGTCATTGTATTACATGATATTAACTTTGCGTCCTGTTATTCAGATCAGATTGTAGCATTGAAAAACGGACAACTAGTTAAATCAGATTTGAAAGATAATGTCATTCAAAGTAGTGTTTTAAGTGATTTATATGACATGGATATTCAAATTGAACATATAAGAAATCAAAGGATTTGTTTATATTTTAAGGATTGATAATTTGGAGACACTTTAAAGGGGTGATGCGCCAATTAAAGAAGGGTTAAACGTAAAACATTTATTTATATTTCACATCAAGCACATAGATTAAGCCAAAAGAGGAGAATAATATATTATGAAGAAAACAGTCTTATATTTAGTATTAGCAGTAATGTTTTTATTAGCGGCATGCGGTAACAATTCTGATAAAGAACAATCAAAATCAGAAACTAAAGGTTCTAAAGATACAGTGAAAATTGAAAATAACTATAAAATGCGTGGCGAGAAAAAAGATGGTAGTGACGCTAAAAAAGTTAAAGAAACTGTTGAAGTACCAAAGAATCCTAAAAATGCAGTTGTGTTAGACTATGGCGCACTAGATGTAATGAAAGAAATGGGCTTATCAGACAAAGTAAAAGCATTACCTAAAGGGGAAGGCGGTAAGTCATTACCGAATTTCTTAGAATCATTTAAAGATGATAAATATACAAACGTTGGTAATTTAAAAGAAGTGAATTTTGATAAAATTGCTGCGACGAAACCCGAAGTAATCTTTATCTCTGGACGTACAGCTAATCAAAAGAATTTAGATGAATTCAAAAAAGCTGCACCTAAAGCGAAAATTGTTTATGTTGGTGCAGATGAAAAGAACTTAATTGGTTCAATGAAACAAAACACTGAAAATATCGGTAAAATCTACGACAAAGAAGTCAAAGCTAAAGAGTTAAATAAAGATTTAGATAATAAAATTGCTTCAATGAAAGATAAAACGAAAAACTTTAATAAAACTGTTATGTATTTACTAGTTAACGAAGGTGAATTATCAACATTTGGACCTAAAGGTCGTTTTGGTGGATTAGTTTACGATACATTAGGATTCAATGCAGTTGATAAAAAAGTAAGTAATAGCAATCATGGACAAAATGTTTCTAACGAATATGTAAATAAAGAAAATCCAGATGTTATTTTAGCGATGGATAGAGGTCAAGCGGTAAGTGGTAAATCAACTGCGAAACAAGCATTAAATAATCCTGTATTAAAAAATGTTAAAGCAATTAAAGAAGACAAAGTATATAATTTAGATCCTAAATTATGGTACTTTGCAGCTGGATCAACTACAACTACAATTAAACAAATTGAGGAACTTGATAAAGTTGTAAAATAATTTTAAAAGAGGGGAACAATGGTTAAAGGTCTTAATCATTGTTTCCCTCTTTTCTTTAAAAAAGGAAATCTGGGACGTTAATCAATGTCCTAGACTCTAAAATGTTCTGTTGTCAGTCGTTGGTTGAATGAACATGTACTTGTAACAAGTTCATTTCAATACCGGTGGGCTTCAAACATAGAGAATTTCAAAAAGGAATTATACAGAAGTGGTGCTTTATCGTGTCTGTCCCACTTCCTATAATGTTTTGACTATGTTGTTTATATTTCAAAATAAATATGATAGTGATATTTGCAGCGATTGTTAAACCGAGATTGGCAATTTGGACAACGCTCTACCATCATATATTCATTGATTGTTAATTCGTGTTTGCATACACCGCATAAGATTGCTTTTTCGTTAAATGAAGGCTCAGACCAACGCTTAATGGCGTGCTTTTCAAACTCATTATGGCACTTATAGCATGGATAGTATTTATTACAACATTTAAATTTAATAGCAATAATATCTTCTTCGGTAAAATAATGGCGACAGCGTGTTTCAGTATCGATTAATGAACCATAAACTTTAGGCATAGACAAAGCTCCTTAACTTATGATTCCTTTGGATGTTCACCAATAATGCGAACTTCACGATTTAATTCAATGCCAAATTTTTCTTTGACGGTCTTTTGTACATAATGAATAAGGTTTTCATAATCTGTAGCAGTTCCATTGTCTACATTTACCATAAAACCAGCGTGTTTAGTTGAAACTTCAACGCCTCCAATACGGTGACCTTGCATATTAGAATCTTGTATCAATTTACCTGCAAAATGACCAGGCGGTCTTTGGAATACACTACCACATGAAGGATACTCTAAAGGTTGTTTAGATTCTCTACGTTCTGTTAAATCATCCATTTTAGCTTGTATTTCAGTCATTTTACCAGGAGCTAAAGTAAATGCAGCTTCTAATACAACTAAGTGTTCTTTTTGAATAATGCTATTACGATAATCTAATTCTAATTCTTTTGTTGTAAGTTTAATTAACGAGCCTTGTTCGTTTACGCAAAGCGCATAGTCTATACAATCTTTAACTTCGCCACCATAAGCGCCAGCATTCATATACACAGCACCACCAATTGAACCTGGAATACCACATGCAAATTCAAGGCCAGTAAGTGCGTAATCACGAGCAACACGTGAGACATCAATAATTGCAGCACCGCTACCGGCTATTATCGCATCATCAGATACTTCGATATGATCTAGTGATAATAAACTAATTACAATGCCACGAATACCACCTTCACGGATAATAATATTTGAGCCATTTCCTAAATATGTAACAGGAATCTCATTTTGATAGGCATATTTAACAACTGCTTGTACTTCTTCATTTTTAGTAGGGGTAATATAAAAGTCGGCATTACCACCTGTTTTAGTATAAGTGTATCGTTTTAAAGGTTCATCAACTTTAATTTTTTCATTTGGGATAAGTTGTTGTAAAGCTTGATAGATGTCTTTATTTATCACTTCTCAGTACATCCTTTCTCATGTCTTTAATATCATATAGTATTATACCAATTTTAAAATTCATTTGCGAAAATTGAAAAGAAAGTATTAGAATTAGTATAATTATAAAATACGGCATTATTGTTGTTATAAGTATTTTTTACATAGTTTTTCAAAGTATTGTTGCTTTTGCATCTCATATTGTCTAATTGTTAAGCTATGTTGAAATATTTGGTGCTTTTTTGTATTGAATTGCAAAGCAATATCATCATTAGTTGATAAGAGATAATCAAGTGCAAGATAAGATTCAAATGTTTGGGTATTCATTTGAATGATATGTAGACGCACCTGTTGTTTTAGTTCATGAAAATTGTTAAACTTCGCCATCATAACCTTTTTATTATATTTATGATGTAAACGATAAAACCCTACATAATTTAAGCGTTTTTCATCTAAGGATGTAATATCATGCAAATTTTCTACACCTACTAAAATATCTAAAATTGGCTCTGTTGAATATTTAAAATGATGCGTACCGCCAATATGTTTTGTATATTTTACTGGGCTGTCTAAGAGGTTGAATAATAATGATTCAATTTCAGTGTATTGTGATTGAAAACAATTAGTTAAATCACTATTAATGAATGGTTGAACATTTGAATACATGATAAACTCCTTTGATATTGAAAATTAATTTAATCACGATAAAGTCTGGAATACTATAACATAATTCATTTTCATAATAAACATGTTTTTGTATAATGAATCTGTTAAGGAGTGCAATCATGAAAAAAATTGTTATTATCGCTGTTTTAGCGATTTTATTTGTAGTAATAAGTGCTTGTGGAAATAAAGAAAAAGAGGCACAACATCAATTTACTAAGCAATTTAAAGATGTTGAGCAAAAACAAAAAGAATTACAGCATGTCATGGATAATATACATTTGAAAGAAATTGATCATCTAAGTAAAACTGATACAACTGATAAAAATAGTAAAGAATTTAAGGCACTACAAGAAGATGTTAAAAACCATCTCATACCTAAATTTGAAGCATATTATAAGTCAGCAAAAAATTTGCCTGATGATACAATGAAAGTTAAGCAATTAAAAAAAGAATATATGGCGCTTGCAAATGAGAAGAAGGATGCGATATATCAATTAAAAAAATTCATAGGTTTATGTAATCAATCTATCAAGTATAACGAAGACATTTTAGATTATACGAAACAATTTGAAAAAAATAGATACAAAGTTGAATCAGAAATTAAATTAGCTGATAATAAAAGTGAAGCAGCTAATCTTACGACAAAATTAGAACATAATAATAAAGCTTTAAGAGATACTGCGAAAAAGAACCTAGATGATAGTAAAGAAAATGAAGTAAAAGGCGCGATTAAAAATCACATTATGCCAATGATTGAAAAACAAATTACCGATATTAACCAAACTAATATTAGTGATAAGCATGTTAATAATGCAAGGAAAAACGCAATAGAAATGTATTACAGTCTGCAGAACTATTATAATACACGTATTGAAACAATAAAGGTTAGTGAGAAGTTATCAAAAGTCGATGTAGATAAGTTGCCGAAAAAGGGTATAGATATAACTCACGGCGATAAAGCCTTTGAAAAAAAGCTTGAAAAATTAGAAGAAAAATAACTATAATCATTTTTCAAAGTTAAAAATTTTGAATTTATGGTTAACATGTCAACTTACTATGTGTATAATGGTAAACATTGATATTAACTATATGTATAAAAATGTCACGCAGATGCTATTTAAATGTGATAAATATTTTTAGAGGTGAATAGAGTGGCTATAAAGCTAAGTTCAATTGACCAATTTGAACAGGTTATTGAGGAAAATAAATATGTTTTTGTATTAAAACATAGTGAAACTTGTCCAATATCGGCAAATGCGTACGATCAATTTAATAAATTTTTATATGAACGCGATATGGACGGTTATTATTTGATTGTCCAACAAGAACGCGATTTGTCAGATTATATTGCTAAAAAAACGAACGTTAAACATGAATCACCTCAAGCATTTTATTTTGTAAATGGTGAAATGGTTTGGAATCGAGACCACGGTGATATTAATGTGTCGTCATTAGCACAAGCAGAAGAATAATGAAACTATAGGGTTGGAACATTTTGCCTTACACTACTAGACGTGAATAGCACAACTTAAATTCGTGTGAATCAGAGTAGTTTGGCTATAATGATGTTCTGACCTTTTATTTTATGTAACCTTTAGAAGCAGTTAAGTTAGTACTTTTTTACAAACATATGTATAATGTATTCGAGTATTTTTATTGAAAATATTTTGGAAAACGACGAATCCGATAAAAAAATTTAAACATGATTTGTAAGTTAGTTTAATAGGAAATATATGCTAAACCAGAAGAAGCATATTGTTATTTACTGGGATAATTAATAATCATGTCATGTTAAATGTTCGCATATAATCACGAGATAAAATCTGAAATTTAAGATTAATCTTTTATGAATAAAAAACGTATCACAACAAATAATAAAGTAAGGTGGTCAAGGTTATGAAAGTATTAGTAGCCATGGATGAGTTTCATGGAATTATTTCGAGTTATCAAGCTAATAGATATGTTGAAGAGGCAGTTGCAAGCCAAATTGAAACTGCAGATGTAGTTCAAGTACCATTGTTTAATGGAAGACATGAATTATTAGATTCTGTATTTTTATGGCAATCTGGACAAAAGTATCGTATACCAGTACATGACGCAGATATGAATGAAGTTGAAGGTGTTTACGGACAAACTGATACAGGGATGACCGTTATCGAGGGGAATTTATTTTTAAAAGGTAAAAAACCAATTGTTGAACGAACAAGTTATGGTTTAGGAGAAATGATTAACCATGCATTAGATAACGACGCAAAACATGTTGTAATTTCATTAGGTGGGATTGATAGTTTTGATGCTGGTGCAGGTATGTTACAAGCATTAGGTGCTCAATTCTATGATGACGAAGGACGTGTCGTAGATATGAGACAAGGTGCTGGTGTAATTAAATATATTCGTCGTATGGATATGTCGAACTTACACCCTAAAATGGAAACAGCAAGAATTCAAGTAATGTCGGATTTTTCAAGTCGATTATATGGTAAGCAAAGTGAAATCATGCAAACTTATGATGCGCATCAGTTGAATCATAATCAAGCAGCAGAAATCGATAATTTAATTTGGTATTTTAGTGAGTTATTTAAAAGTGAATTGAAAATTGCAATTGGTCCAGTTGAACGTGGTGGTGCTGGTGGTGGAATTGCAGCAGTCTTGAATGGACTGTATCAAGCTGAAATATTAACCAGTCATGCATTAGTAGACCAACTAACACATTTAGAAAATTTAGTTGAACAAGCGGATTTAATTATTTTTGGAGAAGGATTAAATGAAAATGATCAGTTGCTAGAAACGACAACATTGCGTATTGCAGAACTTTGTCATAAACATCAAAAGGTTGCCATTGCAATTTGTGCAACTGCTGAAAAGTTTGATTTATTTGAATCACAAGGGGTTACAGCAATGTTTAATGCATTTATCGATATGCCGGAAACTTATACTGACTTTAAAATGGGATTACAAATTAGGCATTATACTGTTCAGTCTTTAAAACTGTTGAAAACACATTTTAATGTTGAGGTTTAGTAAAGAAGGACTAAATTGGTGATGCTGTCATGATGGTTAATAACATTTATGATGGTTAGCAAAACAAATTAGAAGATCGAAAGTATACGTAAAAAATATGAAAAATCACGCTATCATTGCACTGAATGTTAGCGTGATTTTTTTATATTAATTAAGCCTGAGTTGAACTAGTATATAATCGTTTGTTTTTAATTATTTTCAGCGATATCTTCTACAATTCCAATGATTACTTGTACTGCCTTTTCCATGACATCAATGGATGCATATTCATATGGGCCGTGGAAGTTACCGCAACCTGTAAAGATGTTTGGAGTTGGTAACCCCATAAATGACAATTGTGAACCATCTGTACCACCACGAATAGGTTCAGTGTTTGCTGGAATATCTAATTTAGCAAAGACACGTTTAGGTATATCAATAATATGAGGCAATGGTAATATTTTTTCTGCCATATTGAAATATTGATCCGATATATCAACTTTAACTGGATAATTTTCAAAATGGGCATTGATATCGTCACGTATTTCTAAAATACGTTTCTTACGCAATTCGAATTGTTTTTTATCATGATCACGAATAATGTATTGCAAAGTTGCTTTTTCAACAGTTCCTTCAAAGTTCATTAAGTGATAAAAGCCTTCGTATCCTTCTGTTCGCTCCGGAACTTCACTATCAGGTAGCAAACTATCGAATTGTTCACCTAAACGTATTGCGTTTACCATTGCATTTTTAGCTGAACCAGGATGAACATTCACACCGTGGCATGTAATAACCGCTTCAGCAGCGTTAAAGCTTTCATATTGTAATTCTCCATATTGACTACCATCCATAGTATAAGCAAAATCAGCATTGAAGCGGTCAACATCAAATTTATGTGGACCACGACCGATTTCTTCGTCTGGTGTAAATCCAATGCGAATGGTACCATGTTTAATTTCTGGATGTTCTTTTAAATAACAAATAGCTTCCATAATTTCCACAATACCCGCTTTATCGTCTGCACCTAGTAACGATGTACCATCAGTTACCATTAATGTATGACCAACTAAACTGTTAAGTTCTGGAAATACTTTAGGATCTAAGACACGTTTAGTATTGCCTAGTTTGTATGGCTTACCATCATAGTTTTCAATAATTTGCGGTTTAACATTTGAAGCATTGAAATCAGGTGTTGTATCAACATGCGCCAAAAATCCAACTGTTGGGACGTCTGCATCGATGTTACTTTCTAATGTAGCAAATAAGTAGCCATTTTCATCTAAATCAGTTGGCAATCCTAATTGTTGTAATTCTTTTTCTAATAAATGTAACAAATCCCATTGCTTTTCAGTTGAAGGTGTTGTTGTAGATTTTGGATCAGATTGCGTATCAATTGTCGTATATCTTGTTAATCTATCTATCAATTGGTTCTTCATTATATTCGACCCCTTAAACTCTATTATTCATGTTGTAAGATTTTTTATATGTCTTACCTTTGATTTTACCATATAGCTGTTTGATACGTGTGTACAGGTAATATAGAATTTCAGAAACTAATATACCGAAAGCAATCGCACCTGAAATCAGTGTAACTTCTAAAAATGTATTTACAGCACTTGTATAATCATTCGATACTAAAAAACGAGTCGCTTGATAAGCTGCACCACCAGGTACTAATGGTATAATGCCTGGCACTATGAATATAATTACCGGTCGTTTATATCTGCGACTCATAGTATGACTCATTAAGCCTAAAATTAAGCTTCCCAAAAATGAAGCGCCAACTTTTCCAAACTCTAAATCTACCGTTAATTGGTAAATCGTCCATGCAATGGCACCTACAAATCCACATGCTACTAAGAGACGTTTGGGTGCATTGAAAATGATAGAGAAAAGTACTGTTGATATAAAGCTGATTGTAAAATGAAATAAATAAAATAGCATGCTTTAACAGTCCTTCCTTAAATGATTAATAAAACGATTGCGACACCAGCACCGATTGCGAATGCTGTTAATGCAGCTTCAACACCTCGAGACATACCTGCAAGTAATTCACCCGCTAATAAATCTCGAATGGCATTGGTAATTAATATACCAGGGACAAGTGGCATGACACTGGCTATAGTAATGATATCTTGATTGGTTGCAATACCTAATTTAGTAAATGTGGCTGCAATGGATATGACTACAGCGGCTGCAACAAACTCTGAGAAAAATTTAATTTGTATATAGCGTTGTACAAAGCTGAATGTTAAAAATGCGAATCCACCAGCAATGACTGCAATCCAACAATCTGATGCGACACCACCAAACATAAATAGGAAGAAGCCACATGCAATGGCAGCTGCAAAGAAATTCGTTAAAAAAGAATATTGTAATGATGCATGCTGTAAATGAATAAATTCAGATTTAGCTTCATCAATTGTGAGTTCTTTATTTGATATTTTACGTGAAAGACTATTCGTTAAAGCGATTTTCTCTAAATCTGTTGTACGCTCTTGTACACGAATTAATCTTGTACTTGTACGATCATTTAATGAAAAAATAATTGCAGTTGAACTGACAAAACTATATGTATTATGAAGACCATAACTATGTGCGATACGGTTCATTGTATCTTCAACTCGATATGTTTCAGCACCTGATTCAAGTAAAATTCTACCTGCAATTAATACAACATCAATCACTTTGTTTTCATCTATAATTGTGATTGAATCTGGCATATCAATTCACCTCCAATGATATGTGTTATTTATTTGAACAATTGAAGTTTACAACTTGTTGTTGCAACTTTCAATAGTGAGACTTTGTGTTAGTATGATGAACTTGTATGGTTCAAATTTAAATAAGAAAAACTGTTAATCTTTGCTAATATACTATGATTTAATAATAGCAAAGGATTAACAGTTTTGTCGTTGTTATAAATTGATAATAGGGTTAAACATTACTTTGTTTCGCCCTTGATTTTTGGCTACATGCACCATATCGTCTGCATCTTTAAACACTTTACGCTGTGATTTTGGATCGTCATCTGTTAGATAACCAACACCGATAGACACTGACAATTTAATAACTTCTTTGTTTGGTAAATGGAATGATGATTTTTCAACACCTGAACGAATATTTTCAGCTAATTTAACACTTTGATCAAGTGAATAGTTGTGAATGACGACTGAGAACTCTTCGCCACCATTTCTAAAAATTTTAAATTGATTCGGCACATAGTTTTTAAGTAATTGAGACATTTGTTTTAATACAGCATCACCTGATTTGTGTGAGTAGGTATCATTGACATCTTTAAATCCATCGATATCGATTAATAATAATGCGATACTTTGATGTTCTTTTTCAGCTTTTCGTGAAATTTCATTTAAATGTCTATCAAATTCTTTTACATTACCTAAGCCTGTTAAGTAATCATATTTATCTTCGTTTTCATAACGATTTACGAGTGAGAAGAAATGCCAAATATCGACAAATGTTATCGCTGAAGCTAAAGTGATAATTAATGAAATTGGTATTAAAATGATAACTTCCGATAGTGTGTAAATAGGACTCACTAATGCGACGCCAAATAAAATGATTATTGTAACAACATTAAGTATTAATAATGATAGCACATCATTTTGTTTTAAAAATGGTCCAATAGCACTTGTTACTGCGGCAATAACAATCAACGTAACACCGTACATAATCGAGTTGTTAAATACTACAATTTCAACAATTGCTACAATTACTGTGGCAGATAATGTATAGACCATATTTGTAAATCTACCTAAAAACAATAAAGGAACGAATGTTAAGTGAATTAAATAATCTTCACGATAAGGGATAGGGTAGACAGATAATAATAATGATACGATTGTCATTAAAACAGTGACATAAGCCTTAGAAAAAACCATACGTTTGTTTTCTGAATACTGTAAGCGATGGAATAAATAGATTCCAGCGACTATAACAGATATATTGTATATAAATGCTTCGAACATGTCTGAATCGACTCCTTTAATTGACCACTAGCTATTGTAAGTGAAAACTTACAATTTGTCATTAGTTTACATATAAAATTAATGTATGATATAGACTTTGATGTTAAAATGTTGCCTTAAATGATATGATGAAAAAATGAATAATAGGCGATATATAAGAAATGAATCGTATAGTTGTAAATATGATATCATTGATTGAGCGAATTAATTTATAATAATGCTATAAGATATACGTAGAAAATAGATATATCATTCTATAAAGACAATATTAAATAAATATAACGTTAAAAACAATTAATATCGATGAAGGTGAATAAATGGTTACATTATTACTAGTTGCAGTAACAATGATTGTCAGTTTGACGATAACACCAATTGTTATTGCAATATCGAAAAGATTAAATTTAGTTGATAAACCAAATTTTAGAAAAGTACACACTAAACCTATTTCAGTTATGGGTGGTACAGTGATTCTCTTTTCATTTTTAATAGGAATTTGGATTGGTCATCCTATTGAAACAGAAATCAAACCACTTATTATTGGTGCGATTATTATGTACGTACTTGGGCTTGTAGATGATATCTACGATTTGAAACCGTATATAAAATTGGCTGGTCAAATTGCCGCTGCCTTAGTAGTTGCTTTTTATGGTGTGACTATTGATTTTATTTCGTTGCCAATGGGTACAACGATTCATTTTGGATTTCTTAGTATTCCAATTACTGTGATTTGGATTGTTGCTATTACAAATGCAATTAACTTAATTGATGGACTCGATGGTTTGGCGTCGGGTGTTTCTGCAATCGGACTCATTACAATAGGATTCATTGCAATTTTACAAGCTAATATTTTCATAACGATGATTTGTTGTGTTTTATTAGGCTCTTTAATTGGATTTTTATTTTACAATTTCCATCCAGCCAAAATATTTTTAGGTGATAGTGGGGCTTTAATGATTGGATTTATCATCGGATTCCTTTCTTTACTCGGATTCAAAAATATTACAATTATTGCATTGTTCTTCCCAATTGTTATCTTAGCAGTTCCATTCATTGATACTTTGTTCGCAATGATTCGACGTGTGAAAAAAGGACAGCATATAATGCAAGCTGATAAATCGCATTTGCATCATAAACTATTAGCTTTAGGCTACACACATAGACAAACAGTATTATTAATCTATTCAATCTCTATTTTATTTAGTCTTTCGAGCATTATCTTGTATGTATCGCCACCATTAGGTGTTGTATTAATGTTTGTATTAATCATATTTAGTATTGAATTAATTGTTGAATTTACAGGATTAATAGATAACAACTACCGACCAATATTAAATTTAATTAGTCGTAAGTCATCTCATAAAGAGGAATAGGGAATGAAAGCATAGCTGTATGGGATAATTTGTATTATATGGCTTTACTCTTTACAATTTTTTATGTATTAAATTTCAAATATAAAAAAGCACTGCCATAAACGTGTACTTCAATTGTCGTTTAATAATACGCAATTGATATTTACCGTTTTATGATAGTGCTTTTTATTTTTATTCAGTTGGTATATCGAAAGGCAACTGCTTTGGAGTTTCTTCAGTCAAATCGAAATTTCCAGCAGTCATTTGATTTAAAAAGTTAATAAACGCTTCATAGTCACTTTTAACGACATCGATATAGTAGCTTACCTTATCAGTGTAAGTTTGGTTTCTTAACATAAAATGAGTTGAAGCTAATTCATATTCAAATTTACCAGTTTGATCATAATTCAGTGTTACTATACATGGTACTGCTTCTCGTAGTTCGACACGTCCGATATCATAAATGACGTCTCTAACAGCACCGCTATAGGCGCGAATTAAACCGCCACCACCTAATTTAATACCACCAAAATATCTTGTTACTACGACACACGCATTATGAACATCGAGCTTTTTTAATATGTCTAACATTGGGACACCGGCAGTTCCTGTCGGTTCACCATCATCATTCGCTTTTTGAATATTCATTTCAGGTCCAATAGTATATGCAGAACAATTATGAGTGGCATCTTTATGTTCTTTTTTTATTGCAGCAATAAATGCTTTAGCTTCATCTTCATTTTGAACAGGTTTGATATGAGCAATGAATCTTGATTTACTAATCACATTTTCAATAATGTGTTCTTTTTTAACAGTAATGATATTTTGTGTCATAATAACTCCTTAATTCATAAGCTTAAGATTATTCAATCTTCATTATACACTGAAAATGACATGACTATAAATCGTTTGATTGCCATTTTCTTTTTAACTGAAATATTGTATCATTGCTATGAGTATATTTTAGGAGGACGACTATGAAAATTGCTGTGATGACCGATTCTACAAGTTATCTGTCGCAGGACTTAATCGATAAATATAATATTCAAATAGCGCCATTAAGTGTGACTTTTGATGATGGGAAGAACTTTACAGAAAGTAATGAAATAGCAATTGAAGAATTTTATAATAAAATGGCATCGTCTCAAACGATTCCAACAACAAGCCAACCAGCAATTGGCGAATGGATTACTAAATATGAAATGTTAAGAGATCAAGGTTACACAGATATCATTGTCATTTGCTTATCAAGTGGAATTAGTGGAAGTTATCAATCTAGTTATCAAGCAGGGGAAATGGTTGAAGGTGTTAATGTACATGCATTTGATAGTAAGCTTGCAGCAATGATTGAAGGATGTTATGTATTACGTGCTATTGAAATGGTTGAAGAAGGATACGAACCACAGCAAATTATTGATGATTTAACTAATATGCGTGAACACACAGGTGCGTATTTAATTGTTGATGACTTAAAGAATTTACAAAAAAGTGGTCGAATTACTGGTGCTCAAGCATGGGTTGGAACATTATTGAAAATGAAGCCAGTTCTTAAGTTTGAAGATGGCAAGATTATACCAGAAGAAAAAGTTCGTACTAAAAAGCGTGCCATTCAAACATTAGAAAAGAAAGTATTAGATATTGTAAAAGACTTTGAAGAAGTAACTTTATTTGTCATAAATGGAGATCATTTCGAAGATGGTCAAGCGTTATACAAAAAGTTACAAGATGATTGTCCTTCAGCTTATCAAGTAGCATACTCTGAGTTTGGTCCAGTTGTTGCAGCACACTTAGGTTCTGGTGGATTAGGTTTAGGCTATGTTGGCAGAAAAATAAGATTAACATAATTATAAAATTTTAATAAAAGAGTCTATATTGTATTTGGAAATTATCTCTCGTATACATGACTTTAAATGTTCATCATTTGAAAGTCAAAATGCTAAAGATATAAGAAAATCATTATAATATTAGGCTCTTTTTTACGTTGAAATGAGGTTTTAAGCATTAAACATTACGGGAAATTAATTCATCCTCATACTTCACTTACTAATGAAAAAATTAAAAAAGAAGTAACAGGTGTCATCAAACAAAATTCAAACTATTATTGTGTTCAATGTGAAAGTACAAATCCAAAGCATTTTTATCAGTATGATTCCTCAGTACATTCCAAGAAAATTGTATATTGCAGAAATTGTATATCACTGGGGCGAATGGATAATGTAACAAGATATAAAATAACAGAGAGTTCGCAAAGTGCATCACAAGCATATTATCATCTCTCATTTGAATTGTCGGAACAGCAGTCTTATGCCTCAGAACATATTGTTCGAGCCATTAGAATGAGACAAACGATTTTGTTATATGCAGTAACAGGTGCAGGTAAGACAGAAATGATGTTTCAAGGCATTCAATATGCAAGGCGACAGGGAGATAATATAGCTATTGTGTCACCACGTGTAGATGTTGTTGTAGAAATTAGTAAACGTATTAAAGACGCATTTCTTAATGAAGATATAGACATACTACACCAGCAATCAAGTCAACAATTTGAAGGGCATTTTGTTGTATGCACAGTGCATCAACTTTACCGATTCAAACAGCACTTTGATACTATTTTTATTGATGAAGTCGATGCCTTTCCTTTATCAATGGATAAAAGTTTACAACAAGCATTGAAGTCATCTTCTAAAGTTGAACATGCAACGATTTATATGACAGCAACACCACCGAAACAACTTCTGTCAGAGATTCCCAACGAAAATATAATTAAATTGCCAGCTCGCTTTCATAAAAAATCACTTCCAGTTCCTAAATATCGCTATTTCAAACTTAATAATAATAAGATTCAGAAAATGTTATATCGAATTTTACAAGATCAAATTAATAATCAACGTTATACATTGGTGTTTTTTAACAATATAGAAACAATGATTAAAACATTTTCGGTTTATAAGCAGAAAATTACTAAATTAACATATATCCATAGCGAGGATGTTTTTCGCTTTGAAAAAGTTGAACAATTAAGGAATGGACATTTCGATGTCATTTTTACTACGACAATATTAGAACGTGGATTTACAATGGCAAATTTGGATGTTGTTGTTATCGATGCACATCAATATACTCAAGAGGCTTTAATACAAATTGCTGGACGTGTTGGTCGAAAATTAGAATGTCCTACTGGAAAAGTATTGTTTTTTCATGAAGGAGTAAGTATGAATATGATTCAAGCAAAAAAAGAGATTCAAAAGATGAACAAATTAGCATTAAAAAGAGGTTGTATTGATGAATAATTGTTTGAGTTGTGGTGCTAAGTTATATGAAAATATAACCATTTATAATTTGTTCAAGAAACCTAATAGATTATGTGACAGATGCAAAGAGAATTGGGACAATATTAAACTTGATATTAAAGCAAGGCGATGTTCAAGGTGCTTAAAACACTTAAATCAAGATGAAGCGTATTGTTTAGACTGCAAGTTTCTATCGGCACACTTTAATTTAATGGAACAATTATATTGTCAATTTCAATATGACGGTTTAATGAAAGAGATGATACATCAGTATAAATTTTTGAAAGACTATTATTTATGTGAATTATTGGCACATTTGATTGAAATACCACAAACATCTTATGACTATATTGTGCCAATTCCTTCTTCGCCGGCACATGATTTATCTAGAACATTTAACCCGGTAGAAGCAGTACTAAAAGCTAAAGGGATTCGCTTTGATAAGATTTTAAAGATGTCAAATAGACCAAAACAGTCTCATTTAACTAAGAAAGAGCGTCTGGCAGATGAAAATCCATTTATTATTGATACGGAATTAGATTTAAACGGCAAGGAAATATTACTCGTTGACGATATTTATACAACTGGATTAACAATTCATCGTGCAGGGTGTAAATTATATGCTAAAAATATCAGAAAATTCAAAGTGTTTGCGTTTGCACGATAGCGTAAAAATGTTAAAATATAATAAAGAGTTACCAATAAAGAGGTTTAAGGAGAGATTACTATGATTAGATTTGAAATTCATGGAGATAACCTCACTATCACAGATGCTATTCGCAACTATATTGAGGAAAAAATTGGTAAGTTGGAACGTTATTTTAATGACGTACCAAATGCAGTGGCGCATGTTAAAGTTAAAACTTATTCAAATTCAGCTACTAAAATTGAAGTAACAATTCCATTGAAAAATGTTACGTTAAGAGCTGAAGAGCGAAACGATGATTTATACGCAGGTATTGATTTAATTAATAATAAACTTGAAAGACAAGTTCGAAAATATAAAACACGTATTAATCGTAAGAGCCGTGATCGAGGAGATCAAGAAGTGTTTGTTGCCGAATTACAAGAAATGCAAGAAACACAAGTTGATAATGACGCTTACGATGATAACGAGATAGAAATTATTCGTTCAAAAGAATTCAGCTTAAAACCAATGGATTCAGAAGAAGCGGTATTACAAATGAATCTATTAGGTCATGACTTCTTTGTATTCACAGACAGAGAAACTGATGGAACAAGTATCGTTTACCGCCGTAAAGACGGTAAATATGGCTTGATTCAAACTAGTGAGCAATAAATTAAGTTTAAAGCACTTGTGTTTTTGCACAAGTGCTTTTTTATACTCCAAAAGCAATTTCTAACTATTTCATAGTTCGATAATGTAATTTGTTGAATGAAACATAGTGACTATGCTAATGTTAATGGATGTATATATTTGAATGTTAAGTTAATAATAGTATGTCAGTCTATTGTATAGTCCGAGTCGAAAATCGTAAAATATTTATAATATAATTTATTAGGAAGTATAATTGCGTATTGAGAATATATTTATTAGTGATAAACTTGTTGACAACAGAATGTGAATGAAGTATGTCATAAATATATTTATATTGATTCTACAAATGAGTAAATAAGTATAATTTTCTAACTATAAATGATAAGATATATTGTTGTAGGCCAAACAGTTTTTTAGCTAAAGGAGCGAACGAAATGGGATTTTTATCAAAAATTCTTGATGGCAATAATAAAGAAATTAAACAGTTAGGTAAACTTGCTGATAAAGTAATCGCTTTAGAAGAAAAAACGGCAATTTTAACTGATGAAGAAATTCGTAATAAAACGAAACAATTCCAAACAGAATTAGCTGACATTGATAATGTCAAAAAGCAAAATGATTATTTAGATAAAATTTTACCAGAAGCATATGCACTTGTTAGAGAAGGCTCTAAACGTGTATTCAATATGACACCATATAAAGTTCAAATTATGGGTGGTATTGCAATTCATAAAGGTGATATCGCTGAGATGAGAACAGGTGAAGGTAAAACATTAACAGCGACAATGCCAACATACTTAAATGCATTAGCTGGTAGAGGTGTTCACGTTATTACAGTCAATGAATACTTATCAAGTGTTCAAAGTGAAGAAATGGCTGAGTTATATAACTTCTTAGGTTTGACTGTCGGATTAAACTTAAACAGTAAGACGACAGAAGAAAAACGTGAAGCATACGCACAAGACATTACTTACAGTACTAATAATGAGCTAGGTTTTGATTACTTACGTGATAACATGGTGAATTATTCTGAAGATAGAGTAATGCGTCCATTACATTTTGCAATCATTGATGAGGTTGACTCAATTTTAATTGACGAGGCACGTACGCCATTAATTATTTCTGGTGAAGCTGAAAAGTCAACGTCACTTTATACACAAGCAAATGTTTTTGCGAAAATGTTAAAACAGGACGAAGATTATAAATACGATGAAAAAACGAAAGCCGTACATTTAACAGAACAAGGTGCGGATAAAGCAGAACGTATGTTCAAAGTTGAAAACTTATATGATGTACAAAATGTTGATGTTATTAGTCATATCAACACAGCTTTACGTGCGCACGTTACATTACAACGTGACGTAGACTATATGGTTGTTGATGGCGAAGTATTAATTGTCGATCAATTTACAGGACGTACAATGCCAGGCCGTCGTTTCTCGGAAGGTTTACACCAAGCTATTGAAGCGAAAGAAGGCGTTCAAATTCAAAATGAATCTAAAACTATGGCGTCTATTACATTCCAAAACTATTTCAGAATGTACAATAAACTTGCGGGTATGACAGGTACAGCTAAAACTGAAGAAGAAGAATTTAGAAATATTTATAACATGACAGTAACTCAAATTCCGACAAATAAACCTGTGCAACGTAACGATAAGTCTGATTTAATTTACATTAGCCAAAAAGGTAAATTTGATGCAGTAGTAGAAGATGTTGTTGAAAAACACAAGGCAGGGCAACCAGTGCTATTAGGTACTGTTGCAGTTGAGACTTCTGAATATATTTCAAATTTACTTAAAAAACGTGGTATCCGTCATGATGTGTTAAATGCGAAAAATCATGAACGTGAAGCTGAAATTGTTGCAGGCGCTGGACAAAAAGGTGCCGTTACTATTGCCACTAACATGGCTGGTCGTGGTACAGATATCAAATTAGGTGAGGGCGTAGAGGAATTAGGCGGTTTAGCAGTAATAGGTACAGAACGACATGAATCTCGTCGTATTGATGACCAGTTACGTGGTCGTTCTGGACGTCAAGGTGATAAAGGGGATAGTCGCTTCTATTTATCATTACAAGATGAATTAATGATTCGTTTTGGTTCTGAACGTTTACAGAAAATGATGAGCCGACTAGGTTTAGATGACTCTACACCAATTGAATCTAAAATGGTATCAAGAGCTGTAGAATCAGCACAAAAACGTGTAGAAGGTAATAACTTCGACGCGCGTAAACGTATCTTAGAATACGATGAAGTATTACGTAAACAACGTGAAATTATCTATAATGAAAGAAATAGTATTATTGATGAAGAAGATAGCTCTCAAGTTGTAGATGCAATGCTACGTTCAACGTTACAACGTAGTATCAATTACTATATTAATACAGCAGATGACGAGCCTGAATATCAACCATTCATCGACTACATTAATGACATTTTCTTACAAGAAGGTGACATTACAGAGGATGATATCAAAGGTAAAGATGCTGAAGATATTTTCGAAGTCGTTTGGGCTAAGATTGAAGCAGCATATCAAAGTCAAAAAGATATCTTAGAAGAACAAATGAATGAGTTTGAGCGTATGATTTTACTTCGTTCTATTGATAGCCATTGGACTGATCATATCGACACAATGGATCAATTACGTCAAGGTATTCACTTACGTTCTTATGCACAACAAAATCCATTACGTGACTATCAAAATGAAGGTCATGAATTATTTGATATCATGATGCAAAATATCGAAGAAGATACTTGTAAATTCATTTTAAAATCTGTAGTACAAGTTGAAGATAATATTGAACGTGAAAAAACAACAGAGTTTGGTGAAGCGAAGCACGTTTCAGCTGAAGATGGTAAAGAAAAAGTGAAACCCAAACCAATCGTTAAAGGCGATCAAGTTGGTCGTAACGATGATTGTCCATGTGGTAGTGGTAAAAAATTCAAAAATTGCCATGGAAAATAAATGATATAAAATAACTCCTTCCAATTAAACACCTATAGTTTGTGTTATGGGAGGAGTCTTTTTATTTTACAAGCGTTAAATAATTTAAAAAATGTGAAGAAGTTGTTAAACGTTGTTATGTACTTAGTTTTAAAAAATAGGTTTAGGCATATGTCTATGATAAATATACTGTTTTTTAACAATAAAAGCATAAACTAATTGTCAGTGTGCTTATATTTCTTAACATTGTTATTTAACAAAATTATGTTAAAATTTAGCATTATAAAAGATACAAATCAATGACTTGAATTATAAATAGGAGCGAAGGCTATGGAATTATCAGAAATCAAACGAAATATAGATAAGTATAATCAAGATTTAACACAAATTAGGGGGTCTCTTTGACTTAGAGAACAAAGAAACTAATATTCAAGAATATGAAGAAATGATGGCAGAACCTAATTTTTGGGATAACCAAACGAAAGCGCAAGATATTATAGATAAAAATAATGCGTTAAAAGCAATAGTTAATGGTTATAAAGCACTACAAGCAGAAGTAGATGACATGGATGCCACTTGGGATTTATTACAAGAAGAATTTGATGAAGAAATGAAAGAAGACTTAGAGCAAGAGGTCATTAATTTTAAGGCTAAAGTGGATGAATACGAATTGCAATTATTATTAGATGGGCCTCACGATGCCAATAACGCAATTCTAGAGTTACATCCTGGTGCAGGTGGCACGGAGTCTCAAGATTGGGCTAATATGCTATTTAGAATGTATCAACGTTATTGTGAGAAGAAAGGCTTTAAAGTTGAAACTGTTGATTATTTACCTGGGGATGAAGCGGGGATTAAAAGTGTAACATTGCTCATCAAAGGGCATAATGCTTATGGTTATTTAAAAGCTGAAAAAGGTGTACACCGACTAGTACGAATTTCTCCATTTGATTCATCAGGACGTCGCCATACATCATTTGCATCATGCGACGTAATTCCAGATTTTAATAATGATGAAATAGAGATTGAAATCAATCCGGATGATATTACAGTTGATACATTCAGAGCTTCTGGTGCAGGTGGTCAGCATATTAACAAAACTGAATCGGCAATACGAATTACCCACCACCCCTCAGGTATAGTTGTTAATAACCAAAATGAACGTTCTCAAATTAAAAACCGTGAAGCAGCTATGAAAATGTTAAAGTCTAAATTATATCAATTAAAATTGGAAGAGCAGGCACGTGAAATGGCTGAAATTCGTGGCGAACAAAAAGAAATCGGATGGGGAAGCCAAATTAGATCATATGTTTTCCATCCATACTCAATGGTGAAAGATCATCGTACGAACGAAGAAACAGGTAAGGTTGATGCAGTGATGGATGGAGACATTGGACCATTTATCGAATCATATTTAAGACAGACAATGTCGCACGATTAATATATATTTTAAAACCGAGGCTCTAAAAGGGCATCGGTTTTTGGTTTTTTTAAAGGTAGCGAAATAAATTGTAAATTAGATTTTGAAATATGATTTGTTTATGAATATTTAAGTACAATTCGGTAGATAGGGTTAGAATATATTTTTTAAAAGTTGTGTTTGTTAAAACAACATATGCAGTGTGCATTTAGTAATATTACCTATGGCGATTTTCAAGGTATTGAATTAATTATTGAAAACGTTCTCAATTACATGATATGAATACATTTTACACTATGATAAAAGGTTGTATTCTTTTTATATTGTTAACCATTTGATTACATCGTTATAACAATAGCTTTTGACAAAATGTATTGTGCTATAGTATTTGCATACTTAAAATACTAACAGCAAAGGAATGACAGCAAGATGAAAAAATCTCTTACAGTGACAGTTTCGTCAGTATTAGCTTTTTTAGCTTTAAATAATGCAGCACATGCACAACAACATGGCACACAAGTAAAAACACCTGTTCAACATAATTATGTATCAAATGTTCAAGCACAAACGCAATCACCGACAACTTATACAGTAGTTGCTGGCGATTCATTATATAAAATTGCTTTAGAGCATCACTTAACGTTGAATCAATTATATTCATACAATCCTGGTGTAACACCTTTAATTTTTCCTGGTGATGTGATTTCACTTGTGCCTCAAAATAAAGTGAAACAAACTAAAGTGGTTAAATCGCCAGTAAGAAAAGCAAGCCAAGCTAAAAAGGTAGTAAAACAACCTGTACAACAAGCGTCTAAAAAAGTAGTAGTTAAGCAAGCACCTAAGCAAGCAGTAGCTAAGGCAGTTAATGTAGCATACAAACCTGCTCAAGTACAAAAATCAGTACCAACTGTACCTGTTGCACATAACTACAATAAATCAGTTGCTAACAGAGGAAACTTATATGCTTATGGAAACTGCACATATTATGCTTTCGATCGTCGTGCACAATTAGGTAGAAGTATAGGAAGTTTATGGGGCAATGCAAATAACTGGAATTACGCAGCAAAAGTTGCAGGATTTAAAGTAGATAAAACACCAGAAGTTGGCGCTATTTTCCAAACAGCTGCTGGTCCATATGGACATGTTGGTGTTGTTGAATCTGTAAACCCTAATGGAACAATTACTGTTTCGGAAATGAACTATGCTGGATTTAATGTTAAATCTTCAAGAACAATTTTAAATCCAGGAAAATATAATTACATCCACTAAGTAATATATCAAGACAAGACTATCCTCTTAGCCTGTTTAAGTAACAGGTTGAGAGGATTTTTTGGTATCATTTAATCAGAGTTATATAAAGAAGATATTTAAATGATATTTAATTGAATGATATGTAAAAAGAAAGTATAATTTATGATTAATTAATGGAGGAGGTAATTGAAATGGGTGTACATCAATATTTTAAAAGATTATCAGATATGGAAAGACTTATAAGATTACCTGGAAAATTTAAATATTTTGAACACAATGTTGCAGCACACTCCTTTAAAGTAACTAAAATTGCTCAATATCTAGCAACAGTTGAAGAATATCATGGACGAAAGATTAATTGGAAAAGCTTATATGAAAAAGCATTAAATCATGATTTCGCTGAAGTGTTTACTGGTGATATAAAAACACCTGTTAAATATGCGAGTAGTGAATTAAAAAAATTATTTTCGCAAGTTGAAGAAGAAATGGTAGAGACCTTTATTGAAGAAGAAATTCCATTACAATATAGAGATGTTTATAAGCAACGACTGCAAGAAGGTAAAGATGATTCATTAGAAGGCCAAATACTTTCAGTTGCTGATAAAATTGATTTACTTTATGAAACATTTGGAGAAATACAAAAACGTAATCCCGAAGAATTATTTTTCGAAATTTATGAAATGAGTCTAGAAACAATTATTCAATTTGACCATTTAGCATCTGTACAAGATTTTATTAATAATATCATTCCAGAAATGTTGACTGAAAACTTTATACCTAGAACAGAATTAAGAGAAACAACCATGAACATTTTATATAAAAGAAAAGAGGAAAATGAATGATATGGTATTTTAGCGCAGCATTCTTTCCATGTGTCCTGGTAGTATTGTTTAGTGTAATAACAAGAAGTAAATGGGTCGGTACTATTCTGACATTAATTTTAATTGGTGCCTCAATCTATAAAGAGTATTTCCATAACGAGTGGATTATTTTTATTGATGTAGTGTCATTATTAGCTGGTTATTTAATTATAGATCAACTCGAATTTCATAAACATCAAGATGAAGATCGCTAAGATTAACTTTAAAATAATGTTTCAAACAAATTTGTTGAAACAAAGCGATGATTAATATAATGTGTATTTACATACTAAAAATAACAAGATAAACGATTTGATTTAAGGCAAGCATAGTTAGCACAACTATGTTTGTTTTTCTTTGTTCGACATTTTTGCGAACAAACGTTTGCTTTTTGTGTGACTACTTTGCTAAAATATGTAATGAGAAAGCGAAGAGTTGAGCGGAAATATAAATAATACGTTGAAAGAGGAGGCATATGTGACAATGGTTGAACATTATCCTTTTAAAATACATTCTGATTTTGAGCCTCAAGGTGACCAACCGCAAGCAATTAAGGAAATCGTGGAAGGTATTAAAGCGGGGAAAAGACATCAAACTTTATTAGGTGCAACTGGCACAGGGAAAACATTTACGATGAGTAATGTTATTAAAGAAGTTGGGAAACCAACGTTAATTATCGCGCATAACAAAACATTAGCAGGACAATTATATAGTGAGTTTAAAGAATTTTTTCCTGAAAACAGGGTGGAATACTTTGTAAGTTACTATGATTATTATCAACCTGAGGCATACGTACCGTCTACTGACACTTTTATTGAAAAAGATGCTTCAATCAATGATGAAATTGATCAACTTCGACATTCTGCTACAAGTGCATTATTTGAACGCGATGATGTAATTATTATTGCTAGTGTAAGTTGTATATATGGTTTAGGTAATCCTGAAGAATATAAAGATTTAGTAGTAAGTGTTCGAGTTGGTATGGAAATGGATAGAAGCGAATTACTTAGAAAACTTGTAGATGTGCAATATACACGTAATGACATCGATTTCCAACGAGGAACGTTTCGAGTGCGTGGTGATGTAGTTGAAATATTCCCAGCCTCTAAAGAAGAACTTTGTATAAGGGTTGAGTTTTTCGGCGATGAGATTGACCGTATTCGAGAAGTTAACTACCTAACAGGTGAAGTGTTGAAAGAAAGAGAACATTTTGCGATATTCCCAGCTTCTCACTTCGTAACACGTGAAGAAAAGTTGAAAGTTGCGATTGAACGTATTGAAAAAGAATTGGAAGAACGATTGAAAGAATTACGAGATGAGAATAAATTACTAGAAGCGCAAAGGTTAGAACAGCGTACCAACTATGATTTAGAAATGATGCGAGAAATGGGGTTCTGTTCAGGAATTGAAAACTATTCAGTACATTTAACGTTGCGACCACTAGGTTCGACACCATATACTTTATTGGATTACTTTGGCGATGATTGGTTAATAATGATTGATGAATCACATGTGACGTTACCGCAAGTTCGTGGCATGTATAACGGAGACAGAGCACGAAAACAAGTTTTAGTTGATCATGGATTTAGATTACCAAGTGCGTTAGATAACCGCCCACTTAAATTTGAAGAATTTGAAGAAAAGACGAAACAACTTGTGTATGTATCTGCAACGCCTGGTCCATACGAAATTGAACATACGGATAAGATGGTTGAACAAATTATTCGTCCTACTGGTTTACTGGACCCTAAGATTGAGGTTAGACCTACTGAAAATCAAATTGACGATTTATTAAGTGAAATTCAAACAAGGGTTGAGCGTAATGAAAGAGTACTTGTTACAACGCTCACTAAAAAGATGAGTGAAGATTTAACCACATATATGAAAGAAGCAGGCATTAAAGTTAACTATCTACATTCTGAAATTAAAACATTAGAACGAATCGAAATAATTAGAGACTTACGAATGGGTACATATGATGTTATCGTAGGTATTAATTTATTAAGAGAGGGTATTGATATACCAGAAGTTTCTCTAGTTGTCATATTAGATGCAGATAAAGAAGGATTTTTACGTTCTAACCGCTCATTAATTCAAACAATAGGTAGAGCTGCGCGTAACGATAAAGGTGAAGTCATTATGTATGCCGATAAAATGACTGATTCGATGAAGTATGCAATTGATGAGACACAACGTCGTCGAGAAATACAGATGAAACATAATGAAAAACATGGTATTACACCTAAAACAATTAATAAAAAAATACATGATTTAATTAGTGCTACTGTTGAAAATGACGAAAATAATGACAAAGCACAAACTGTGATACCTAAGAAGATGACGAAAAAAGAACGTCAAAAGACAATCGACAATATAGAAAAAGCAATGAAACAAGCAGCGAAAGATTTAGATTTCGAGAAAGCTACAGAATTAAGAGATATGTTATTTGAATTAAAAGCAGAAGGGTGACAAGTAAATGAAAGAACCATCCATAGTAGTAAAAGGTGCTCGTGCGCATAACTTGAAAGATATTGATATCGAACTACCTAAAAATAAATTAATTGTTATGACAGGATTATCTGGGTCAGGTAAATCGTCATTAGCATTCGATACTATATATGCTGAAGGACAACGACGTTATGTTGAATCATTAAGTGCCTATGCGCGTCAATTTTTAGGGCAAATGGACAAACCAGATGTTGATACTATTGAAGGATTATCGCCAGCAATTTCAATAGATCAAAAAACAACAAGTAAAAATCCAAGGTCAACTGTTGCAACAGTAACAGAAATATATGATTATATACGTTTGTTATATGCACGTGTTGGTAAACCTTACTGTCCAAATCACAATATAGAAATTGAATCGCAAACAGTACAACAAATGGTTGACCGGATTATGGAATTAGAGGCACGTACAAAGATTCAATTATTAGCACCTGTCATCGCTCATCGTAAAGGTAGTCATGAAAAGCTAATCGAAGATATTGGTAAAAAAGGTTATGTACGTTTAAGAATCGATGGCGAAATTGTTGATGTAAATGATGTACCTACATTAGATAAGAACAAGAATCATACAATAGAAGTTGTTGTAGACCGATTAGTTGTTAAAGATGGAATTGAAACACGACTAGCTGACTCTATAGAAACTGCGTTAGAGCTTTCAGAAGGACAATTAACAGTCGATGTCATTGACGGAGAAGACCTTAAGTTTTCAGAAAGCCACGCTTGTCCTATATGTGGATTTTCAATCGGAGAATTAGAACCAAGAATGTTTAGCTTTAACAGTCCTTTTGGTGCTTGTCCAACATGTGATGGCTTAGGTCAAAAGTTAACAGTCGATGTAGACTTGGTTGTTCCTGACAAAGATAAGACGCTAAACGAAGGTGCAATAGAACCATGGATACCGACGAGTTCTGATTTTTATCCAACATTGTTAAAACGTGTTTGTGAAGTTTATAAAATCAATATGGATAAACCTTTTAAAAAGTTAACAGAACGTCAACGTGATATTTTATTGTATGGTTCGGGTGACAAAGAAATTGAATTTACATTTACACAACGTCAAGGTGGTACTAGAAAACGAACAATGGTTTTCGAGGGTGTAGTTCCTAATATAAGTAGACGATTCCATGAATCTCCTTCAGAATATACACGTGAAATGATGAGTAAATATATGACCGAACTACCTTGCGAAACTTGTCATGGAAAGCGATTGAGTCGTGAAGCGTTATCTGTTTATGTAGGTGGTTTAAATATTGGTGAAGTAGTCGAATACTCAATCAGTCAAGCGCTGAACTATTATAAAAACATTAATTTGTCAGAACAAGATCAAGCGATTGCAAATCAAATATTGAAAGAAATTATTTCCCGACTCACTTTTTTAAATAATGTGGGACTTGAATATTTAACGCTAAACAGAGCTTCAGGTACACTTTCAGGTGGTGAAGCACAACGTATTCGATTGGCAACGCAAATTGGGTCACGTTTGACTGGTGTCTTATATGTATTAGATGAGCCATCAATTGGACTGCATCAAAGAGATAATGATCGATTAATTAATACACTTAAAGAAATGAGAGATTTAGGAAATACTTTAATTGTAGTTGAACACGATGATGATACAATGCGTGCGGCTGATTACTTAGTGGACATAGGGCCTGGTGCTGGTGAGCATGGAGGACAGATTGTTTCTAGTGGTACACCTCAAAAGGTAATGAAAGATAAAAAATCTTTAACAGGACAATACTTGAGTGGTAAGAAACGTATTGAAGTACCTGAATATCGCAGACCGGCTTCAGATCGTAAAATTTCTATACGTGGAGCTAGAAGTAACAACCTTAAAGGGGTTGATGTGGACATACCACTATCAATCATGACGGTCGTTACAGGTGTATCAGGTTCAGGTAAAAGCTCATTAGTAAATGAAGTATTATACAAATCATTAGCTCAAAAAATCAATAAATCTAAAGTAAAGACAGGATTGTACGATAAGATTGAAGGTATTGATCAACTTGATAAAATTATTGATATTGATCAATCACCGATAGGTAGAACGCCACGCTCTAATCCAGCAACGTATACTGGTGTGTTTGATGATATACGTGATGTGTTTGCGCAAACAAATGAAGCTAAAATTCGAGGATATCAAAAAGGCCGTTTTAGTTTTAATGTAAAAGGTGGACGCTGTGAAGCTTGTAAAGGTGACGGTATTATTAAAATTGAAATGCATTTTTTACCTGATGTTTATGTTCCTTGTGAAGTGTGTGATGGTAAACGATATAATCGTGAGACACTAGAGGTTACTTACAAAGGTAAAAATATTGCTGACATTTTAGAAATGACTGTTGAAGAAGCAACACAATTTTTTGAAAATATTCCTAAGATTAATCGCAAGTTACAAACACTAGTTGATGTTGGTCTTGGATACGTCACATTAGGTCAACAAGCTACAACGTTATCAGGTGGTGAGGCTCAACGTGTGAAACTTGCATCTGAACTTCATAAACGTTCAACTGGTAAATCTATTTATATTCTAGACGAACCGACAACAGGGTTACATGTTGACGATATTAGCAGATTATTAAAAGTATTAAACCGATTAGTTGAAAATGGTGACACTGTTGTAATTATTGAACATAACCTAGATGTTATCAAAACAGCAGACTATATTATAGACTTAGGTCCTGAAGGTGGTAGTGGCGGTGGTACTATTGTTGCGACTGGCACACCCGAAGATATTGCTCAGACAAAGTCATCATATACAGGAAAGTATTTAAAAGAAGTACTTGAACGAGATAAACAAAATACTGAAGATAAATAAGATTAAAAGAAGTGAAGGATGTTGTAAATTTATCCTTCACTTCTTTTTATTAATTTAGTAATGAATAGTAGAAAGAAAAGATGCGTAAAAAGAATTATGTTAAGATAGGGTCAATCTAGAGTAGATAAACATAAAGACTTGACTAATCGTAGGAATGGGAGTGGGACAGAAATGATATTTTCGCAAAATTTATTTCGTCGTCCCACCCCAACTAGCATTGTCTGTAGAAATTGGGAATCCAATTTCTCTGTGTTGGGGCCCCGCCAATTAATTCCAATATATCATTGTAGAGCTTAGGTCATTGATTTATGGCTCGGAATTTTATGGCGATATGAACCATGTAAATTAAGCAAGCAATAAATTAATGATTGATATTGACTTGTAAAATAATAACAATAATGAACAATTAATATTTATTTTAGCTTTTCAATGTAGATTGGTGTTATATTTTTGATATGATAAGAAGAGATGTAAGAGTAGGGATAAATACAATTGAGGAGAACCCATGTTAACGACAGAAAAACTAGTTGAAACATTAAAGTTAGATTTAATCGCTGGTGAAGAAGGATTATCGAAGCCAATTAAAAATGCTGATATATCAAGACCGGGCTTAGAGATGGCAGGTTATTTTTCACATTATGCGTCAGATAGAATACAACTATTAGGAACAACGGAACTATCGTTTTACAATTTATTACCAGATAAGGATCGTGCAGGTCGTATGCGTAAACTATGCAGACCAGAAACGCCTGCAATTATTGTAACACGTGGATTGCAGCCACCAGAAGAATTAGTTGAAGCTGCAAAAGAATTAAATACGCCACTTATAGTTGCTAAAGATGCGACTACAAGTTTAATGAGTCGCTTAACAACGTTTTTAGAGCATGCACTTGCAAAGACGACATCTTTACATGGTGTTTTAGTAGATGTTTACGGTGTTGGTGTACTAATTACCGGTGATTCAGGAATAGGTAAAAGTGAGACTGCGTTGGAGTTAGTTAAACGTGGGCATAGATTAGTAGCAGATGATAATGTAGAAATACGTCAAATTAATAAAGATGAACTAATAGGGAAACCACCAAAGTTAATAGAACACCTATTAGAAATACGTGGACTAGGTATTATCAATGTTATGACTTTATTTGGCGCGGGTTCAATATTAACTGAAAAACGAATTAGATTAAATATTAATTTGGAAAACTGGAACAAGCAAAAGTTATATGACCGCGTAGGTCTTAACGAAGAGACGTTAAGTATTTTAGATACTGAAATCACTAAAAAAACAATACCTGTAAGACCTGGTAGAAATGTTGCGGTAATTATTGAGGTCGCTGCAATGAACTATCGATTAAATATCATGGGCATTAACACTGCCGAAGAATTTAGTGAAAGATTAAATGAAGAAATTATCAAGAACAGTCATAAGAGTGAGGAGTAGGTTGAATGGGTATTGTATTTAACTATATAGATCCTGTGGCATTTAACTTAGGACCACTGAGTGTACGATGGTATGGAATTATCATTGCTGTCGGAATACTACTTGGTTACTTTGTTGCACAACGTGCACTAGTTAAAGCAGGATTACATAAAGATACTTTAGTAGATATTATTTTTTATAGTGCACTATTTGGATTTATCGCGGCACGAATCTATTTCGTGATTTTCCAATGGCCATATTACGCGGAAAATCCAGGTGAAATTATTAAAATATGGCATGGTGGTATAGCAATACATGGTGGTTTAATAGGTGGCTTTATTGCTGGTGTTATTGTATGTAAAGTGAAAAATTTAAACCCATTTCAAATTGGTGATATCGTTGCGCCAAGTATAATTTTAGCGCAAGGAATTGGTCGCTGGGGTAACTTTATGAATCACGAGGCACATGGTGGACCTGTGTCACGCGCTTTTTTAGAACAATTACATTTGCCTAATTTTATAATAGAAAATATGTATATTAACGGCCAATATTATCATCCAACATTCTTATATGAATCCATTTGGGATGTCGCTGGATTTATTATCTTAGTTAATATTCGTAAACATTTAAAATTAGGAGAAACATTCTTTTTATATTTAACTTGGTATTCAATTGGTCGATTCTTTATAGAAGGATTACGTACAGATAGCTTAATGCTCACAAGTAATATTAGAGTTGCACAATTAGTATCAATTCTTTTAATTTTAATAAGTATAAGTTTAATTGTATATAGAAGGATTAAGTATAATCCACCGTTGTTTAGCAAAGTTGGGGCGCTTCCATGGCCAACAAAAAAAGTGAAGTAGTGATATTTTGAGAAAATTTTTATCAAAAACATATCATCATACAAACCCTTTATGGCATGTATACCGTCTTGTTAAATTTTCGAAAGTTTTTAAGAATGTAATCATCATTGAATTTTCGAAATTTATTCCAAGTATGGTACTGAAAAGACATATATATAAACAACTTTTAAATATTAATATCGGTAATCAATCGTCGATAGCTTATAAAGTAATGTTAGATATTTTTTATCCAGAACTGATTACGATTGGTAGTAACAGTGTTATTGGTTACAATGTAACAATTTTGACGCATGAAGCATTAGTTGATGAATTTCGTTATGGACCAGTGACGATAGGATCTAACACTTTGATTGGTGCAAATACTACCATTTTACCCGGTATAACGATTGGTGACAATGTAAAAGTTGCAGCTGGTACGGTTGTTTCAAAAGATATACCGGATAATGGATTTGCATATGGCAACCCTATGTATATAAAAATGATTAGGAGGTGACAATTTTATGGCGCAAAAGAATAATAATGTAATTCCAATGACTTTTGATGATGCATTTTATCGTAAAATGGCTAATCAGAAGTTTAAACAAAGAGAATATAAACGAGCTGCTGAATACTTTGAAAAAGTGTTAGAATTGTCACCTGATGATCTGGAAATTCAAATTGATTATGCACAATGTCTAGTGCAACTTGGTATTGCTAAAAAAGCAGAACATTTATTTTATGACAATATTATTTATAATAGGCATCTAGAAGATAGCTTTTATGAATTGAGTCAGCTCAACATTGAAGTTAACGAACCAAACAAGGCATTCTTGTTTGGTATTAATTATGTTATTGTTAGCGACGACCAAGATTATAGAGATGAATTAGATCAAATGTTTGATGTGAAATATCAAAGTGAAGAACAAATTGAACTTGAAGCTCAATTGTTTGTAGTTCAAATACTATTCCAATATCTTTTTTCTCAAGGTCGATTAAAAGATGCAAAGAATTATGTCTTACATCAACCACAAGAAGTTCAAGATCATCGTGTCGTACGTAATTTACTGGCAATGTGTTATTTATATCTCGGTGAATATGATACGGCTAAAGCATTGTACGAAGCACTATTACAAGAGGATAGTACAGATATATATGCATTATGCCATTATACTTTGCTACTTTATAACACTAAGGAAAATGAACAGTACCAAAAGTATTTAAAAATATTAAATAAAGTTGTACCTATGAATGATGATGAAAGTTTTAAATTGGGCATTGTTTTAAGTTATTTAAAGCAGTATCGTGCATCACAACAATTGTTGTACCCTTTATATAAAAAAGGGAAATTTTTATCAATTCAAATGTACAATGCTTTAGCATATAATTATTATTATTTAGGTGAAGAAGACGAAAGTCATTACTACTGGGATAAATTGAAGCAAATTTCTAAAGTGGAAATTGGACATGCTCCTTGGGTAATTGAAAATAGCAAAGAAGTTTTTGACCAACATATTTTGCCATTACTTCAAAGTGATGACAGTCATTATCGTTTATATGGTATTTTTTTATTGGATCAATTAAATGGCAAAGAAATTGTGATGACGGAAAGTATTTGGCAGGTTCTGGAAAATCTAAATAATTATGAGAAATTGTATTTAACGTATTTAGTTCAAGGTTTAACGCTCAATAAATTAGACTTCATTCATCGCGGCTTGTTAACCCTTTACCATAATGAATTATTTGTAAGTGAAAATGATTTAATGGTTGCATGGATTAATCAAGGTGAACTCATAATTGCTGAAAAAGTAGATTTAACTGATGTTGAGCCATATATCGGTGCGTTTATTTATTTGTATTTTAAAAATCAACCTCGAAACGTTACAAAGAACCAAATTACAACATGGTTAGGCATAACACAATATAAACTGAACAAAATGATTGAATTTCTCTTGAGCATATAGATTTATGAAAAGTTAGATTTATTATATAATGCGCATAATGATTAATAATGAGGAGGCGTTAATAAAATGACTGAAATAGATTTTGATATAGCAATTATCGGTGCAGGTCCAGCTGGTATGACTGCTGCAGTATACGCATCACGTGCTAATTTAAAAACAGTTATGATTGAAAGAGGTATTCCAGGCGGTCAAATGGCTAATACAGAAGAAGTAGAGAACTTCCCTGGTTTCGAAATGATTACAGGTCCAGATTTATCTACAAAAATGTTTGAACACGCTAAAAAGTTTGGTGCAGTTTATCAATATGGAGATATTAAATCTGTAGAAGATAAAGGCGAATATAAAGTGATTAACTTTGGTAACAAAGAATTAACAGCTAAAGCGGTCATTATTGCTACAGGTGCAGAATACAAGAAAATTGGTGTTCCGGGTGAACAAGAACTTGGTGGACGCGGTGTAAGTTATTGTGCAGTATGTGATGGTGCATTCTTTAAAAATAAACGCCTATTCGTTATCGGTGGTGGTGACTCAGCAGTAGAAGAGGGAACATTCTTAACTAAATTTGCTGACAAAGTAACAATCGTTCACCGTCGTGATGAGTTACGTGCACAGCGTATTTTACAAGATAGAGCATTCAAAAATGATAAAATCGACTTTATTTGGAGTCATACTTTGAAATCAATTAATGAAAAAGACGGCAAAGTGGGTTCTGTGACATTAACGTCTACAAAAGATGGTTCAGAAGAAACACACGAGGCTGATGGTGTATTCATCTATATTGGTATGAAACCATTAACAGCGCCATTTAAAGACTTAGGTATTACAAATGATGTTGGTTATATTGTGACAAAAGATGATATGACAACATCAGTACCAGGTATTTTTGCAGCAGGAGATGTTCGCGACAAAGGTTTACGCCAAATTGTCACTGCTACTGGCGATGGTAGTATTGCAGCGCAAAGTGCAGCGGAATATATTGAACATTTAAACGATTAAGCTTAATTCGAAGTCGAATTAAGATGTTGAGTTGTAAATTATTTGGATATTTATTTTAATAGTGTCATCACATTGTTAAAATAATGTCTTTCTTTTAAATTAAAACAAATTATATAGAAAACTAGAACTTAGCACGTATCATTTGTGCGTTTCAATGAGTTCTAGTTTTTTTATATGTTATATTAAACTTATAACTTTATGGGAGTGGGACAGAAATGATAAAGAGCCACTAATGATTTATTATGTAGTGGTTCTTACACATTAGCCACAGCTAATGTGTACTTAAAAATAGGAATACATGAGTAAAACTCATGCATAAGAAATACTAATTTCTATAGAAAAAGTATTTCTTTATCGTTGTCCCGCCCCAACTTGCACATTATCGTAAGCTGACTTTTCGTCAGCTTCTGTGTTGGGGCCCCGCCAACTTGCATTGTCTGTAGAAATTGGGAATCCAATTTCTCTTTGTTGGGGCCCACACCCCAACTCGCATTGCTTGTAGAATTTCTTTTCGAAATTCTCTGTGTTGGGGCCCCTGACTAGAGTTGAAAAAAGCTTGTTGCAAGCGCATTTTCATTCAGTCAACTACTAGCAATATAATATTATAGACCCTAGGACATTGATTTATGTCCTAAGCTCCTTTTAAATGATGTATATTTTTAGAAATTTAATCTAGACATAGTTAAAAATAAATATAAAACATCGTTGCTTAATTTTGTCATAGAACATTTAAATTAACATCATGAAATTCGTTTTGGCGGTGAAAAAATAATGGATAATAATGAAAAAGAAAAAAGTAAAAGTGAACTATTAGTTGTCACAGGTTTATCTGGTGCAGGTAAATCTTTGGTTATTCAATGTTTAGAAGACATGGGATATTTTTGTGTAGATAATCTACCACCAGTGTTATTGCCTAAATTTGTAGAGTTGATGGAACAAGGAAATCCATCCTTAAGAAAAGTGGCAATTGCAATTGATTTAAGAGGTAAGGAACTATTTAATTCATTAGTTGCAGTAGTGGATAAAGTCAAAAGTGAAAGTGACGTCATCATTGATGTTATGTTTTTAGAAGCTAGTACTGAAAAATTAATTTCAAGATATAAGGAAACGCGTCGTGCACATCCTTTGATGGAACAAGGTAAGAGATCGTTAATCAATGCAATTAATGAAGAGCGAGAGCATTTGTCTCAAATTAGAAGTATAGCTAATTTTGTTATAGATACTACAAAGTTATCACCTAAAGAATTAAAAGAACGCATTCGTCGATACTATGAAGATGAAGAGTTTGAAACTTTTACAATTAATGTCACAAGTTTCGGTTTTAAACATGGGATTCAGATGGATGCAGATTTAGTATTTGATGTACGATTTTTACCAAATCCATATTATGTAGTAGATTTAAGACCTTTAACAGGATTAGATAAAGACGTTTATAATTATGTTATGAAATGGAAAGAGACAGAGATTTTCTTTGAAAAATTAACTGATTTGTTAGATTTTATGATACCCGGGTATAAAAAAGAAGGGAAATCTCAATTAGTAATTGCCATCGGTTGTACGGGTGGACAACATAGATCTGTAGCATTAGCAGAACGACTAGGTAATTATCTAAATGAAGTATTTGAATATAATGTTTATGTGCATCATAGGGACGCACATATTGAAAGTGGCGAGAAAAAATGAGACAAATAAAAGTTGTACTTATCGGTGGTGGCACTGGCTTATCAGTCATGGCTAGGGGATTAAGAGAATTCCCAATTGATATTACAGCGATTGTAACAGTTGCTGATAATGGTGGGAGTACAGGGAAAATCAGAGATGAAATGGATATACCAGCACCAGGAGACATCAGAAATGTGATTGCAGCTTTAAGTGATTCTGAGTCAGTTTTAAGCCAACTTTTTCAGTATCGTTTTGAAGAAAATCAAATTAGCGGTCACTCATTAGGTAATTTATTAATCGCAGGTATGACTAATATTACGAATGATTTCGGACATGCCATTAAAGCATTAAGTAAAATTTTAAATATTAAAGGTAGAGTCATTCCATCTACAAATACAAGTGTGCAATTAAATGCTGTTATGGAAGATGGAGAAATTGTTTTTGGAGAAACAAATATTCCTAAAAAACATAAAAAAATTGATCGTGTGTTTTTAGAACCTAACGATGTGCAACCAATGGAAGAAGCAATCGATGCTTTAAGAGAAGCAGATTTAATCGTTCTTGGACCAGGGTCATTATATACGAGCGTTATTTCTAACTTATGTGTCAATGGTATTTCAGATGCGTTAATTCATTCTGATGCGCCTAAGCTATATGTATCTAATGTGATGACGCAACCTGGGGAAACAGATGGTTATAGCGTGAAAGATCATATCGACGCGATTCATAGACAAGCTGGACAACCGTTTATTGATTATGTCATTTGTAGTACTCAAACTTTCAATGCTCAAGTTTTGAAAAAATATGAAGAAAAACATTCTAAACCAGTTGAAGTTAATAAGGCTGAACTTGAAAAAGAAAGCATAAATGTAAAAACATCTTCAAATTTAGTTGAAATTTCTGAAAATCATTTAGTAAGGCATAATACTAAAGTGTTATCGACAATGATTTATGACATAGCTTTAGAATTAATTAGTACTATTCCTTTCGTACCAAGTGATAAACGTAAATAATATAGAACGTAATCATATTATGATATGATAATAGAGCTGTGTAAAAAAATGAAAATAGACAGTGGTTCTAAGGTGAATCATGTTTTAAATAAGAAAGGAATGACTGTACGATGAGCTTTGCATCAGAAATGAAAAATGAATTAACTAGAATAGACGTCGATGAAATGAATGCAAAAGCAGAGCTCAGTGCACTGATTCGAATGAATGGTGCACTTAGTCTTTCAAATCAACAATTTGTTATAAATGTTCAAACGGAAAATGCAACAACGGCAAGACGTATTTATTCATTGATTAAACGTGTCTTTAATGTGGAAGTTGAAATATTAGTCCGTAAAAAAATGAAACTTAAAAAAAATAATATTTATATTTGTCGTACAAAGATGAAAGCGAAAGAAATTCTTGATGAATTAGGAATTTTAAAAGACGGCATTTTTACGCATGAAATTGATCATTCAATGATTCAAGATGACGAAATGAGACGCAGTTACTTGAGAGGAGCTTTTCTGGCAGGTGGCTCAGTGAATAACCCCGAAACATCTTCGTACCATTTGGAAATTTTTTCTCAAAATGAGAGTCATGCAGAAGGCTTAACGAAACTAATGAATAGTTATGAGTTGAATGCCAAACATTTAGAGCGAAAAAAAGGAAGTATTA
This sequence comes from Staphylococcus sp. EG-SA-10, assembly GCF_017151945.1. Taxonomy (NCBI): domain Bacteria; kingdom Bacillati; phylum Bacillota; class Bacilli; order Caryophanales; family Staphylococcaceae; genus Staphylococcus; species Staphylococcus sp. EG-SA-10. Next base: position 110,717 of record NZ_JACVZJ010000005.1, read on the forward strand.
CGTATTTAAAAGAAGCGGAAAAGATTTCGGATTTTCTTAGTTTGATAGGTGGCTATCAAGCGTTATTAAAATTTGAAGACGTACGTATTGTAAGAGATATGCGTAATTCTGTTAACCGACTCGTTAATTGTGAAACGGCAAATCTAAATAAAACAGTTAGTGCTGCGATGAAACAAGTTGAGAGCATTAAATTGATTGATAAAGAAATTGGTATTGAAAATTTACCAGACAGGTTGAGAGAGATTGCTAGAATTCGAGTAGAACATCAAGAAATTTCGTTGAAAGAGCTTGGAGAAATGGTATCAACTGGTCCAATTTCAAAATCAGGTGTAAATCATCGATTAAGAAAACTTAATGATTTAGCCGACAAGATTAGAAATGGTGAACAAATAGAATTATAAGTAAGAAGGTGTTTTTGGTATTGAATTATCAAAAATACCTTTTTTATGATTAAAAAGTGTGTAATGAATAATAGTCGACTAACTATTAAATTGAGCTGGAAAGTTTAATGAAGGAAATTCAATAACCAAGCGTTACCTAATTTTCTCATTAAGTAGCATCATATATATCAATTTGGTCATAAGAAAATGTGAATGTGATAATTAATTGAGTCCCTGAAAGTCCCTGATCATAGACAAAACAAAATCAGCATAAAAAGAATCCCGACATTGCGGGATTCTCTGTATTGAAAAGTATTGTATTTTATTTAAATGCCTCCTTGAAGGGAATCGAACCCCTATCTTAAGAACCGGAATCTTACGTGTTATCCATTACACCACAAGGAGTAAATATGTTAATCAAATCACTGTACTATCAGAAGTAAAATAAGTACAATCTAAAATAGATATTATCAGTTTACAAAGGAAAGAGACAAGCGTCAAACAATGTAGCTATATAAAGTCAAAGTGTTTGACCAAATTTGACTTAATATGTAAAATAATGAGTAACAGTTATTACAAGGAGGAAATATAGATGAATTTAATTCCTACAGTTATTGAAACAACAAATCGTGGTGAACGTGCATACGATATATACTCACGTTTATTAAAAGACCGTATTATTATGTTAGGTTCACAAATTGATGACAACGTAGCAAATTCAATCGTATCACAGTTATTATTCTTACAAGCACAAGACTCAGAGAAAGATATTTATTTATACATTAATTCACCAGGTGGAAGTGTAACAGCTGGTTTTGCGATTTATGATACAATTCAACACATTAAACCTGATGTTCAAACAATTTGTATCGGTATGGCTGCATCAATGGGATCATTCTTATTAGCAGCTGGTGCAAAAGGTAAACGCTTCGCGTTACCAAATGCAGAAGTAATGATTCACCAACCATTAGGTGGTGCTCAAGGACAAGCAACTGAAATCGAAATTGCTGCAAATCACATTTTAAAAACACGTGAAAAATTAAACCGCATTTTATCAGAGCGTACTGGTCAAAGTATTGAAAAAATACAAAAAGACACAGATCGTGATAACTTCTTAACTGCAGAAGAAGCTAAAGAATATGGCTTAATTGATGAAGTGATGGTACCTGAAACAAAATAATTCAAAGTAAAGAGTAGACTAAGCAGTCTGCTCTTTTTGTATGAGTAAAACTAGGTATAGATAAATTGTTCGAAATATTTTGAGTAAAAGCAAAAAATAACGGGTAAAAATATTTGTGAGAATTTAATTAGACACGTTGCGTCTGCGGTTCTACAATCTAACAAATATAAAGGATGATTTTATGAAAGGCATTGAATTACTTAACAATCCATTTTTAAACAAAGGTACAGCTTTTACTAACGAAGAAAGAAAACAGTTAGGGCTTGAAGGTTTATTACCTGTGAATGTTCGAACTTTAGAACAACAAGCAGAACAATGTTATGAACAATTCAAGGCGAAACAAACCGATTTTGAGAAACGTTTATTTTTAATGGCAATTTTTAATCGTAATCGTACATTGTTTTACAAATTGACTTCAGAGCATTTAGTTGAATTTATGCCAATTATTTATGACCCTGTTATTGCCCAATCGATTGAACAATATAATGAGAATTTCAGCAGACCCCAAGATGCAGTATTTTTATCTGTTGATAGACAAGATCAAATTGAACAAGAATTGCGCAACGTTGCAAATGGCAGAGATATTCGATTAATCGTAGTGACAGATGCGGAAGGTATATTAGGTATCGGCGATTGGGGTGTTGATGGTGTAGATATTGCGATAGGAAAATTAATAGTATATACAGCAGCAGCTGGAATAAATCCTTCACAAGTCTTACCTGTATCTTTAGATGTAGGTACTAATAATGAACAATTACTAAAGGATGACCTTTATTTAGGAAATCGTCATAAACGTGTCGATGATGAGACATATTACGCATTTGTAGATAAATTTGTGAGTGCAGTGCGTAAAGAATATCCTAATGCACTATTACATTGGGAAGATTTTGGTAGAGGGCATGCCAAAAATATTTTAGATAAATATGAAGATACGTTACCAACTTTTAATGATGATATTCAAGGTACAGGTATAGTTACATTAGCTGGCGTACTAGGTGCATTAAATATTTCTAAAGTAGATTATACGAATCAGACGTTTTTAGTTTATGGTGGTGGTACAGCTGGTATGGGTATTACCAATATTTTAAAAGATGAACTAATTAAACAGGGTGTTTCAGAAGAAAAAGCAAATCAGCATTTCTATATTATGGATAAACAAGGATTGTTGTTTGATGATATGGATGATTTAACTGAAGCGCAACAAGTATTTGCTAAAAATAGGAATGAATTTTCAAATACAGTAAACTGGAAAAATTTAAAAGAAGTAATTGAAAATATTAAGCCTACTGTTTTAATCGGTACATCAACTCAAACAGGTGCATTTACAGAAGATGCAGTAAAAGAGATGTTAAAACATACAGAACGTCCAATGATTTTCCCATTGTCTAATCCTACAAAATTAGCAGAAGCAACTGCACAAGATTTATTAAAATGGACTAACGGAAAAGCATTAATTGGAACTGGTATCCCATATAATGACATTGAATACAATGGTGTGAATTACAGTATTGGTCAAGCAAATAATGCATTGATGTATCCTGGTTTAGGTTTGGGCCTTATTGCGTCAAAAGCGAAGAAAGTAAATCAACAGATTCTATCAGCTGCGAGTCATGCACTTGGTGGCATGGTCAATCCAGATGAACCAGGTGCTGCAGTCTTACCACCTGTCGAGAAAATACATCAATGTTCTCGTGCCATAGCCAAAGCGGTTGCACAAAGTGTCATTGATCAAGGATTAAACGCTGAAACTATTGATGATATTGACAAAGCAATTGAAGCTGAAATTTGGTATCCTGAATACAAATCATATATTTAATTTTATAAAGTAGTAAAAGGTCGTTTGAACATTTTATTTCAAGTGGCCTTTTCGTATTTACTTTAAAATTAATCAACCAATATTCATAAGTGACTTTAAAGTTATATCTATATGTAATATTAGCAAATAGAAAAGTCTAGAGAGATTTAACGAATTATCTCCTAGACTTTTTGCTTGAAGTGGAGTAGGAGAGATCAATGTCCCACTCACTTACTAATTAAATCTTCAAGTGCCATTTTTAAATTACTATATTTAAATTGGAATCCCAATGCTTGAATTTTATTAGGTAATACTTTTTGAGTATCCAATACTACTGTTGACATTTGACCAAGTATGAGACGCATTGCAAGACTTGGTGCCCAAGTTTCATGAGGCTTATGCATAGCTCTTGCTAAAGTGTAGCCAAATAAATTTTGACGCTCAGGTATAGGTGCAGTTAAATTAAACGGACCACTAGCTGACTCGTTATTTATTAAAAATAAAATAGCTTGAATTAAATCATTGATATGGATCCATGAATACCATTGTTGACCAGAACCTAATTTACCACCAATGTAATATTCGTATGGTAGTTTCATTGTTTGTAACGCACCGCCTTCATTCGATAAAATTATACCGAAACGACCGATGACAACTCGCGTACCTAATTGTTCAATTTGTTGTGCGAAACGTTCCCATTGATACACAATATCTGATAAGAAATCAAATGGTAAAGTTTTATAAACTTCTGTGTAACTCATAAATAAATCAGGAGGATAGTAACCAGTGGCACTAGCATTAAATAAAACTTTAGGTGCTTTATTACGTGACTTAAACAATTCATATAAAGCTTGCGTAGATTGAATTCTACTTAGCATTAGCGTTTGTTTATATTCCGGTGTCCATCGTTTATTCAATGTAGCACCTGCTAAGTTGATGACCACATCGATATTTTGAGGAACTTTGTGTTCCCACCCAGATTTAGCCCAGTTGACATATGAAATTTTCTTATCATTTGAAATTTGGTCGTGTCGCGTTAATATCGTGATATGTGAATCTGATTTTTTGATTTCATTAACTAATTGAGATCCAACCATACCAGTTCCACCAGTAATTAAGTATTGTTTCATTATCATTCACCCCATGTAATTTTGTATTTAGTTACTATTTAATAATCATTATTGTTGTTCAAAGGTTATACATTATTTAGACAATAATATGTCAATAACTTTTTTTGAATTGTATTTTAATAAAAATGATATAAGTTATAATAAAGGTGTACCTTCGATAACGAATAAACATCTCTTAAAAGTATGTGTAAAACGCTGCATGATACAAACGAAGGTAAAAATTTGACTCCCTTTAGTAGTGGACCCGTACGTTTATCGTGCGGGTCGTTTTTATTTATTTCTTATTCCCATTATACATCAATTCAAAGCATTAATTTTTTAAACAAATTTAAGAATACATAGTAATATAACAATCTAAACATAAAAACTTTTAACACAACACTTAAACTAATGCTTTAATTTTCAATACGTAGCTATAATTTGTTGTAAAATCAAAAAGTTTAATATGTTAATTTTCAAAAAAAGGTTCAAAATATGTTTGATTTAGTTATTAAATGTTAAGATATATAAGACTACTATTTCTTTGTAAAAATGAATCCGATTTACGAGTGAGTAATAGTGAATACAGTTTAAAGTTGAAGAAGGCAAAAAGAGTAAATGTTTATTAATATTTGTAGAAACTAGGTAAGCAAATTAGTTGTGAAAATGTTAATGGTTGCGCGATAATTTCTATATTTAAATTAGTTTGAAGTGAGGGAGAGTATGTCGAATCAAAATTACGACTACAATAAAAATGAAGATGGAAGTAAGAAGAAAATGAGTACAACAGCGAAAGTAGTTAGCATTGCGACGGTATTGCTATTACTCGGAGGATTAGTATTTGCAATTTTTGCATATGTAGATCATTCGAATAAAGCTAAAGAACGTATGTTGAACGAACAAAAGCAGGAACAAAAAGAAAAGCGTCAAAAAGAAAATGCAGAAAAAGAGAGAAAGAAAAAGCAACAAGAGGAAAAAGAGCAGAATGAGCTAGATTCACAAGCAAACCAATATCAGCAGTTGCCACAGCAGAATCAATATCAATATGTGCCACCTCAGCAACAAGCACCTACAAAGCAACTTCCTGCTAAAGAAGAGAATGATGATAAAGCATCAAAGGATGAGTCGAAAGATAAGGATGACAAAGCATCTCAAGATAAATCAGATGATAATCAGAAGAAAACTGATGATAATAAACAACCAGCTCAGCCTAAACCACAGCCGCAACAACCAACACCAAAGCCAAATAATAATCAACAAAACAATCAATCAAATCAACAAGCAAAACCACAAGCACCACAACAAAATAGCCAATCAACAACAAATAAACAAAATAATGCTAATGATAAGTAGTATTTAGTCAAACAAAAATGAACCAGTATGACAGACAACACAATTAATTAGGTTGTCTCGAATATTGGTTCTTATTTTTATAATTGTTAATTAGGGGAGAGATGATACTTAAATAGTTAGTTGTTTGTTTTGCGGATAGTGAAATTTATTTTGAGTGAGGTGGGACAGAAATGATATTTTCGCAAAATTTATTTCGTCGTCCAACCCCAACTTGCATTGCCTGTAGAATTTCATTTCGAAATTCTCTATGTTGGGGCCCCTGACTTTAATTGGAAAAAGCTTGTTACAAGCGCAATTTTGTTCAGTCAACTACTGCCAATGTAACTTTTCGGATTTTAGAGCATTGATTTATGTCCTAATCTCAAATAATAAGCAAATGATTAGCGAGTCAGTATAAGGGTATACATTTGACTACAGCGAATAAAATAAAACGTTTTGTTGTATAACAAATCGAAAATATATTGCAAGCGCTTTATCAAATTATTTAGAAAATTTAAGTTTTATGCTTGCAATTTTTGAAATAGAATAGTACTATTGCAAGTGTAAAGAGGTTAATTTTTGTCCCACGTGGGACTTAAAAAGGCAACCACTGGTTGTGATATATCCTTATTTACATTTATAAATATAAGGAGGAGGTAGTAGTGAAAGACTTATTGCAAGCACAGCAAAAGCTTATACCGGATCTCATAGATAAAATGTATAAACGTTTTTCTATTCTTACTACTATCTCAAAAAATCAGCCTGTCGGACGTCGAAGTTTAAGCGAACATATGGATATGACTGAACGTGTACTGCGTTCTGAAACAGATATGCTTAAGAAACAAGATTTGATAAAAGTTAAGCCTACCGGAATGGAAATTACAGCTGAAGGTGAGCAACTGATTTCGCAATTGAAAGGTTACTTTGATATCTATGCAGATGACAATCGTCTGTCAGAAGGTATTAAGAATAAATTTCAAATTAAGGAAGTTCATGTTGTTCCTGGTGATGCTGATAATAGTCAATCTGTTAAAACAGAATTAGGTAGACAAGCAGGTCAATTACTTGAAGGCATATTACAAGAAGATGCGATAGTTGCTGTAACTGGCGGATCCACGATGGCATGTGTTAGTGAAGCAATTCATTTATTACCATATAATGTATTCTTCGTACCAGCCAGAGGTGGACTAGGCGAAAATGTTGTCTTTCAGGCAAACACAATTGCAGCCAGTATGGCACAACAAGCTGGCGGTTATTATACGACGATGTATGTACCTGATAATGTCAGCGAAACAACATATAACACATTGTTGTTAGAGCCATCAGTCATAAACACTTTAGACAAAATTAAACAAGCAAACGTTATATTACACGGCATTGGTGATGCGCTGAAGATGGCGCATCGACGTCAATCACCTGAAAAGGTCATTGAACAACTTCAACATCATCAAGCTGTCGGAGAGGCATTTGGTTATTATTTTGATACACAAGGTCAAATTGTTCATAAGGTTAAAACAATTGGACTTCAATTAGAAGACCTTGAATCAAAAGACTTTATTTTTGCAGTTGCAGGAGGCAAATCGAAAGGTGAAGCAATTAAAGCATACTTGACGATTGCACCCAAGAATACAGTGTTAATCACTGATGAAGCCGCAGCAAAGATAATACTTGAATAAGAGATAAAAAGTTTAATACTTTTTAAATATCATTTTAAAGGAGGCCATTATAATGGCAGTAAAAGTAGCAATTAATGGTTTTGGTAGAATTGGTCGTTTAGCATTCAGAAGAATTCAAGAAGTAGAAGGTCTTGAAGTTGTAGCAGTAAACGACTTAACAGATGACGACATGTTAGCGCATTTATTAAAATATGACACTATGCAAGGTCGTTTCACAGGTGAAGTAGAGGTAGTTGATGGTGGTTTCCGCGTAAATGGTAAAGAAGTTAAATCATTCAGTGAACCAGATGCAAGCAAATTACCTTGGAAAGACTTAAATATCGATGTAGTATTAGAATGTACTGGTTTCTACACTGATAAAGATAAAGCACAAGCTCATATTGAAGCAGGCGCTAAAAAAGTATTAATCTCAGCACCAGCTACTGGTGACTTAAAAACAATCGTATTCAACACTAACCACCAAGAGTTAGACGGTTCTGAAACAGTTGTTTCAGGTGCTTCATGTACTACAAACTCATTAGCACCAGTTGCTAAAGTTTTAAACGATGACTTTGGTTTAGTTGAAGGTCTAATGACTACAATTCACGCTTACACAGGTGATCAAAATACACAAGATGCACCTCACAGAAAAGGTGACAAACGTCGTGCTCGTGCAGCAGCAGAAAACATCATCCCTAACTCAACAGGTGCTGCTAAAGCTATCGGTAAAGTTATTCCTGAAATCGATGGTAAATTAGATGGTGGTGCACAACGTGTTCCTGTAGCTACAGGTTCATTAACTGAATTAACAGTAGTATTAGAAAAACAAGACGTAACAGTTGAACAAGTTAACGAAGCTATGAAAAATGCTTCAAACGAATCATTCGGTTACACTGAAGACGAAATCGTTTCTTCAGACGTTGTAGGTATGACTTACGGTTCATTATTCGACGCTACACAAACTCGTGTAATGTCAGTTGGCGACCGTCAATTAGTTAAAGTTGCAGCTTGGTATGATAACGAAATGTCATATACTGCACAATTAGTTCGTACATTAGCATACTTAGCTGAACTTTCTAAATAATTTTAGTATAGTTTTTATTCAAATACGCTAGTGCTCAGAACTATTTAGCATTAATTAAAGCTTATGAGTAAGCGGGGAGCACAAACGCTTCTCCGCTTATTTTTATATAAAATTTCCTAATTACAAGGAGGAAACACCATGGCTAAAAAAATTGTTTCTGATTTAGATCTTAAAGGTAAAACAGTACTAGTACGTGCTGATTTTAACGTACCTTTAAAAGACGGTGAAATTACTAATGACAACCGTATCGTTCAAGCTTTACCTACAATTCAATACATCATCGAACAAGGTGGTAAAATCGTACTATTTTCACATTTAGGTAAAGTAAAAGAAGAAAGTGATAAAGCAAAATTAACTTTACGTCCAGTTGCTGAAGACTTATCTAAGAAATTAGATAAAGAAGTTGTTTTCGTACCGGAAACACGCGGCGAAAAACTTGAAGCAGCTATTAAAGATCTTAAAGAAGGCGACATATTATTAGTTGAAAATACACGTTATGAAGATTTAGACGGTAAAAAAGAATCTAAAAATGATCCAGAATTAGGTAAATACTGGGCATCTTTAGGTGATGTGTTTGTAAATGATGCTTTTGGTACTGCGCATCGTGAGCATGCATCTAATGTTGGTATTTCTACACATTTAGAAACTGCAGCTGGATTCTTAATGGATAAAGAAATTAAGTTTATCGGTGGCGTAGTTAACGATCCACATAAACCAGTTGTTGCTATTTTAGGTGGAGCAAAAGTATCTGACAAAATTAATGTCATCAAAAACTTAGTTAACATAGCTGATAAAATTATCATCGGCGGAGGTATGGCTTATACTTTCTTAAAAGCGCAAGGTAAAGAAATTGGTATTTCATTATTAGAAGAAGATAAAATCGACTTCGCAAAAGATTTATTAGAAAAACATGGTGATAAAATTGTATTACCAGTAGACACTAAAGTTGCTAAAGAATTTTCTAATGATGCCAAAATTACTGTAGTACCATCAGATTCAATTCCAGCAGACCAAGAAGGTATGGATATTGGACCAAACACTGTAAAATTATTTGCAGATGAATTAGAAGGTGCGCACACTGTTGTATGGAATGGACCTATGGGTGTATTCGAGTTCAGTAACTTTGCACAAGGTACAATTGGTGTATGTAAAGCAATTGCAAACCTTAAAGATGCAATTACGATTATCGGTGGCGGTGATTCAGCTGCAGCAGCAATTTCTTTAGGTTTTGAAAATGACTTCACTCATATTTCAACTGGTGGCGGAGCGTCATTAGAGTACTTAGAAGGTAAAGAATTGCCTGGTATCAAAGCAATCAATAATAAATAATAAAGTGATAGTTTAAAGTGATGTGGCATGTTTGTTTAACATTGTTACGGGAAAACAGTCACAAGATGACATCGTGTTTCATCACTTTTCAAAAATATTTACAAAACAAGGAGTGTCTTTAATGAGAACACCAATTATAGCTGGTAACTGGAAAATGAACAAAACAGTACAAGAAGCAAAAGACTTCGTCAATGCATTACCAACATTACCAGATTCAAAAGAAGTAGAATCAGTAATTTGTGCACCAGCAATTCAATTAGATGCATTAACTACTGCAGTTAAAGAAGGAAAAGCACAAGGTTTAGAAATCGGTGCTCAAAATACGTATTTCGAAGATAACGGTGCGTTCACAGGTGAAACGTCTCCAGTTGCATTAGCAGATTTAGGCGTTAAATACGTTGTTATCGGTCATTCTGAACGTCGTGAATTATTCCACGAAACAGATGAAGAAATTAACAAAAAAGCGCATGCTATTTTCAAACATGGAATGACTCCAATTATTTGTGTTGGTGAAACAGACGAAGAGCGTGAAAGTGGTAAAGCTAACGATGTTGTAGGTGAGCAAGTTAAGAAAGCTGTTGCAGGTTTATCTGAAGATCAACTTAAATCAGTTATAATTGCTTATGAACCAATTTGGGCAATCGGAACTGGTAAATCATCAACATCTGAAGATGCGAATGAAATGTGTGCATTTGTACGTCAAACTATTGCTGACTTATCAAGCAAAGAAGTATCAGAAGCAACTCGTATTCAATATGGTGGTAGTGTTAAACCTAACAACATTAAAGAATACATGGCACAAACTGATATTGATGGGGCATTAGTAGGTGGCGCATCACTTAAAGTTGAAGATTTCGTACAATTGTTAGAAGGTGCAAAATAATCATGGCTAAGAAACCAACTGCGTTAATTATTTTAGATGGTTTTGCGAACCGCGAAAGCGAACATGGTAATGCGGTAAAATTAGCAAACAAGCCTAATTTTGATCGTTATTACAACAAATATCCAACGACTCAAATCGAAGCGAGTGGCTTAGATGTTGGACTACCTGAAGGACAAATGGGTAACTCAGAAGTTGGTCATATGAATATCGGTGCAGGACGTATCGTTTATCAAAGTTTAACTCGAATCAATAAATCAATTGAAGACGGTGATTTCTTTGAAAATGATGTTTTAAATAATGCAATTGCACACGTGAATTCACATGATTCAGCGTTACACATCTTTGGTTTATTGTCTGACGGTGGTGTACACAGTCATTACAAACATTTATTTGCTTTGTTAGAACTTGCTAAAAAACAAGGTGTTGAAAAAGTTTACGTACACGCATTTTTAGATGGTCGTGACGTAGATCAAAAATCCGCTTTGAAATACATCGAAGAGACTGAAGCTAAATTCAATGAATTAGGTATTGGTCAATTTGCATCTGTGTCTGGTCGTTATTATGCAATGGACCGTGACAAACGTTGGGAACGTGAAGAAAAAGCTTACAACGCTATTCGTAACTTTGATGCCCCAACTTATGCAACTGCCAAAGAAGGTGTGGAAGCAAGTTATAATGAAGGCTTAACTGACGAATTCGTAGTACCATTCATCGTTGAGAATCAAAATGACGGTGTTAATGATGGAGATGCAGTGATCTTCTATAATTTCCGACCTGATAGAGCAGCACAATTATCGGAAATTTTTGCGAACAGAGCATTCGAAGGCTTTAAAGTTGAACAAGTTAAAGATTTATTCTATGCAACATTCACTAAGTATAATGACAATATCGATGCGGCTATCGTTTTCGAAAAAGTCGATTTAAATAACACAATTGGTGAAATTGCACAAAATAACAATTTAACTCAATTACGTATTGCAGAAACTGAAAAATATCCTCACGTTACTTACTTTATGAGTGGTGGACGTAATGAGGAATTTAAAGGTGAACGTCGTCGTTTGATTGATTCACCTAAAGTTGCAACGTATGACTTGAAACCAGAAATGAGTGCTTATGAAGTTAAAGATGCATTATTAGAAGAGTTAAATAAAGGTGACTTGGACTTAATTATTTTAAACTTTGCTAACCCTGATATGGTTGGACATAGTGGTATGCTTGAGCCGACCATCAAAGCAATCGAAGCGGTTGATGAATGTTTAGGCGAAGTGGTTGATAAGATTTTAGACATGGACGGTTATGCAATTATTACTGCTGACCATGGTAACTCTGATCAAGTATTGACGGATGATGATCAACCAATGACTACGCATACAACGAACCCAGTACCAGTGATTGTAACAAAAGAAGGCGTTACACTTAGAGAAACTGGTCGCTTAGGTGACTTAGCACCTACATTATTAGATTTATTAAATGTAGAACAACCTGAAGACATGACAGGTGAATCTTTAATTAAACACTAATATTGTAAAAGATGTTAAGTAAACGCTTAATGACACTTATTTTTTGAAAATAATAGTAATATCATTTTGTTAAATGAAAGAATAAAGCTATAATAATTATAGAATAACTATTTAAAGGAGATTATAAACATGCCAATTATTACAGATGTTTACGCTCGCGAAGTCTTAGACTCTCGTGGTAACCCAACTGTTGAAGTAGAAGTATTAACTGAAAGTGGCGCATTTGGTCGTGCATTAGTACCATCAGGTGCTTCAACTGGTGAACACGAAGCTGTTGAATTACGTGATGGAGACAAATCACGTTATTTAGGTAAAGGTGTTACTAAAGCAGTTGAAAACGTTAATGAAATCATCGCACCAGAAATTATTGAAGGTGAATTTTCAGTATTAGATCAAGTATCTATTGATAAAATGATGATCTCATTAGACGGTACTCCAAACAAAGGTAAATTAGGTGCAAATGCTATTTTAGGTGTATCTATCGCAGTAGCACGTGCAGCAGCTGACTTATTAGGTCAACCACTTTACAAATATTTAGGTGGATTTAATGGTAAGCAGTTACCAGTACCAATGATGAACATCGTTAATGGTGGTTCTCACTCAGATGCTCCAATTGCATTCCAAGAATTCATGATTTTACCTGTAGGTGCTACAACGTTCAAAGAATCATTACGTTGGGGTACTGAAATTTTCCACAACTTAAAATCAATTTTAAGCAAACGTGGTTTAGAAACTGCAGTAGGTGACGAAGGTGGTTTCGCTCCTAAATTTGAAGGTACTGAAGATGCTGTTGAAACAATTATCCAAGCAATCGAAGCAGCTGGTTACAAACCAGGTGAAGAAGTATTCTTAGGATTTGACTGTGCATCATCAGAATTCTATGAAAATGGTGTATATGACTACAGTAAGTTCGAAGGCGAACACGGTGCAAAACGTACAGCTGCAGAACAAGTTGACTACTTAGAACAATTAGTAGACAAATATCCTATCATTACAATTGAAGACGGTATGGACGAAAACGACTGGGATGGTTGGAAACAACTTACAGAACGTATCGGTGACCGTGTACAATTAGTAGGTGACGATTTATTCGTAACAAACACTGAAATTTTAGCAAAAGGTATTGAAAACGGAATTGGTAACTCAATCTTAATTAAAGTTAACCAAATCGGTACATTAACTGAAACATTTGATGCAATCGAAATGGCTCAAAAAGCTGGTTACACAGCAGTAGTTTCTCACCGTTCAGGTGAAACAGAAGATACAACAATTGCTGATATCGCTGTTGCTACAAACGCTGGTCAAATTAAAACTGGTTCATTATCACGTACTGACCGTATTGCTAAATACAATCAATTATTACGTATCGAAGATGAATTATTTGAAACTGCTAAATATGACGGTATCAAATCATTCTATAACTTAGATAAATAATCATTTTAAACATTAATTACTGCCATAATTTTAGTTGAGGATTATTATGTCGGTATAAATTGAATAAAGTTTTTGAGTTCACGCTTAAAAAGTTCACGCTTGTATTTATAACCTGCCACAGAGTTGAGACTGTGGTAGGTTTTTTATTTTGAAGTATTATTCATAACAGACTAATAATCATGAGGTAACTAATAACACATATTTAACTTGTATTCTTAAACTGGTATAATAAATTTATGTTGAAATGAATATTGTATGACAGGGTATTCACTTTTATTAAAAGGTAAAAATTAAATAAAGGTTTTATAGAACGTATTTAAATATATGAGGAGTAAACAAATGGCTGATAGAACGAATAAAGAAATTAAAACAGGACGCTTTATTGCAACTGCATCAATCGTATTCTCAATATTGTTGATTATTCATTACTTTGTTTCGTTGGATAATGCGACTGCCAAAGCATTACTCAATTTAACGAATCAAAACACTTCAGATAAAGCGATAGATTACATTTTAAACAGCTTTAGATTCACTGGTATTATGTATATTTTGGCTTATCTAGCAGGCTTCATCACTTTTTGGAATCGACATACTTATGTGTGGTGGTTTATGTTTGCAGTTTATGTATCAAATAGTTTGTTTACGTTGATTAATTTATCAATCACAATTCAAGCAATAAAAGCTGCACACGGTGCGTACTTAACATTGCCAATTTTAATTGTTATTATAGGTTCGATTGCATTAGCGATTTATATGCTTGTTGTTTCTATCAAACGTAAAAGTACATTTAATCGCTAGAAAATTGATTTTAACAATAAAAATATGATATACTACTTGTCGTATATAAGGAACGGAGGACAATTTATGCATACATTTTTAATCGTATTATTAATCATTGATTGTATTGCATTAATAACTGTTGTACTACTCCAAGAAGGTAAAAGCAGTGGGCTTTCAGGTGCCATCAGTGGTGGTGCTGAGCAGTTATTCGGTAAACAAAAACAACGTGGCGTCGATTTATTCTTAAATAGATTAACAATTATTTTATCAATATTATTTTTTGTACTTATGATTTGCATAAGTTATCTTGGTATGTAAGGTCCGGCGATGTAAATGTCGGGCTTTTTTATTTATAATTAGAATAATAAAGGACTCATGTTCAATTATTAGAAACATATTGTTTAATTAAGTACGTTTGTTAATTGTGAAAAAGGAGCGTTAGATTTATGCAAATAAAGTTACCAAAGCCTTTCTTTTTTGAGGAAGGTAAACGTGCCGTGTTATTACTACATGGTTTTACAGGCAATTCGTCTGATGTTCGTCAATTAGGTCGATTTTTACAAAAGAAAGGTTATACATCGTATGCACCGCAATATGAAGGCCATGCAGCACCACCAGAAGAGATACTTCAATCAAGTCCTTTTGTTTGGTTTAAAGATGCCTTAGATGGCTATGACTACCTTGTTGAACAAGGTTATGATGAAATTGTTGTTGCTGGCTTGTCATTAGGTGGCGATTTTGCATTAAAATTAAGCTTAAATCGAGATGTAAAGGGTATTGTAACGATGTGTGCTCCTATGGGTGGCAAAACTGAAGGTGCCATTTATGAAGGCTTTTTAGAATATGCACGCAATTTTAAAAAGTATGAGGGTAAAGATCAAGAAACGATTGACAACGAAATGCATCATTTTAAACCAACTGAAACTTTAAAAGAATTAAGTGAAGCATTAGATACGATTAAAGATCAAGTTGATGAGGTGTTTGACCCAATTTTAGTGATTCAAGCAGAAAACGACAATATGATTGATCCACAATCCGCAAATTATATATATGAACATGTAGACTCTGACGAAAAAGATATCAAATGGTATAGTCAGTCAGGACATGTTATTACAATTGATAAAGAAAAAGAACAAGTTTTCGATGATATTTATCAATTTTTAGAGTCATTAGACTGGTCAGAATAAAAAGAGATTTTAACATTAGAAAGGAGGGGCATAATGAATTTAAAGCAATCAATAGAAGAGATTATTAATCAACCTGAATATGAACCTATGTCAGTGTCAGATTTTCAAGATGCATTAGGTTTAAGCAGTGCCGACTCGTTTAGAGATTTAATTAAGGTGCTTGTGGAGTTAGAACAATCAGGATTAATCGAACGTTCGAAAACAGATAGATACCAAAAAAAGCATAGTTCCAAAGGTCAATCGAAATTAATTAAAGGAACATTAAGTCAAAACAAAAAAGGTTTTGCTTTCCTAAGACCTGAAGACAAAGATATGGAAGATATATTTATTCCCCCAACGAAAATTAATCGTGCCTTGGATGGAGATACTGTTATTGTAGAAATCCATCAATCAAAAGGTGAGCATAAAGGTAAAATTGAAGGGGAAGTTAAGTCAATTGAGAAGCATTCAGTAACTCAAGTGGTTGGTACGTATAGTCAGGCTAGACATTTTGGTTTTGTCATTCCAGATGATAAACGAATTATGCAAGATATTTTCATTCCTAAAGGTCAAAGCTTAGGTGCAGTAGATGGTCACAAAGTATTAGTTCAAATTACTAAGTATGCTGACGGTTCAGATAATCCAGAAGGACATATTTCTGCTATTTTAGGACATAAAAATGATTCTGGCGTAGATATTTTATCTATTATCTATCAACATGGCATAGAAATTGAATTTCCTGATGAAGTGTTACAAGAAGCTGAAGCAACACCAGACAATATAGAAGATAGTGAAATTAAAGGACGTCATGATTTACGTAATGAATTGACCATCACTATTGATGGCGCGGATGCTAAAGACTTAGATGACGCAATTAGTGTTAAAAAGTTAGCGAACGGTAATACGCAATTAACTGTAAGTATTGCTGATGTCAGCTATTATGTAACAGAAGGTTCTGCATTGGATAAAGAGGCATATGATAGAGCTACTAGTGTATATCTTGTTGACCGTGTAATTCCAATGATTCCACATCGATTAAGTAATGGTATTTGTTCATTGAATCCTAATGTTGATCGTTTAACTTTAAGCTGTCGCATGGAAATCGATGATAGTGGTCGCGTTGTAAAACATGAAATCTTTGATAGTGTGATTCATTCTGATTATCGAATGACGTATGATGAGGTAAATCAGATTATTACTGAAAAGGATCCTACGATTCGAGAGCAGTATAATGAAATTACGCCTATGCTAGATTTAGCACAAGATTTATCAAATCGTTTAATTCAAATGAGAAAACGCCGTGGTGAAATTGATTTTGATATTAGCGAAGCGAAAGTACTAGTTAACGAAGATGGTATACCTACAGATGTTCAATTGAGACAACGTGGTGAAGGCGAACGTCTTATTGAGTCATTTATGTTAATTGCAAATGAAACAGTTGCTGAACATTTTAGTAAGTTAGATGTACCATTTATTTACCGAGTGCATGAGCAACCTAAATCAGATCGTTTAAGACAATTCTTTGATTTTATTACAAACTTTGGCATCATGATTAAGGGTACTGGCGAAGATATTCATCCAACAACACTTCAAAAGGTTCAAGAAGAAGTAGAAGGTCGACCTGAACAAATGGTCATTTCAACAATGATGTTACGTTCAATGCAACAAGCGCATTATGATGATGTGAACTTGGGACATTTTGGCTTATCAGCTGAATATTATACGCATTTTACATCACCAATTAGACGTTATCCTGATTTAACAGTTCATCGTTTAATCCGTAAGTATTTAATTGAGAAATCAATGGATAACAAAGAAGTGAAGCGTTGGGAAGACAAATTGCCTGAGTTAGCTGAACATACTTCTAAACGTGAACGTCGTGCTATTGAGGCAGAACGTGATACTGATGAATTGAAAAAAGCAGAATATATGATTCAACATATTGGTGATGAATTTGAAGGTATTGTCAGCTCAGTAGCTAACTTCGGTATGTTCATTGAATTGCCAAATACGATAGAGGGTATGGTTCATATTGCGAATATGACTGATGATTATTACCGTTTTGAAGAGCGTCAAATGGCATTAATTGGTGAGCGTCAAGCTAAAGTATTTAGAATTGGTGACACAGTTAAGGTTAAAGTGACGCATGTTGATGTAGATGAACGATTAATTGATTTTCAAATTGTAGGTATGCCTTTACCGAAAAATGATCGATCACAGCGCCCAGCGCGAGGTAAGACAATTCAAGCTAAAACGCGTGGTAAATCATTAGATAAATCGAAATCTGATGATAAAGGTCATAAGAAAAAAGGTAAGCAACGTAAAGGTAAAAATGAACGTAAAAATGACAAATCAGGAAACAGTAAATATAAGCCATTTTATAAAGATAAAAGTGTGAAAAAGAAAGCACGTCGTAAGAAAAAATAAGCAGCAATGAGGTGAGTATGAATGGCTAAGAAGAAATCACCAGGTACATTAGCGGAAAATCGTAAAGCTAGACATGATTATAATATTGAAGACACGATTGAAGCGGGAATTGTATTGCAAGGCACAGAAATAAAATCAATTCGCCGAGGTAGTGCTAACCTTAAAGATAGTTATGCGCAAGTTAAAAACGGTGAAATGTATTTGAATAATATGCATATAGCACCATACGAAGAAGGGAATCGTTTTAATCACGATCCTCTTCGTTCTCGAAAATTATTATTGCATAAGCGTGAAATCATTAAATTGGGTGACCAAACACGTGAGATTGGTTATTCGATTGTGCCGTTAAAACTTTATTTGAAGCATGGACATTGTAAAGTATTACTTGGTGTTGCACGAGGTAAGAAAAAATATGATAAACGTCAAGCTTTGAAAGAAAAAGCAGTCAAACGAGATGTTGCGCGAGATATGAAAGCCCGTTATTAAGCGATTTAGTTGCTTAATCGGGCTATATTTGATATAGTTATATGTGCTTTTGTAAATTACAAAAGTATGATTTGTTTGATTTATTATTTCGGGGGCGTTTCTGGATTCGACAGGGGTCCCCCGAGCTCATTAAGCGTGTCGGAGGGTTGTCTTCGTCATCAACACACACAGTTTATAATAACTGGCAAAACAAACAATAATTTCGCAGTAGCTGCCTAATCGCACTCTGCATCGCCTAACAGCATTTCCTATGTGCTGTTAACGCGATTCAACCTTAATAGGATATGCTAAACACTGCCGTTTGAAGTCTGTTTAGAAGAAACTTAATCAAGCTAGCATCATGTTGGTTGTTTATCACTTTTCATGATGCGAAACCTTTCGATAAACTACACACGTAGAAAGATGTGTATCAGGACCTCTGGACGCGGGTTCAAATCCCGCCGTCTCCATAAAAATATGCTTGGAAACCTTGATTTAATGGGGTTTTAATCTAGCAAGTGTCAAATATGTGTCAAGAAAATAATTTTCTGACACGTTGACCTTGCTCTTTTTTATGTTTTTTATCTTTTCTTGTGAGGAAGGTTAAATTAGCTGTGTACGTTGATATGATAGTATCTGCTTAGGTTCAAATTTTCATGAATGAATAATTAATACTTGTGTACATATAAGATTTTGCGTTAAGGGTTGAAAGAATGTGTGTCAAATAAGTGTCAAAAAAGTTGAGCTTTGAGTTTTAATATTGTTCATAAAAAGATTCTTTATATAAGATAATTCTTCATGCAAAACAACAAAAAAGAGTAGGCGAGCTACTCTTTTTTATTATATTTAACAATTAAATTAGTATGTCATTATGAGTGTAAGTAAGCTAATCTATAATGACAATAACAACAAAGATTATAACGTTGAATGCGAGCATTCATAAATTTATACTTCATTTAAAGCACTATCGTCATCTTTTTGCTTTTCTTTTTCTTTCTCTCGTTCTTGTTCTTTTTTGTACTCTTCTTCAAATTCTTTTTCTTTCTTTTCTACTTCTTCTCTTGTTTCCGCTCTATGAGAAAAATCTTCGGTTTTAAGTTTACTATATTTGAATGATTTAGAATCAACTGTTTTATCTTCTGAGTATTTATGGACATTTAAATTAATATTTCCATCACCTCTTAACTCATAGATAAACATGGCTTGTGCAGTTTTGCCTTTTTTAATTTGATCTTGGTTATGTTCTGTCCAATCTTTATATTTTTTATCACTTAATAGATAACCATCTCTTAATTTATTTACTGTATTTTTATCATCTTGAGTGATATTAATATAGTCATGAGAAATAGAAGATGGATTTAAATCTTTATCGTCTTTTTTAGCAGTAATTTCCATTTTAAAAGCGATATATTTCTTTTTCTCATCTTTTTCATTGATGATAAACGGTTCTTTTATTTTAGCTTCAAATTTGTCACTAACAATAGTATCGCCTTTAATTTTTATATCCATATTTTTTTTGCTTTTAAATTCTTTAAGTTCTTCATTTAATTCTTCATTGTCATTTTCTTTCTTTTTGTGACTAGTGCTCTCTTTTTTTGCACTATCTTGATGATGTCCACAAGCACCTAAGATAAGTGTACTTGCTAATAATATCCCCATTACTTTTTTCATTTAACATGTCTCCTTTATTTCGCAAAAATTTATTTTAAAAACTCTAAACGACTTATCGTTTTGAGTAATTAAACAAAGTTGATATTTTGTGAGATTCTAAGATGATATTAAATAATTCTTGTAATAATGATTCTATGTATTGTTGCAATAAATTAATGGAACTATAATTACTAATATTATATTACTTTTATTGATAGAAATATATTACTTTTTTAAAAAACTTGTAATATATCGAAAGATTTAAATGTAAAATTTTGATTTGTTAAGAAATTGCGTTTATAAAAATAAAAAAATCAACTTATTTGTATGAGATGAATATGTATTGAAGAAGATGTGTTATTAAATTGGAAAATACAGGTCAAAGATGGGAACTCTCAAAAGCGTTATTGTATTTTTTAGTCAATGCAAATAGATTTCCATAATAATAAACGTACTTGATGGTTAAAAAATTACTTAAGGCTATATAGCAAAACTTTTTATATGAGCAGTCGAATATAACGTTTAAAATGATTCTTTTTGGATATAAACGATTAAGTAAAATGATTTTTCAGTTTGAAATTAATCATATAAATATCTTAAGGGAAGGTTGATATCTTAATGATTAATATTATTTCAGCTTTAGGGTCTATTGGAACATTTATTATGGCTTTATTTTATTTTGTATCAGTTTCAGTTCAACTTTATCAAATGAAAATTAGCTTTCTGCCAGCTTTAGGTTTTAACCAAATTTTATTAGAAAGGGAGGGGGATCAACTTAATATAATGAATTCGGCAACAGATGAGCATCATCATAAAGATTATATTAAACTATATAATTTAGGTGGCGGTGCTGCTAAAAAAATTGCAATAGAGGTTTTATTGGGTAATGATAAAGTCATTCAGAAAAAATACGTGAATATTTTACCTAGTAAAGAAGGATACATGTTACCAATTAATAAAAATGTGTACGAAGAATTAGAAAGAACGATTGAGAATAATGGTTATGAAGCTGATTTGAATGTACGTATGACTTATTATCATAATGTAAGTCGCAAACAACAGGAAGTTATATTAAAAGGTCAAATCGACCGTTTTAATACTTATAATAATAAAGAAATTTATGATTTGCAGTTTATCTAAAAATTGATTTAAGAGGGTAGTTGTTTATTGCGAAAAATATCATTCAATTTTAATGAAATAATGGCGTCATTACTATAAAATATTACTTTATGTTGTAATGCATTTTTCTATAAGATAGAACTAAAAGGAGGGGCAAAGATGCAAATTAGACAAATACATCAACATGACTTTGCTCAAGTTGACCAGTTAATTAGAACGGCATTTGAAAATAGTGAACATGGTTATGGTAATGAATCAGAACTAGTAGACCAAATTCGTCTAAGTGATACGTATGACAATAACTTAGAATTAGTAGCTGTTCTTCAAAATGAAGTTGTAGGGCACGGTTTACTAAGTGAAGTTTATCTTGATAACGAGGCACAACGGGAAATTGGATTAGTGTTAGCACCTGTATCAGTTGATATTCATCATCAAAATAAAGGTATTGGGAAGCGATTAATTCAAGCATTAGAACGAGAAGCAATATTAAAAGGATATAATTTTATCAGTGTATTAGGATGGCCGACGTATTATGGCAATCTAGGATATCAACGCGCAAGTATGTACGATATTTATCCACCATATGATGGTATACCAGATGAAGCGTTTTTAATTAAAGAATTAAAAGTGAACAGTTTAGCGGGAAAAACAGGTACCATAAATTACACATCTGCTTTTGAAAAAATATGATTTCAAGCTAGGATTACATTAGGCAGAGTTCATATTAATAATACAAATTGCTTGCAATGAAATCGTGTGTTGTCGTTTGCAATTTTTAAAATAGCAATAAATAAAATGTTTGTTAGTAAAGTATTATTGTGGATAATAAAATGTCGATACAAATTAATTGCTATAATGCAATTTTAGTGTATAATTGCATTAATGGAGATTAAATATATCTTTAAAGGGTATATAGTTAATATAAAATGACTTTTTAAAAAGAGGGAATAAAATGAATATGAAGAAAAAAGAAAAACACGCAATTCGGAAAAAATCGATTGGCGTGGCTTCAGTGCTTGTAGGTACGTTAATCGGTTTCGGATTACTTAGCAGTAAAGAAGCAGATGCAAGTGAAAATAGTGTTACGCAATCTGATAGCGCAAGTAACGAAAGCAAAAGTAATGATTCAAGTAGCGTTAATGCTGCACCTAAAACAGACAACACAAACGTGAGTGATACTAAAACAACGTCAAACACTAATAATGGCGAAACGAGTGTGGCGCAAAATCCAGCACAACAGGAAACGATACAATCAGCATCAACAAATGCAACTACGGAAGAAACACCGGTAACTGGTGAAGCTACTACTACGGCAACGAAGCAAGCTAATACACCGGCAACAACTCAATCAAGCAATACAAATGCGGAGGAATTAGTGAATCAAACAAGTAATGAAACGACTTCTAATGATACTAATACAGTATCATCTGTAAATTCACCTCAAAATTCTACAAATGCGGAAAATGTTTCAACAACGCAAGATACTTCAACTGAAGCAACACCTTCAAACAATGAATCAGCTCCACAGAGTACAGATGCAAGTAATAAAGATGTAGTTAATCAAGCGGTTAATACAAGTGCGCCTAGAATGAGAGCATTTAGTTTAGCGGCTGTAGCTGCAGATGCACCGGCTGCTGGCACAGATATTACGAATCAGTTGACAGATGTGAAAGTTACTATTGACTCTGGTACGACTGTGTATCCGCACCAAGCAGGTTATGTCAAACTGAATTATGGTTTTTCAGTGCCTAATTCTGCTGTTAAAGGTGACACATTCAAAATAACTGTACCTAAAGAATTAAACTTAAATGGTGTAACTTCAACTGCTAAAGTGCCACCAATTATGGCCGGAGATCAAGTATTGGCAAATGGTGTAATCGATAGTGATGGTAATGTTATTTATACATTTACAGACTATGTAAATACTAAAGATGATGTTAAAGCAACTTTGACCATGCCCGCTTATATTGACCCTGAAAATGTTACAAAGACAGGTAATGTGACATTGGCTACTGGCATAGGTAGTACAACAGCAAACAAAACAGTATTAGTAGATTATGAAAAATATGGTAAGTTTTATAACTTATCTATTAAAGGTACAATTGACCAAATCGATAAAACAAATAATACGTATCGTCAGACAATTTATGTCAATCCAAGTGGAGATAACGTTATTGCGCCGGTTTTAACAGGTAATTTAAAACCAAATACGGATAGTAATGCATTAATAGATCAGCAAAATACAAGTATTAAAGTATATAAAGTAGATAATGCAGCTGATTTATCTGAAAGTTACTTTGTGAATCCAGAAAACTTTGAGGATGTCACTAATAGTGTGAATATTACATTCCCAAATCCAAATCAATATAAAGTAGAGTTTAATACGCCTGATGATCAAATTACAACACCGTATATTGTAGTTGTTAATGGTCATATTGATCCGAATAGCAAAGGTGATTTAGCTTTACGTTCAACTTTATATGGGTATGACTCAAGGTTTGTATGGAGATCTATGTCATGGGACAACGAAGTAGCATTTAATAACGGATCAGGTTCTGGTGACGGTATCGATAAACCAGTTGTTCCTGAACAACCTGATGAGCCTGGTGAAATTGAACCAATTCCAGAGGATTCAGATTCTGACCCAGGTTCAGATTCTGGTAGCGATTCTAATTCAGATAGCGGTTCAGATTCGGGTAGTGATTCTACATCAGATAGTGGTTCAGATTCAGCGAGCGATTCAGATTCAGCGAGCGATTCCGACTCAGACAGTGATTCAGATTCAGCGAGTGATTCAGATTCAGCAAGCGACTCAGACTCAGACAGCGACTCAGACTCAGATAGTGATTCCGACTCAGATAGCGACTCAGATTCCGATAGCGATTCCGACTCAGATAGCGACTCAGACTCAGACAGTGACTCGGATTCAGATAGCGATTCTGACTCAGACAGTGACTCGGATTCAGATAGCGATTCCGATTCAGATAGCGATTCTGACTCAGACAGCGATTCCGACTCAGATAGCGATTCAGATTCCGATAGTGACTCAGACTCAGCGAGCGATTCCGACTCAGACAGCGATTCCGATTCAGACAGTGACTCGGATTCAGATAGCGATTCTGACTCAGACAGCGACTCAGACTCAGACAGCGATTCAGATTCCGACAGTGATTCAGACTCAGACAGCGACTCAGATTCAGACAGCGACTCAGATTCAGCGAGTGATTCCGACAGTGACTTAGACTCAGATAGTGATTCCGATAGCGACTCAGACTCAGATAGCGATTCCGATTCAGCGAGCGATTCAGATTCAGATAGTGATTCAGATTCAGATAGTGATTCAGCTTCCGACAGCGACTCAGATTCAGCGAGTGATTCCGACTCAGGTAGTGACTCAGATTCATCAAGTGATTCAGACTCAAACAGTGCCTCTGATTCAGATAGTGACTCGGATTCAGCGAATGATTCAGATTCCGACAGCGACTCAGATTCAGCGAGTGATTCCGACTCAGGTAGTGACTCAGATTCAGCAAGTGATTCCGACTCAGATAGCGACTCAGATTCTGACAGTGACTCAGATTCAGCGAGTGATTCCGACTCAAACAGCGACTCAGATTCGGATAGCGATTCCGACTCAGATAGTGACTCAGATTCAGACAGCGATTCGGATTCAGCGAGTGATTCCGATTCTGATTCAACGAGTGACACAGGATCAGACAATGACTCCGACTCAGAAAGTGATTCAAATAGCGATTCAGACTCAGGTTCTAACAATAATGTAGTTCCGCCTAATTCACCTAAAAATGGTACTAATGCTTCTAATAAAAATGAAGCTAAAGATAGTAAAGAGCCATTACCAGATACAGGTTCTGAAGGTGAAGCGAATACGTCACTAATTTGGGGATTATTAGCATCATTAGGTTCATTACTACTTTTCAGAAGAAAAAAAGAAAATAAAGATAAGAAATAAGTAATAATGATATTAAATTAATCATATGATTCATGAAGAAGCCACCTAAAAAGGTGGCTTTTTTACTTGGGTTTTCCAAATATATTGTTTGAATATAATTAATAATTAATTCATCAACAGTTAATTATTTTAAAAAGGTAGATGTTATATAATTTGGCTTGGCGAAAAAATAGGGTGTAAGGTAGGTTGTTAATTAGGGAAAATTAAGGAGAAAATACAGTTGAAAAATAAATTGCTAGTTTTATCATTGGGAGCATTATGTGTATCACAAATTTGGGAAAGCAATCGTGCGAGTGCAGTGGTTTCTGGGGAGAAGAATCCATATGTATCTGAGTCTTTGAAGCTGACTAATAATAAAAATAAATCTAGAACAGTAGAAGAGTATAAGAAAAGCTTGGATGATTTAATATGGTCCTTTCCAAACTTAGATAATGAAAGATTTGATAATCCTGAATATAAAGAAGCTATGAAAAAATATCAACAGAGATTTATGGCTGAAGATGAGGCTTTGAAGAAATTTTTTAGTGAAGAGAAAAAAATAAAAAATGGAAATACTGATAATTTAGATTATCTAGGATTAACTCATGAAAGATATGAAAGTGTATTTAATACTTTGAAAAAACAAAGTGAGGAGTTCTTAAAAGAAATTGAAGATATAAAAAAAGATAACCCTGAATTGAAAGACTTTAATGAAGAGGAGCAATTAAAGTGCGACTTAGAATTAAACAAATTAGAAAATCAGATATTAATGTTAGGTAAAACATTTTATCAAAACTATAGAGATGATGTTGAAAGTTTATATAGTAAGTTAGATTTAATTATGGGATATAAAGATGAAGAAAGAGCAAATAAAAAAGCAGTTAACAAAAGGATGTTAGAAAATAAAAAAGAAGACTTAGAAACCATAATTGATGAATTTTTTAGTGATATAGATAAAACAAGACCTAATAATATTCCTGTTTTAGAAGATGAAAAACAAGAAGATAAAAATCATAAAAATATGGCTCAATTAAAATCTGACACTGAAGCAGCAAAAAGTGATGAATCAAAAAGAAGCAAGAGAAGTAAAAGAAGTTTAGATTCTCAAAATTATAAATCTGCTTCACAAGAAGTAACTGCAGAGCAAAAAGCTGAATATGAAAAAAGAGCTGAAGAAAGAAAAGCAAGATTTCTAGATAGACAAAAAAGTAAAAAAGAACCGGTTGTATCATTAGAATATGATTTTGAACACAAGCAACGTTTTAATAACGCAAATGAAAAACAACTTGTTGTTTCTGCACCAACAAAGAAACCAACATCACCGACTACGTATACTGAAACAACGACACAGGTACCAATGCCTACAGTTGAGCGTCAAACTCAGCAACAAATCGTTTACAAAGCACCAAAACAATTGGCTGGATTAAATGGTGAAAGTCATGATTTCACAACAACGCATCAATCACCAACTACTTCAAATCACACGCATAATCATCTTATTGAATTTGAAGAAACATCTGCTTTACCTGGTAGAAAGACGGGTTCATTGGTTGGTTTGAGTCAAATCGATTCATCTCATTTAACTGAACGTGAAAAACGTGTGATTAAGCGTGAACATGTTAGGGAAGCTCAGAAATTAGTTGAAAACTATAAAGATACACATAGTTATAAAGACCGTTTGAATGCCCAACAAAAAGTAAATACTTTAAGTTCAGGTCATCAAAAACGTTTTAATAAACAAATCAATAAAGTATATAATGGCAAATAATATTAATGTATGGCTGCAAAGCAAATAATGAGTTTGCCGTAAAAATAACAACATTTTAAACTAGCAATAAATAATATCAAAGTCGTCATTTCAATGATGCAATCTAGTATAGTCCACATTCTAAACAGGTGTGGACTATTACTTTTTTCACTTTATATTACAAAAAAATTATTATGCTTAACTATCAATATCAATAATTAATTTTAAGCTGAAAAACAATAAAAATGTTAAGACAACGTTTACTTCAAGTTAATTATTATACTGAAAATTCTGGTATATAATGCTGTTAGTGAATATAACAGGAAAATTACATTGGTTATAATATTGAGTCTATATAAAGGAGAAATAACAGATGAAAAAGAAATTATTCGTTTTAACTATGAGCACGCTATTTGCTACACAACTTATCAATTCAAATCACGCTAATGCATCAACAGAAAGTGTTGATAAAAACTTTGTAGTTCCAGAATCAGGTATTAATAAAATTATTCCAGCTTACGATGAATTTAAGAGTGCACCAAAAGTAAATGTTGGAAGTTTAGCTGACAACAAAAACTTTGTAGCTTCTGAAGATAAATTGAATAAGATTGCAGATCCATCGGCAGCTAGTAAAATTGTAGATAAAAACTTTGCCGTACCAGAATCAAAGTTAGGAAACATTGTACCAGAGTACAAAGAAATCAATAATCGCGTGAATGTAGCAACAAACAATCCAGCTTCACAACAAGTTGATAAGCATTTTGTTGCTAAAGGCCCAGAAGTAAATAGATTTATTACGCAAAACAAAGTAAACCACCACTTCATTACTACGCAAACCCACTACAAGAAAGTTATTACTTCATACAAATCAACACATGTACATAAACATGTAAATCATGCAACGGATTCTATTAATAAACACTTTATTGTTAAACCATCAGAAGCACCTAGATATACACACCCATCTCAATCTCTAATGATAAATCATTATTTTGCAGTGCCTGGATATCACGCGCATAAATTTATAACACCAGGGCATGCTAGCATTAAAATTAATCACTTTTGTGTTGTGCCACAAATAAATAGTTTCAAGGTAATTCCACCATATGGTCACAATTCACATCGTATGCATGTACCAAGTTTTCAAAATAATACAACAGCAACACATCAAAATGCTAAAGTAAATAAAGCATATGACTATAAATACTTCTATTCTTATAAAGTAGTTAAAGGTGTGAAGAAATATTTCTCATTTTCACAATCAAATGGTTATAAAATTGGTAAACCATCATTAAATATCAAAAATGTAAATTATCAATATGCTGTTCCAAGTTATAGCCCTACACACTACGTTCCTGAATTTAAGGGTAGCATACCAGCACCACGAGTATAAAAATTGGCACTAAGTTTACGAGATATGATAAATACCTATTATTTTAAATATAGTCTACAATCTATGTGGTTGTAGGCTGTATTTTTTTACGCTAAGTGATATACATCTATCAACAAATTATTTCGCATTTCTACTTTGAAAGTTGAATAGTAACATAATCTTAAATAATCATTTTATTAATTAATATAAATATAAGACTCAAAATAATAGTTAATAGTTTGTTTATCGCAAGTTAATTATTGTTTCTAAAATATTGGTATATAATTTTCAATGGCGAAGAAAACAGGGTAAAAAAGTCGGTTTTTTAAATCAAAGCAAATAAGGGAGCATAAACAAATGAAAAGGAAAGTACTAGTACTAACAATGAGTGTTATTTGTGCAACTCAATTATGGCATTCTAATCACGCAAACGCATTAGTGACAGAGAGTGGCGCAAATGATACTAAGCAATTTACCGAAATTGTATCGGAAGAGAAAGTTATAACAGTTGAACATGCTCAAATTAATATTTTTAAATCTAATAGCAATTCAAACCTGATGGAGTTCAACATATTGACAATGGGCGGTAAATCAGGAGCTATGGTTGGTTATAGTGAAATTGACTCATCACATTTCACAGACCGTGACAAACGCGTTATTAGACGTGATCATGTTAAAGAAGCACAAAGCTTAATTAACGATTATAAAGATACACAAAGCTATGAAGATCTCGCTAAGGCAACTGCAAAAGTAAGTACACTTAGTCAGTCTCACCAAAATTATTTAAATAAACAAATTGATAAAGTGAATAATAAAATAGAGAAAACTGAAAAACGCTAATCCAAAGTAAATTATAAGTTATACATCTCGTTTTTAAATGACAATTTATCCCCGTAAATATAATAAATAATCTTTTCAAATTCCGCATAGATATAGAGACGCTAATAAACCTCTTTGTCTCGATATGAAAGTCTGCAACGATTCATGTTGTAGGCTTTTTAATTTTACAAATAAGGCTAAATATATAAGTTCTGACACCTAAAATATAGAAAATACATAAAAGTAAGTATAGTTATTTTATTATAATTATTAAATTTTTATTAATTAATTGTAAAAATGTAGAATTATAATTAATTAACGTTTAATATTAAAATTAACTAAAAAGAAAGAGGTGTTAGTTATGACAGAATACTTATTAAGTGCTGGCATATGTATGGCAATTGTTTCAATATTACTTATAGGGATGGCTATCAGTAATGTTTCGAAAGGGCAATACGCAAAGAGGTTTTTCTTTTTCGCTACTAGTTGCTTAGTGTTAACTTTAGTTGTAGTTTCAAGTCTAAGTAGCTCAGCAGATGCATCACAAACAGATAACGGCGTAAATAGAAGTGGTTCTGAAGATCCAACAGTATATAGTGCAACTTCAACTAAAAAATTACATAAAGAACCTGCGACATTAATTAAAGCGATTGATGGTGATACGGTTAAATTAATGTACAAAGGTCAACCAATGACATTTAGACTATTATTGGTTGATACACCTGAAACAAAGCATCCTAAAAAAGGTGTAGAGAAATATGGTCCTGAAGCAAGTGCATTTACGAAAAAAATGGTAGAAAATGCAAAGAAAATTGAAGTCGAGTTTGACAAAGGTCAAAGAACTGATAAATATGGACGTGGCTTAGCGTATATTTATGCTGATGGAAAAATGGTAAACGAAGCTTTAGTTCGTCAAGGCTTGGCTAAAGTTGCTTATGTTTATAAACCTAACAATACACATGAACAACTTTTAAGAAAAAGTGAAGCACAAGCGAAAAAAGAGAAATTAAATATTTGGAGCGAAGACAACGCTGATTCAGGTCAATAATGCTCATTGTAAAAGTGTCACTGCTGCTAGTGGCACTTTTACAATTTTTAGATCACGTTCTGATTTATTATCAAATCAGAATTAAAAAAGTAAATGGTATCAAAAGCAAGTGTATTTAATATTAGAAAATAAAAATTTTAAATTTAGTATTTAAATGGAATATTACTATATATTTCAATGTGTATTATCACAGAAAATAAAATAATGCTTTACTTCTATATTTAAAAGTGTATAATGAAAGTTAAGTAATAAAGAGCGTGAAGAAAAATGTGAGTTATTTATATAGAATATTCTCCTTTTCATTTATGAATTTGTTACAAAATATTTAGTGCAAAAGCACGACGGAGGTATTCAATATGAATAACGGTACAGTTAAATGGTTTAATGCAGAAAAAGGTTTTGGTTTCATCGAAAGAGAAGATGGTAGCGACGTATTCGTACACTTCTCAGCAATCGCTGAAGATGGATACAAATCATTAGAAGAAGGCCAAAAAGTTGAATTCGACATCGTTGAAGGCGACCGTGGCGAGCAAGCTGCAAACGTAGTTAAAATGTAATTTTAACTTATTCAAACAGTCCTTATTATAGGGCTGTTTTTTTATGCTTTAAATCGATAGCAGTTGGTGTGGTAAAAGCACTAGCTGTTATTTTTTTGTCCAATAAATTTAGGTGGAGATCTAACAATATATAATGGTTCTAAAATAAATCGAACTGATGGAAAAGTTTTTTACTTTTCATCTGTCCGACTTTTGATTTTGAATATAAAAAAAGCGCCAATACAGAACTTTAATAATGACGAGAATTAAAGTCTGTATATGGCGATAACAAGAAGTAATGTTAAACACTCAAAATGTTTAACAATAATAGGATACCACATCGCATAATATCTTACTACTTAATTAATAATTTAACTAATCAACTTTTTGTTAATTTTTTATTAAGACTGATTAATTATTGAGAATATTTATTGTTTTTAAAATCTCATAATAATTCAGTAATCTTGTTTTCATTTAAAAGTCGAAACATTAAAATAATTAAATAAAAATATTGCGTTTAATTTACAGCATCAAATATACTTATTTCTAATGCTTTGAGGTCTACTGAAACAAGTAGAGAATGATCGATGTTACTAACATTGCCATTCTCCAAATCTATTTCTGTGAGTATTTGGAAGCTACCATTAGGCAACGGTTTAACAATAGACAATTGCTTTTCCGCTTGTTGTATCAAAAAAGGTTTTGTAGATTGATTATTAATATGCCATTCACTCATGTATGTTTTTCACTCCTGTTTTAAAATAGGCTTAGAAAGTTTATAGTTGAGACATTCATGTTCAACCAAAATTTTGTTCAAATTCAATAAATGTCTTGTTTAAAATGGAAATATTGTAAATGTTATCGTCCAAAACTTCACCAGTTAAGTATTTGTTTTGAATTAAAATTTGGCAGTTAGTTAAGAAGTCTTGATAATCACGATCGCAAAAATAGTTTTCACGTGCATCTTTAGCATCGCCAAAAAAGTTAGCGACTATTTCTGTTTCTCCATTATTCGAACGTTCAATATATAATTTGTAAAATTTAGCTATTGTATACTTTTGTTCTTTAGTTAGTTCATTCAAAATATTGGGCCTCCTGAAATACCATTTGTAATCTATACCCAATTTATTGCAAAACACAAACTAATTTAACTATTTGATGAAACTGTATTAATAAGCTTTAACAAGCCTTAGTTTGTATGGATCTATAAAATTATCTTTAATTGCATAGGGTGAAATAATATGTAGTCCATAACTTTTAACTGATTTTTCACTTACACCAAATTTATAAGCTTGATAGATAATTTTAGTACAATACGTAAATTTTTTGCTGTTCAAATTTAATGTAACTAGATAACGATGATTTGTATTTTCATAGTTTTTCTTAACCCAGTCAGCCGCTTTTTTACCTGCACCAGGATAGCTGCAACGATAAACTTTCATCCAATCATTTTTGCCACTTGCATAATTATATTTAAAAGATTCGAAGGATTGTGTAGTTGGTTTGTCGCCAGGCCCCTCAATTTGTAAAATCGTTTTATCATCAATCGCGATACTACAATGACCAAAAAATCCCCACATGACAGGGCCTTTTGTAATAATAATATCACCAGGTTGTAATTGGAATTTGTCATCTTGAATTTCTGAATACTTATTATCTGCAATTGTTTTTGGTGAGTTTAGAGGGGATACGACAACGAATAATATAAGTAAAATTATCGTTCGTTTAATATAGTTCACTTAAAAGCTCCTTGTTGAAGAAATATATGTAAATAGTCTTAAATTAGAATTGTAATCTTTAATAAGTTTGTAAGACTAAAACATATCTTAAATATTAAAGTATGAGAGTGTGAAATGTCTATTAAGAATAAAAAACAGTCTAAAACATCTTTGAGACGTTTCAGACTGGATATAAATTGAATTTCATTTATAGTACACCAAATATAAATGTGTATATTAAAATAGCGAATCCGAAAATATAGAGAATGACAGTGAAACTTAAATAGGATTCTTTTTTAGATTCTTTGCCAGTTTTTTTCATTAATACGAGTATAAACGTAGCGGCAACTAAGAAAATTAATGCTAGCCAAAACAGAATTGCAAAATGTAAAGACATGTCAAACCCTCCTTATATACCGTAATTATTAACCTATAAAACTATAAAAAATAGGATAAATGTAATAGAGAACGAGTACGATATTTATAAAAAATAATATTTCACTTAACCAGTTTTTAGTTATCATTGCAATGGTAAAGGATACAATGAGTATCACACCACAAATGATAATACCAGGCAGGAGCCAACATAAATCATCTAAATCTTTATTATATGTGATTAAAATATTAAAGATAACAAAAGTGGTAGTAATAACTATATTGATAGCATTTAACAAAATGTTATTCATGATTGACACCTACTAGTATAAAAATAGCTTCTTAATAAATATGATAACACTATTTTCCAATAGGTAAATAAAAAGTATAGTTATTTTTAAAATATTATTTGTAGAATGCTAAAGTTTATTAATTCAAACAAGTGAGCATATATAGGGGTGTATAGTATTAATATGAAAAGAATATTTACATACTAAAAACCCTTAAAGTTGTACAATTCGTTAATATTTTTAGAATCAGATAACAAAAAAATGTGCAAAATCACTTTTGCACATTTACAAATACTAGTTTTCTGATAAGATTAATAATAACACTTTAAATAGCGCTTAATAAATGAAGGGGGCAAGTCTTATGACGTTTTACAATTTCATCATGGGTTTTCAAAATGATAACACACCATTTGGTATATTGGCCGAACACGTTAGTGAAGATAAAGCATTCCCTCGATTAGAAGAAAGACACCAAGTAATTAGAGCATATGTGATGTCTAATTACACAGATCATCAATTAATTGAAACTACAAATAGAGCTATTAGCTTATATATGGCAAATTAATTTGAGTAGTACCAATTATGATGTATTAGTGCATCCCAAATATCTTTTGTTTTAAAGTTTATTTCATCATTTCTTATCGAAAATGGTGTAATAATGTCTTTATCTAACCAAGTGTTTATAAGTTCATTTGGTACACCATCTAACAACATTTCACTTTTACTAATTATAAAACATTCCCAGTCAAGTGAAACATTTTGTGGATTCACATAATTACATTGATTATGATTATCCATAAACACTCACTCCTTTAAAATTCTGTACTCTTCATTGCGTTTTACCCCGTCACATTATCTTTTAAACTAAAATCATCATTACTTATGAAAAAAATGTACATCAAAAGCAAAGGTTTTCGCTACCGAAAAAGTTTAAATAATGGTTTAATATATTTGGTACTCATTTTAATAAAAAGAGAATACATTTTGAGCTATCAATACTTTTTATTGAAGAGGTGTTATTGTTGGCTAAAACGTTATATTTAATGCGCCACGGACAAACTTTGTTTAATTTTAAGGGACTAATTCAGGGATTTGGAGATTCGCCGCTAACAGAACTTGGAATTGCTCAAGCTCAAAAGGCACGTAGTTATTATGAAACTAAGGGGATAAACTTCGATTTATATGCATCATCAACGCAAGAACGCGCAAGTGACACACTTGAAAATGTTGCACCTAACCATTCGTATCAACGTTTTAAGGGACTAAAGGAATGGCATTTTGGATTATTTGAAGGTGAGTCAGTCTATCTATTTGATAATCTATACAAGCCTGAGGACTTATTCGGAGATCGAATTGTTCCTTTCAAAGGAGAGGCAAGGCAACAAGTTGAAGATCGCATTGTGAAAACTTTACATGACATTATGTCTCAAACAAAGAATAATGCATTAGTCGTGAGTCATGGAACAATAATGAGAGTATTTTTAAGATATTGCCTTAAACTAGATGAAGCATTAAAGCATAATATCGGTAATTGTAATATCTTGAAATTTGAATATGACAATGGAACATTTAAATTTGTTGAGTTAATTGATCCAAATTTATAATAAATAAAGCGTTATACATAGACACAAGTATGTCTTTTGTATAACGCTTTTAAAATACAACTATATAACGCTTTAGAATATTAATTGAATAAGTTTTTGTAATATCATCAGAGCGACAATAATAATTATTATACTTGATATTTTATTGATTATTGTTAATAATTTTCCGGTTTTATCAATTGATCCAACCATTTTTCCTAAAATTGCGAGTAAAAAGAACCATAACCATGAAACGCTAATACAAGCGATTGTAAACGCAATTTTATTGCTGCCACTATATAATGCAGCACTACTACCAATTACACCAATTGTATCTAAAATAGCATGTGGATTGAGTAATGAAACCGATAAAGCAAAACTTACTTGTTTCATTGGAGACATAATTTGAGCTTCTCCATCTGTTGAGGGTTTATCATGCCAAATGGTCCAAGCCATATACATCAAGAAAATTAAACCAACTATATAAATAATTGCTTGAAGTACAGGTAAAGACATAATAATGATAGATACTCCTACCACTGCAATAATAATAAGTAAGCTGTCTGACAACCCGGCTGTAATTATTGCAGGCAATACATATCTATATTTTGGTTGATTAGCTCCTTGGTTAAAAATAAATACATTTTGTGCACCTAAAGGCAAAATTAGACCTATCGCTAAGATAAATCCATGAATAATTGCGGTTAACATTAAGTTTTGACACCCCTAAAAAATAGAATATTCTGAAAAAAACTTATTGATATCATACCAAATAAAAAACAACTACTCAATAGTAGAGTAGTTGTATGAAAAATAGATTAATATATGATTTGAATTTATGAGAAATGTAGAATATATAAAACTGTATTACTTATTAATCAAATCATAAAAAAGCCAATGTTCATCGAAATAGGTATTTCCGATTTTAATTGCATTTTTCTCAAAACCAAGAATGTCGAATCCTAGTGCACTATAGAAAACTTTAGCACCTATGTTGTTTGACACAATTGATGTAAGTAAAGATTCGTAATTGTTCTGCCGTGCATAATTAATAATGAAATTAATGAGCTCGCTATTAATCGATTTATCGTTATTAGTAACAAAGTTGTATTTAATTAATGATTTATGTTCTTTTCCAACGTATCGAATTTGTTCTAAGGCAGCTGTTGCGATAAGTGCTTCGTTTTCATAACAGCCAAATACAATACATTTCGGTGAACCTTGATTTAAAATGTCATGTATTAAGGTGTCAGTCATTGTTTGACTATAATGTGAATCTTGAGTGAATTCCTCATTGACTGTCGAAACAAGTCTCTTATACTCATTAAAATCATTATTCGTTAATGTTTTAATTTCAATCATTACTGACCTCCTTAATCATTATTGAGAAAGATTTTGTACTAAAAAAATTTCTTAATTACATATTAAAATGTTTATTAAAATTTTGCAATCATTGATTTATATGCACATTCTTGTAAATGGATTATCAATTTAATTATATTTATTTTTAAGTTCAGGGAATTATGGAATTGGTTATTGGTCGACACTGGACTTTTATTTGTAGACGGAATGCGAAGAAGTCAAGCCAGTATTGGAACCGGTCACATTTATGATGACTAAGGGACAATTATTTTCAGTTAAATATTGCTAGAAATTTCAATCACGATTAGAAAAAATAACCAACCAAAAATTTTTGGTTGGCAAATTTGAATTTTATGTGAATTTTATTAATAACGTTGAATAATCTCTTTAAGTTAATGCTAATCTACAACATTTACATTTAAATCGACATTAATATTTCCTTGAGTCGCTTTTGAATATGGACAAAATTCATGAGACATTTGTAAATATTTTTCAGCTTCTTCTTGAGATATAACATTTTTAATTGTCGCATCAATTGAAACACTTAATTTAGGACTTTCTGAGTCTGGATCATCTTCTAGTCTCACTGTTAGTGTTACTTCTGGATGAGCATCACGCACTTTGTTTTGCTTTAAAATTAGGTCGAAGGCACCGTTGAAGCAAGATGCATAACCTGCTGCAAATAATTGTTCGGGGTTAGTAGCTTTACCATCTGCTTGAGCAGGCGGAACTATATCAATATCTAATGCTCGATCATCAGTATAAACATGTCCTTTACGTCCGCCAACATTCGTCGCTTTAGTTTCATAATGTATTGCCATTCTTATAACCTCCTAATTTAAAATACATTTATGCTTTACCCATTAGAAAATACCTTAATCATATTCATTTATAGCATTGTTTGATTGAAGGATAAAAAGTTGTTGTTTACAATAAAAATAATGAGTATCTGAAATGAGGGATTTACTATGACACATGTGGAAGTAGTTGCGACTATCGCGCCACAATTATATATCGAAGAAACTTTAATTCAAAAAATTAATCATCGTATTGATGCAATAGACGTATTAGAATTACGAATTGATCAAATTGAAAATGTCACAGTTGATCAAGTGGCAGAAATGATTACAAAGCTGAAGGTTATGCAAGATTCATTTAAATTATTGGTTACGTATCGTACAAAGTTACAAGGTGGCTATGGGCAATTTACAAATGACTTGTATCTTAATTTAATATCAGACTTAGCAAATATCAATGGCATAGATATGATTGATATAGAATGGCAAGCAGATATTGACATTGAAAAACATCAACGAATCATTACACATTTGCAACAATATAATAAAGAGGTGGTTATATCACATCATAATTTCGAAAGTACGCCTCCATTAGATGAATTGCAATTTATATTTTTTAAAATGCAAAAGTTCAACCCAGAATACGTTAAATTAGCAGTAATGCCACATAATAAAAATGATGTGTTAAATTTATTGCAGGCAATGTCTACATTTTCAGATACTATGGACTGTAAAGTTGTTGGTATTTCAATGTCTAAACTTGGACTAATAAGTAGAACGGCTCAAGGCGTTTTTGGTGGTGCGTTGACTTATGGTTGTATCGGAGAACCACAAGCTCCAGGACAGATTGATGTTACTGATTTAAAAGCGCAAGTGACTTTATACTAATAAAATGAATTAGGTTGCTTTTGTGTAAGTGCTGTCTTATAATTGAGAAGTATTATCATTGTTCGTGGAGGAGCGATTTTAGATGGAATTACAACAAGCAATAGCTAATAGAAGAAGTGTGAAAAAATTTAAAAGAGATATGCACATAGATGACGCATTGCTATATCAAGCAATTGAGAAAGCTGCTGATGCTCCAAATCACGGAATGAGGGAACCATGGAGAGTTGTGCATGTTCCGAAAGACAGATTAGGAGATATGAGTAAGGATATTTCTAAATTTGCATTTCCTAACGAATTAGATAAGCAACAATGTCATTATGATGCAGTAACGAAACTAGGTGGCATGTTATTGCTTATTTTAAAAACAGATCCAAGACAACGTCAAAATGATGAAAACTACTTTGCATTTGGTGCATATGCACAAAATCTTATGTTGTTACTTTATGAAGCGGGGATAGGTACATGTTGGAAATCGCCATTATATATCTATGATCCTAAAGTAAGAAAAACACTTGGTATAAAGAAAGATGAAGTTCTTGCTGGATTCTTATATTTAACGGATTTAGAAGAAGATATGCCTAAAGCACCACGTAAAAATAGAAACTTAATTACATTATATTAATATGTATAATTATAGAAACATTAATAAAAGCTGAGACATGAATTGATGGACATCTATCGAGTTAGAGATTTAATC
The DNA here is from genome assembly GCF_017151945.1 of Staphylococcus sp. EG-SA-10. Lineage (NCBI taxonomy): Bacteria > Bacillati > Bacillota > Bacilli > Caryophanales > Staphylococcaceae > Staphylococcus > Staphylococcus sp. EG-SA-10. The sequence continues at coordinate 149,206 of NZ_JACVZJ010000005.1, forward strand.
TAATTTACTAGAGTCGGTACAATCACAGTCTCAGCTTTTTATTGTGCAGTATATACACATTTGTATTTTAGTATTTATTTAAAAGTTTCTGCTAAAAATGATTCAACTTGTTCAGGTGACTTAGCATTTGCTGAATGAAGGTGTGCAATTTTGTCGCCGTTTTTAAATACTAGCAAGCTAGGGATACCCATAACTTCATTTTCAACAACTACATCTTCTAATTCATCACGATTAACAGTATACCATTGGTAATCATTATACTGTTCTACGATTGGGTCAATCCATAAATCCATAGCACGACAGTCTGGGCACCATCCTGCCTCAAATTTAACAATTACAGGTGTATCGCTATTAATTACAGATTTAAATGATTCATTACTTTTGATTGCTTGCATTATAACAACTCCTCTAGATAGTTTAATAATTTTTATTATAGCTAAATTTATATCATAATAAAAAATTTTAGCTTCAAAATGAAAGCCTTTTGCTATGGAAAATGATATATTTATTTTAAATACATAAAGGAGGTTGCAGTCGTATGATTAAATTTTACCAATATAAGAATTGTACAACTTGTAAAAAGGCAGCAAAGTTTTTAGATGAATATGGCGTAAGTTATGAACCAATTGATATCGTTCAACATACACCTACAATAAATGAATTTAAAACAATAATTGCAAATACAGGCGTAGAAATTAATAAATTGTTTAATACACACGGCGCGAAATATCGTGAGCTTGATTTGAAAAATAAATTACAAACTTTATCAGATGATGAAAAGTTAGAGTTGTTATCATCTGATGGTATGTTAGTAAAGCGTCCTCTAGCAGTAATGGGCGATAAGATAACATTAGGATTTAAAGAAGATCAATATAAAGAGACTTGGTTAGCGTAAGTATAATGTAAACGCTTACTAAATATCTCGATATTTAGATTCATTACATGTAAAATGAAATAAGCTATACAATTGTTAATTTTTATAAATATAGTTGAATAGCATCTAGCCTTATGGCATCATTAATGATGTAAAGATTAATTAGGAGGGGATTCTCTTGGCAGTACCAAATGAATTGAAATATTCAAAAGAGCATGAATGGGTTAAGGTTGAAGGTAATGTAGCAACAATTGGAATCACAGAATACGCACAAAGCGAGTTAGGTGATATTGTTTTTGTTGAATTACCAGAAACAGATGATGAAATTAATGAAGGGGATACGTTTGGTAGCGTAGAATCAGTTAAAACTGTATCAGAATTATATGCACCAATCTCTGGTAAAGTAGTTGAAGTCAACGAAGAACTAGAAGATAGTCCCGAATTTGTAAATGAATCTCCATACGAAAAAGCATGGATGGTAAAAGTAGAAATTAGTGATGAAAGTCAGCTTGAAGCTTTATTAACAGCTGAAAAATATTCAGAAATGATTGGTGAATAATCACCGTGTAACTCCTTAATCTAAGATTGAGGAGTTTATTTTTAGTCTGATTAAGTAAATAATATGAAAGAAAATTTATTAGGCACTATTATTTGGAGTATTGCTACATTTTATTATTCAAGAATGATGAAAATAATGAATTTAGCTATTTTAAAAATAAAAATTGGGGGAAGTTAATATGCTAAACATTCAAGACGTTAGTCATCTTTCTAAAAAGGAGCAAAAAGCATATAACCGTTTCGTAGAATCTGTAGAAAACGGTAATTTACCAGTACTACCATGTATTGAAATGGATTTAAAAGAGATGCAAGAAGAAACTTTAAGCCAGAGTAAGATTGGTGGAATGCCATTTTTAAAATCTTTTAAAGATATACCATTAGATGAAAATAATGTACCAATGGTATTGTTAGCACAGATTAATTTGAATGATCTTCCAGAACAACAAGAATTATTTCCTGTAAATGAAGGGATATTGCAGTTTTGGATTAGTTCAGAAGATCAAATGTATGGTATGTCTGAAAATTTAAAGGGAAACAATATAAACTCAAGGCTTGTTTATATAAAAGAGCCAATTACAGATTTATCACTCGAAAATATTCAAGTGCATTTGAAGTCATTAGATGCTGATAATGAGGATATCCCGTTCAGTGGAGCATTTTCTATAGAATTTAGATTGTCGAAACAAACTATTACATGTACTGATTATAAGTACGATGAGGACGTGCTTGCATTGTGGAATAAAGTCAATCCATCCTTCGCGCTAAAATCGATGTTTGGTGGATATGATGAATTAATGGAACCTGTGTGTAACACATTTACTGCTAAGGAGCCATTTAATCAACTTGGTGGTTATCCATATTTTGACCAAATAGATCCAAGAACGAACGATCAAGAACTGAAAATGTATGATAGAGTCTTACTGCAAATTGATTCTACAAGAGATGGTAAATCTTCGATTATATGGGGTGATTTGGGTATTGCCAATATCTTAGTAAAATCTACTGACCTTGAGGCTATGAAGTTTGATGATTACATGTATTCATGGGATTGCAGCTAAGAGAATCAAAAAAATATATTACTTTAATAAGTGTAGTATCTATAGATCAACATAGGGAGTGGGACAGAAATGAAAAAGAACCACTAGTGACTTATAATGTAGTGGTTCTTTTTCATAAGCCACAGCTAATGTGTACTTAAAAATAGGAATACATGAGTAAAACTCATGCATAAGAAATACTAATTTCTAAAGAAAAAGTATTTCTTTATGTTGGGGCCCACCCCAACTTGCACATTATTGTAAGCTGACTTTCCGCCAGCTTCTATGTTGGGGCCCCACCCCAACTTGCATTGTTTGTAGAATTTCTTTTCGAAATTCTCTGTGTTGGGGCCCCGCTATAATTGAAAAATGCTTGTTATAGGTGTATTTTCTTTTGGTTAACTATTGGTAATATACATTGTAGATTTTAAGATGTTGATTTATGGTTTAGCCTTTGTTTGTTTATGTAAAATGTCCTAGCTAGTCAAACATTGAGTTTGTAATTATTATATTAAGCTAGTTTAAATTTTTTGTGATTTATGTTTTATTCATACCAATTTTGTGAAATGATACAGTGACAGATGTTTATTGATTTTAAAGGGTGATGATGATGGCTATTGTAAATAAAGTGATAATTGTTGAAGGAAAATCTGATAAAAAAAGGGTGCAACAGGTTATTGCAGAACCAGTCAATATTATTTGTACTCATGGAACAATGAGTATAGATAAGCTTGATGATATGATAGAATCACTATATGATAAACAAGTTTTTGTATTAGCCGATTCTGATGACGAAGGAGATCGAATTAGAAATTGGTTTAAACGTTATTTGAGTGAATGTGAACATATATTTATTGATAAAACTTACTGTCAAGTTGCGAATTGTCCCAAACAATATTTGGCGCATGTACTTTCAAAACATGGCTTTACTTGTAAGAAAGAAACACCTTCCTTACCGAATATAAATAATGAAAGGTTAGTTTTAGTAAATGAATAATTCATTAGACATCAAAGATGTAACTACATTTTATGAGGAAGACAAACATTTAATCTTTGGTTATACACCAACATGTGGTACTTGTAAGGTTTCAGAAAGAATGTTAGACATTGCTAATGAAATATTGCAGTTGCCATTATTGAAAATAGATTTAAACTTTTATCCTCAGTTTTGTAAAGATATGCAAATCATGTCTACGCCGATTTTATTGTTGATGAATAAAGATAAAGAAGTAAAGCGAATTTATGCATTTAAATCGGTGACTGATTTGTTAGAAAATTTAAAATAGTTATTGACGAAATTTTACTAAGGTGTTAGGATTAATACAAATTAAATGATGCGTAAACTCTTATCGAGAGTGGTGGAGGGATGTGCCCTACGAAGCCCGGCAACCGTCTTATATAGAAATGGTGCCAATTCACATAAAGTTTTAACTTTTGAAGATGAGAGAAACAATACTACTATTGCTTTCTCAATTTTTCTATCGATATTGAGAAAGCATTTTTTATTTTATTAAGCAACACAGGGAGGAATCAACGTGATTGAATTAAAAGAAGTTGTTAAAGAATATCGGACTAAAAATAAAGAAGTCCTTGCTGTAGATCACGTTAATTTATCGATTCGAGCAGGATCGATTTATGGCGTCATTGGTTTTTCTGGAGCAGGAAAAAGTACTTTGATTCGAATGTTTAATCATTTAGAAGCGCCTACATCAGGTGAGGTTATTATAGATGGAGACCATATAGGCCAATTGTCCAAAAATGGATTAAGAGCAAAAAGACAAAAAGTAAGTATGATCTTCCAACATTTTAATTTGTTATGGTCAAGGACTGTGCTAAAAAATATTATGTTTCCGCTTGAAATAGCAGGTGTCCCTAGAAGGAGAGCAAAGCAAAAAGCATTAGAACTTGTCGAACTCGTCGGTTTAAAAGGTAGAGAAAAGGCTTATCCATCAGAGTTATCAGGTGGACAAAAGCAACGTGTTGGGATTGCACGAGCGTTAGCTAATGATCCAACGGTCTTGCTTTGTGATGAGGCAACAAGTGCACTTGATCCGCAAACAACAGATGAAATTTTAGATCTACTACTAAAAATTAGAGAACAACAAAATTTAACAATTGTACTAATTACGCATGAAATGCATGTCATTCGTCGTATTTGTGATGAAGTTGCAGTTATGGAAAGTGGTAAAGTGATAGAACATGGACCGGTGACACAGGTTTTTGAAAATCCGCAACACACTGTGACAAAACGATTTGTGAAAGAAGATTTAAATGATGATTTCGAAACATCTTTAACAGAATTAGAGCCATTAGAAAAAGATGCTTATATCGTTAAATTAGTTTTCGCTGGTTCAACAACAACCGAGCCTATTGTATCGAGTCTATCAACTGCCTATGATATTAAAATTAATATTTTAGAAGCAAATATTAAAAATACCAAAAATGGAACAGTCGGCTTTTTAGTTCTGCATATTCCATATATTTCAAGTGTAGATTTCGGAAAATTCGAAAAAGAGTTAATTGAGCGACAAGTTAAAATGGAGGTGTTAAGACATGGGTAAATCATTTAGTGAAATTATAAATGAAATGATTACAATGCCTAATATTCAGTGGCCAGAAGTTTGGACTGCAATAGTCGAAACACTATACATGACAGTCGTCTCAACTATATTTGCATTTATACTCGGTCTTATTTTAGGTGTGTTATTATTCTTGTCTGCTAAAGGTAAGTCTATCGGTGCAAGGTTATTTTATTCTATCGTTTCTTTCATTGTTAACTTATTTAGAGCGATACCATTTATTATTTTAATTTTATTATTAATACCATTTACAAGTTTGATACTTGGAACGATAAGTGGTCCGACAGGTGCGTTACCAGCCTTGATCATTGGTGCAGCGCCGTTTTATGCAAGGCTCGTAGAAATTGCTTTTAAAGAAATTGATAAAGGTGTCATCGAAGCGGCCTGGTCAATGGGTGCTAATACTTGGACAGTAATTCGTAAAGTCCTCTTACCTGAAGCCATGCCAGCGCTAGTGTCTGGCATTACAGTTACAGCAATCGCTTTAGTTGGTTCAACGGCAGTTGCAGGTGTAATTGGTGCCGGTGGTTTAGGAAATTTAGCATACTTAACAGGTTTCACTCGAAATCAAAATGATGTCATTTTAGTATCAACAGTTTTTATTTTAATTATTGTATTTATAATCCAATTCATTGGGGATTGGCTTACAAATAAACTTGATAAACGATAAATTGGGGGTTTCATTTTATGAAAAAATTATTTGGTCTTATTTTAGTATTAACATTTGCAGTTGTATTAGCAGCTTGCGGTAATGGAAGCAAAAGTGGCAGTGACGACAAGAAAATAACAGTAGGTGCTTCACCAGCACCACATGCTGAAATTTTAGAAAAAGCAAAACCATTATTAGAGAAAAAAGGTTATGAACTAGATATTAAAACAATTAACGATTACACTACGCCTAATAAATTACTAGACAAAGGTGAAATTGACGCAAACTATTTCCAACACACACCATATTTAAACACAGAGAAAAAGGATAAAGGTTACAAAATCGTAAGTGCCGGTGATGTTCACTTAGAACCTATGGCTGTGTACTCTAAAAAGTATAAAAGTTTAAAAGAATTACCAAAAGGTGCAACAGTCTATGTGTCTAATAATCCAGCTGAACAAGGACGTTTCTTAAAATTCTTCGTTGATGCAGGTTTGATTAAAATCAAAAAAGGCGTAAAAATTGAAGATGCTAAGTTTAGTGATATTACAGAGAATAAAAAAGATATTAAGTTTAATAATAAACAATCAGCAGAATTCTTACCTAAAATTTATCAAAATGAAGACGCTGATGCTGTTATCATTAATTCAAACTTTGCAATCGAACAAAAACTAAATCCTAAAAAAGATTCTATTGCTGTAGAAAGTGCGAAAGATAATCCTTATGCAAACTTAATTGCTGTTAAAGAAGGACATCAAGATGATAAGAAAATCAAAGCATTAATTGAAGTATTACAATCTAAAGATATTCAAGACTTCATTAATGAAAAATACAACGGTGCAGTTATTCCTGCTAAATAATTATTAATTAGAGCTCATTGACTGATATGCTCCCATCAAAGTAGACATTGAAAAAATGCGAACTTTGATGGGAGTTTTTTTAAATTAGAATCAATATGAAATGTGGAAGATTTAATATGATAAGAGATGAATAACTATATATAAATGATTATCAAGTCATTATGTATTAAAAGAAAGCCTATATGATTCTGTGACTTCAATCAATGTCCATAGATTTACAATGTTATATAAGCAGTAGTTGATTAAATGAAAATACGATTGTAACAACCTTTTTACAATAATTGCGGGGCCCCAACACAGAGAATTTCAAAAAGAAATTCTACAGGCAGTGCGAGTTGGGGTTGGGCCCAATACAGAAGCTGATGGAAAGCCAGCATACAATAATTGCGGGGCCCCAACATAGAGGATTTCGAAAAGAAATTCTACAAACAATGCAAGTTGGGGGGCGGGGCCCCAACATAGAGAAATTGGATTCCCAATTTCTACAGACAATGGAAGTTGGGGTGGGACGGTGGGACGACGAAATAAATTTTGCGAAAATATCATTTCTATCCCACTCCCAAGAACCATTACATAATAAATCATTAGTGATTCTTTATTATTTCAGTCCCACTCCCTCAAGTTAATGATGAATCTATTTCGCTAGTTATAAAATGACGTCAAATCAATATCAAAAATTATTTAAGTAAAATGTTTAGATAATTTTTCAGTGGGTAAGTAATATATATATAACATTTAATTATTCTGAGGAGGCATTTATTATGGCAGACGAAAGTAAATTTGAACAAGCAAAAGGTAATGTTAAAGAAACAGTAGGTAATGTTACTGATAATAAAAATTTAGAAAACGAAGGTAAAGAAGATAAAGCTTCTGGTAAAGCGAAAGAATTCGTTGAAAATGCAAAAGAAAAAGCAACTGATTTTATTGATAAAGTAAAAGGTAACAAAGGCGAGTAATTTTACTTTTTATTCCTAATACACTGCACATGCCACTTAGTCGGTATAACCATCGGCTAGGTGGTTTTTTGTATTAAAAAAGTGGATACCAAAATTTATTAATAATTATTTTAATGTTAGAAAAAAACTAAATAAAAACTCGCTAATGATATCCAATAATATGTATACAAAACGAGACATATATTGCATATGATTAACGAGATACTGAATATATTTTATCACCCCTAAAATGATTATTCATTTTCAGCGGTAATTCGACCTAAAGTCAAACTTACAATAAAACCGATGATAAATACTACTAATGAAACGAACCACATCATGATATTAGTTGGTAAACCTGGAAATACTGCAAAGAGGGAGCCAACAACAAAACCAATGATTAATGCAAAAGTCATTAGTTTATGATGTGTTAGGAAATACTGGATAATTTTGCTTGAAATAATAAATCCAGCAAGCACGCCAAATCCGACTGCAAGTAATATAGGAAGACCGGCAAAGTTAAGTTTAACAACTTCAGATATTGCTAGCATGACTGTGCCATAGACGCCAAATACTAATAACATAAATGACCCTGAAATACCTGGGAGTAACATAGCACTAGATGCACACATACCTGCAATAAAGTATTTAATAATAAGACCAGTTGATAGAGTAAGTGTTTCTCCAGCATGTTTATCGCCATTATTCATTAATGTAATAACGATTAAGATAGCGATACCAGCTATAACCATCATGTAATGTTTAGTTGTAAATGACGTTTTATAGTTAGAAATTTTCAATAAATATGGAACGATACCAATGATTAATCCACCAAAGAAAAACATAGTTGGAATATGGTGTTGGCTTAATAAATAATTAAAAAGATTACTTAGTGATCCCATTGCCAGTAACATTCCAATTATAATGGGGATTAAAAATGTAAAACTTGGCCAAAAACGTCGTGAGAATATGCCGCTAATTGAAGCGATAAATTGATTGTATATACCTAACAATAATGCGATAGTCCCACCGCTAACACCAGGTACCAAGTCACTCGTTCCCATAGCAAAACCTTTTAGAATATTAATCCATTTAAATTGTTGCATGAATAACTCCTTTCAAACGATTGGAATAAAATCATAAATAGCATCATACCATATTACAAATGTCCTAGTGAAATGATAACATATTTTAAATTCATAAAATCCATTGAGAAATTATGTGCACTTATTATCATTTATATTTTTAAAGAGAGCGGATTAGAGTTGTACTTTAGAGTTATTAAAAATAATAAAAAGGGTTTAAGTTGTTTATATTAAGGTATAAGTAAGTTATAATTAACTGAACGCATTATTACAAAGTCTTTTTGACTACAAATTAAAATTATTATAAACTAGTTAAGAAAACTTTATATTTTACGGAGGGAATATAAAATGGCATCAACATTAGAAATCAAAGACCTACATGTGTCTATTGAGGATAAAGAAATCTTAAAAGGTGTTAACTTGACAATTAACACTGATGAAATACATGCGATTATGGGACCAAACGGGACAGGTAAATCAACTTTATCATCTGCAATTATGGGACACCCAAGCTATGAAGTAACTAAAGGAGAAGTACTTTTAGACGGTGTAAATATTTTAGAATTAGAAGTTGATGAAAGAGCAAAAGCAGGATTATTCTTGGCAATGCAATATCCATCAGAAATTACAGGTGTTACAAATGCTGATTTCATGCGTTCAGCTATCAATGCGAAACGTGAAGAAGGACAAGAAATCAACTTAATGCAATTTATTAAGAAATTAGATAAAAATATGGATTTTCTAGACATAGATAAAGACATGGCACAACGTTATTTAAATGAAGGTTTCTCAGGTGGAGAGAAGAAACGTAACGAAATCTTACAATTAATGATGTTAGAACCTAAGTTTGCAATCTTAGATGAAATCGATTCAGGATTAGACATCGATGCATTAAAAGTTGTATCTAAAGGTATTAACCAAATGCGTGGGGAAAACTTTGGTGCATTAATGATCACACACTATCAACGATTATTAAATTACATTACTCCTGATAAAGTACATGTAATGTATGCTGGTAAGGTCGTTAAATCTGGTGGTCCAGAATTAGCAAAACGTCTTGAAGAAGAAGGATATGAATGGGTTAAAGAAGAGTTCGGTTCAGCTGAATAATCTTATTAATACAGTATCCATGAGATGTTCATCTATATATGATGAAAATGAACATTTATACGAAATAGTAAATTTCATCAAGTAGGAGGAAAAAGTTATGACAACTGATATTTTGAACATTTCTGAAGAACAACTTGTTGATTATTCTAAAGCCCACAATGAACCTTCTTGGATGACAGAATTACGTAAAAAAGCTTTGAAATTAACAGAAACTTTAGAAATGCCAAAACCTGATAAAACAAAATTAAGAAAATGGGATTTTGATTCTTTTAAACAACACGATGTAAAAGGTGATGTTTATCAATCTTTATCACAATTACCTGAGTCAGTAAGAGAAATTATTGACGTAGATCATTCTAAAAACTTAGTAATTCAACATAATAATACGATTGCGTACACACAAGTTGATGATAATGCATCGAAAGATGGCGTTATCGTTGAAGGTTTAGCAGACGCTCTTATGAATCATAGTGATTTAGTGCAAAAGTACTTTATGAAAGATGCAGTAACAGTAGATGAACATCGTATCACAGCGCTACACACGGCATTAGTTAATGGTGGCGTATTTGTTTATGTTCCTAAAAATGTAGTTGTAGAACATCCAGTACAATACGTTGTGTTGCACGATGACGAAAATGCAAGCTTTTATAACCATGTCATCATCGTTACTGAAGAAAGCGCCGAAGTCACATATGTTGAAAATTACTTGTCAAATGCATCTGGTGAAGGAAATCAATTAAATATTATTTCTGAAGTGATTGCTGGTGCAAATTCAAATATCACATATGGCTCAGTAGACTATATGGATAAAGGCTTTACAGGTCATATCATTCGACGTGGTATTACTGAAGCGGATGCCTCAATTAATTGGGCACTAGGTTTAATGAATGAGGGTAGCCAAATTATTGATAATACAACAAATTTATTTGGTGATCGTTCAACAAGTTCACTTAAATCAGTAGTTGTAGGTACAGGCGAACAAAAAATTAATCTAACATCTAAAATCGTACAATATGGTAAAGAAACAGATGGTTATATCCTTAAACATGGTGTTATGAAAGAACATGCATCATCTGTATTTAATGGTATCGGCTACATTAAGCATGGCGGAACTAAATCAATTGCTAATCAGGAATCACGTGTATTAATGTTATCCGAACATGCTCGTGGTGACGCGAATCCTCTTTTATTAATTGATGAAGATGATGTACAAGCTGGTCATGCTGCATCAGTAGGTCGTGTTGATCCAGATCAACTTTACTATTTAATGAGTCGTGGTATTTCTCAAAGAGAAGCGGAACGTCTTGTTATACATGGTTTCTTAGATCCAGTAGTACGTGAATTACCTATCGAAGACGTTAAACGTCAATTGAGAGAAGTAATTGAACGCAAAGTTTCTAAATAATATTTTGAAAATAAAAGTTTGTAATAGATATAGACTGTCGATATTGGTATAAGACTAATACAACGTCAGTATTTAATTGATTAGGATTTTTATTTAAGAAAGGTCGTGAATGAAGTGGCCGAACACTCATTTGACGTTAATGAAGTAATCAAGGATTTTCCGATATTAGATCAAAAGGTCAATGGCAAACGTTTAGCATATCTTGATTCAACAGCGACAAGTCAAACGCCTGTGCAAGTGTTAAATGTTTTAGAGGATTACTACAAGCGTTATAATTCAAACGTTCATCGTGGTGTTCATACATTAGGATCATTGGCAACTGATGGTTATGAAAATGCCCGTGAAACCGTTCGTCGTTTTATTAATGCGAAGTATTTTGAAGAAATCATTTTCACACGCGGAACAACTGCGTCGATTAACCTTGTAGCACATAGCTATGGTGATGCAAATGTTGAAGAGGGCGATGAAATTGTTGTCACTGAAATGGAACATCATGCCAATATTGTTCCTTGGCAACAGTTAGCAAAGCGTAAAAATGCGACATTGAAATTTATACCAATGACAGCTGACGGTGAATTAAACATCGAAGATATTAAGCAAACGATTAATGATAAAACAAAGATCGTTGCTATTGCACATATTTCTAATGTACTCGGTACAATTAATGATGTTAAAACCATTGCAGAAATAGCTCATCAACATGGTGCAATTATCAGTGTTGATGGGGCGCAAGCAGCACCACATATGAAACTTGATATGCAAGAAATGAATGCTGATTTTTATAGTTTTAGTGGACATAAAATGCTTGGACCAACAGGTATTGGCGTATTATTTGGTAAACGTGAGTTACTACAAAAAATGGAACCGATTGAGTTCGGTGGCGACATGATTGATTTTGTAAGTAAGTATGATGCAACATGGGCTGATTTACCTACTAAATTTGAGGCGGGTACTCCATTAATTGCTCAAGCAATTGGGCTTGCAGAAGCTATTCGCTATTTAGAACGCATAGGTTTTGATGCAATTCATAAATATGAACAAGAATTAACGATATATGCTTATGAGCAAATGTCTGCAATTGAAGGAATTGAAATTTATGGCCCGCCAAAGGATCGTCGTGCAGGTGTAATAACGTTTAATTTACAAGATGTACATCCACACGATGTTGCTACAGCCGTAGATACAGAAGGTGTAGCGGTTAGAGCTGGGCATCATTGTGCGCAACCGTTAATGAAATGGTTAAATGTGTCTTCAACAGCTAGAGCGAGTTTTTATATATACAACACGAAAGAAGACGTTGATCAGTTAATAAATGCCTTGAAACAAACGAAGGAGTTTTTCTCTTATGAATTTTAATAATCTAGATCAATTATATAGATCTGTCATTATGGATCATTATAAAAATCCTAGAAATAAAGGTGTATTAGATAACGGGTCTATGACAGTAGATATGAATAACCCGACATGCGGTGACCGTATACGACTAACATTTGATATAGAAGACGGCATTATAAAAGATGCTAAGTTTGAAGGTGAAGGTTGTTCGATTTCAATGGCAAGTGCATCGATGATGACACAAGCTGTTAAAGGTCATTCACTTGGAGAAGCAATGCAAATGAGCCAAGAATTTACGAAAATGATGCTTGGTGAAGACTATGTGATTACAGAAGAAATGGGAGATATTGAAGCATTGCAAGGTGTATCTCAATTCCCAGCTCGTATTAAATGTGCCACATTAGCTTGGAAAGCATTGGAAAAAGGTACTGTTGCTAAAGAAGGTAAAGCAGAAGGTACGACTGAAGAAGAATAGAATGCTGTTAATCATAGATGATTTTGATATTAGACATATAAAAGTAAAAAAATTTTTATATGATGTCATGTCATTGTTATAATATGGTTTACATCATGAATTAAAAACTTACGCACGCCGTTGTAAATATATTTTTAAGGAGTGATTGAAATGGCTAAAAAAGCACCTGATGTTGGGGATTATAAATATGGATTCCACGACGATGATGTGTCCATTTTCAGATCAGAACGTGGTTTAACTGAGAATATCGTTAGAGAAATTTCTAACATGAAAAATGAGCCGGAATGGATGTTAGATTTCCGTCTTAAATCATTAAAATTGTTTTATAAAATGCCAATGCCTCAATGGGGTGGCGACTTATCAGAATTGAATTTCGATGACATTACTTACTATGTAAAGCCTTCAGAACAAGCTGAACGTTCATGGGATGAAGTGCCAGAAGAAATTAAAAGAACTTTCGATAAATTAGGAATTCCTGAAGCTGAACAAAAATATTTAGCTGGCGTTTCTGCTCAATATGAATCTGAAGTTGTTTACCATAATATGGAAAAAGAACTTGAAGAAAAAGGTATTATCTTTAAAGATACAGATAGTGCTTTACAAGAAAATGAAGAATTATTCAAAAAATACTTTGCTTCTGTAGTACCTGCAGCAGATAACAAATTTGCGGCGTTAAACTCAGCAGTATGGTCAGGTGGTTCGTTCATTTATGTACCTAAAAATATCAAACTAGATACGCCACTACAAGCTTATTTCCGTATTAACTCTGAGAACATGGGTCAATTTGAACGTACATTAATTATTGCTGATGAAGGTGCTTCTGTACATTACGTAGAAGGTTGTACTGCACCAGTTTATACAACTAGTTCTTTACACTCTGCTGTTGTGGAAATCATTGTGCATAAAGATGCGCACGTTCGTTATACTACGATTCAAAACTGGGCGAACAATGTATACAATTTAGTTACAAAACGTACTTTTGTTTATGAAAACGGAAATATGGAATGGGTAGATGGTAACTTAGGTTCTAAGTTAACGATGAAATATCCAAACTGTGTTCTTTTAGGTGAAGGTGCAAAAGGTAGTACATTATCTATTGCATTTGCTGGTAAAGGACAAGTTCAAGATGCCGGTGCTAAAATGATTCATAAAGCGCCAAATACATCTTCAACGATTGTTTCTAAATCTATTTCTAAAAATGGTGGTAAAGTTATTTATCGTGGTATTGTACATTTTGGACGTAAAGCAAAAGGCGCTCGTTCAAATATTGAGTGTGATACATTAATCTTAGATAACGAATCAACATCAGATACAATTCCATATAACGAAGTATTCAACGATCAAATATCATTAGAACATGAAGCGAAGGTTTCAAAAGTTTCTGAAGAACAATTATTCTATCTAATGAGTCGTGGTATTTCTGAAGAAGAAGCGACAGAAATGATTGTTATGGGATTCATCGAACCATTCACAAAAGAACTTCCAATGGAATACGCGGTCGAAATGAACCGTTTAATCAAGTTCGAAATGGAAGGTAGTATTGGATAGCTTTAAACCACGTTGTTAAGCCATTCTTAACTTCCGGAAATGGCTATTGATACCATTTTGATACTGAATATAACAAAAAGCCACATTACTGTGGCTTTTTTTGTTTTATAACTAAATCGGATTGATAGATAATGAACTGCACCCAGTCTAGTAGACAATTAAATAATTAAAATTAATGGTTGGTTTTGTTGTTATACAGAATCAGCCATTTTTAATGTAATTCTTTCATGATTAAAGAAAAGAATAAAATCATGAATTG
>NZ_JACVZJ010000058.1:0-382 GCF_017151945.1 Staphylococcus sp. EG-SA-10
TAGGAGCTAGCCGTCGAAGGTGGGACAAATGATTGGGGTGAAGTCGTAACAAGGTAGCCGTATCGGAAGGTGCGGCTGGATCACCTCCTTTCTAAGGATATATTCGGAACATCTTCTTCAGAAGATGTGGAATAACGTGACATATTGTATTCAGTTTTGAATGTTTATTTAACATTCAAAAAATGGGCCTATAGCTCAGCTGGTTAGAGCGCACGCCTGATAAGCGTGAGGTCGGTGGTTCGAGTCCACTTAGGCCCACCATTATTTGTACATTGAAAACTAGATAAGTAAGTAAAATATAGATTTTACCAAGCAAAACCGAGTGAATAAAGAGTTTTAAATAAGCTTGAATTCATAAGAAATAATCGCTAGTGTTCGAAAG
>NZ_JACVZJ010000059.1:0-351 GCF_017151945.1 Staphylococcus sp. EG-SA-10
GGATCAAACTCTCCATAAAAATTATGATGTTTGATTAGCTCATAAATACTAAATAATGTTTGTAACTTATAGTTACGTTTTTTGGAATTAACGTTGACATATTGTCATTCAGTTTTCAATGTTCATTTTTCTTACCGACAAGAATTAATTATACATTTTATTAACATTTAAGTCAATAACTTTTTTATCTTGTCTATTTTATTTTTTAACCAAAATTTGATTAAAAAACTGCCTGGCAACGTTCTACTCTAGCGGAACGTAAGTTCGACTACCATCGACGCTAAGGAGCTTAACTTCTGTGTTCGGCATGGGAACAGGTGTGACCTCCTTGCTATAGTCACCAGACATATG
>NZ_JACVZJ010000060.1:0-327 GCF_017151945.1 Staphylococcus sp. EG-SA-10
CATTCATATGTCTGGTGACTATAGCAAGGAGGTCACACCTGTTCCCATGCCGAACACAGAAGTTAAGCTCCTTAGCGTCGATGGTAGTCGAACTTACGTTCCGCTAGAGTAGAACGTTGCCAGGCAAAAATGGATGCGATGAGCCGCATTGAGACCGCAAGGTCTCTTTTTTTATGTCTAAAACGTCAAAATAAAAAGCAAACACAAAGAAAAATGGCTTGGCGAAGTGAAAACGTTTGAATCTGACGAAACGAGAAAAGAGCGCAACGAGTTTAGTAGAGCTAAATGAGTAAGCGAGAGCCGAAGGAGAGGAAAGAAGCAAGCGAT
>NZ_JACVZJ010000061.1:0-309 GCF_017151945.1 Staphylococcus sp. EG-SA-10
TCGGAAATCTCTGGATCAAAGCTTACTTACAGCTCCCCAAAGCATATCGTCGTTAGTAACGTCCTTCATCGGCTTCTAGTGCCAAGGCATCCACCGTGCGCCCTTAATAACTTAATCTATGTTTCCACCATTTTTATAAGTCAAACGTTAACATGAAGTTACGTTCTTTTATAAAAAGATTTAAACGCGTTATTAATCTTGTGAGTGTTCTTTCGAACACTAGCGATTATTTCTTATGAATTCAAGCTTATTTAAAACTCTTTATTCACTCGGTTTTGCTTGGTAAAATCTATATTTTACTTACTTATC
>NZ_JACVZJ010000062.1:0-296 GCF_017151945.1 Staphylococcus sp. EG-SA-10
ATCGCTTGCTTCTTTCCTCTCCTTCGGCTCTCGCTTACTCATTTAGCTCTACTAAACTCGTTGCGCTCTTTTCTCGTTTCGTCAGATTCAAACGTTTTCACTTCGCCAAGCCATTTTTCTTTGTGTTAACTTTTATTTTGGCGTTTTAGACATAAAAAAAGAGACCTTGCGGTCTCAACTTGCCTGGCAACGTTCTACTCTAGCGGAACGTAAGTTCGACTACCATCGACGCTAAGGAGCTTAACTTCTGTGTTCGGCATGGGAACAGGTGTGACCTCCTTGCTATAGTCACCAGA
>NZ_JACVZJ010000063.1:0-264 GCF_017151945.1 Staphylococcus sp. EG-SA-10
GTGCGGCTGGATCACCTCCTTTCTAAGGATATATTCGGAACATCTTCTTCAGAAGATGCGGAATAACGTGACATATTGTATTCAGTTTTGAATGTTTATTTAACATTCAAATATTTTTTGGTTAAAGCGATATTGCTTATGCGAGCGCTTGACTAAAAAGAAATTGTACATTGAAAACTAGATAAGTAAGTAAAATATAGATTTTACCAAGCAAAACCGAGTGAATAAAGAGTTTTAAATAAGCTTGAATTCATAAGAAATAAT
>NZ_JACVZJ010000064.1:0-263 GCF_017151945.1 Staphylococcus sp. EG-SA-10
CCGTGTTACCGCCGTGAAAGGGCGGTGTCTTAACCGCTTGACCAAGGAGCCATGGCTCCACAGGTAGGACTCGAACCTACGACCGATCGGTTAACAGCCGATAGCTCTACCACTGAGCTACTGTGGATTAATATTATGCCTGGCAACGTTCTACTCTAGCGGAACGTAAGTTCGACTACCATCGACGCTAAGGAGCTTAACTTCTGTGTTCGGCATGGGAACAGGTGTGACCTCCTTGCTATAGTCACCAGACATATGAATGT
>NZ_JACVZJ010000065.1:0-263 GCF_017151945.1 Staphylococcus sp. EG-SA-10
TCGGAAATCTCTGGATCAAAGCTTACTTACAGCTCCCCAAAGCATATCGTCGTTAGTAACGTCCTTCATCGGCTTCTAGTGCCAAGGCATCCACCGTGCGCCCTTAATAACTTAATCTATGTTTCCATCCTACAGGAAACGCGTTATTAATCTTGTGAGTGTTCTTTCGAACACTAGCGATTATTTCTTATGAATTCAAGCTTATTTAAAACTCTTTATTCACTCGGTTTTGCTTGGTAAAATCTATATTTTACTTACTTATC
>NZ_JACVZJ010000066.1:0-263 GCF_017151945.1 Staphylococcus sp. EG-SA-10
CAAGCTTATTTAAAACTCTTTATTCACTCGGTTTTGCTTGGTAAAATCTATATTTTACTTACTTATCTAGTTTTCAATGTACAATTTCTTTTTAGTCAAGCGCTCGCATACTGCTTTATTTTCAAAAGCAATATCACTTTAACCAAAAAATATTTGAATGTTAAATAAACATTCAAAACTGAATACAATATGTCACGTTATTCCGCATCTTCTGAAGAAGATGTTCCGAATATATCCTTAGAAAGGAGGTGATCCAGCCGCAC
>NZ_JACVZJ010000067.1:0-203 GCF_017151945.1 Staphylococcus sp. EG-SA-10
TTATCACTGTAGCCGTTGGCTACTATCTAAGATATACATTGAGTTATCGTGATATATCTGAAATATTAAGGGAACGTGGTGTAAACGTTCATCATTCAACGGTCTACCGTTGGGTTCAAGAATATGCCCCAATTTTGTATCAAATTTGGAAGAAAAAGCATAAAAAAGCTTATTACAAATGGCGTATTGATGAGACGTACATC
>NZ_JACVZJ010000006.1:0-156465 GCF_017151945.1 Staphylococcus sp. EG-SA-10
TAATTGGAGCCGTTCTTATGGACCTACATGATGAATGGATTTATTCTTCAAGAAAATACATCAATTTTGATAAGTAGAAATGGTAAAAACATTGTATAGCATTTTACACAGGAGTCTGGACTTGACTTTCATTTTACTTTCATTGTGTTCATGAAAAATACTTTTTAAAGTTCTGTAACCCATTTGCAGCCTCCTCTACTCATTTAAAATGTATTTTTAGCTCAATAAATCCATTTTTATTAGATTAGCTAAATATTATCACTTTTTTTCTTTAAAAACTATATAAATAACTATTTTCTCAATCAATAGAAAAAGATTTTTCATCACAACAAAAAGAGCAGTACACTTGTCATGCACCACTCTCAACAAATATATCTATTTATGCTTTATAAATGAATTACCGGAAATCAAAATACATCTTGCCTAATACTAACAACATTTACAGTGATGCTATTAGTCAAAATGTCTTTTAAAATAACTGAAGTACTTCTTTGAATGAGAATATACCTGTCAATATTGTAACAAGTACTGCAACGATACCAAAGATGAACATCCAATTTGGGTGTTTATAATCACCGACGATTGATTTCTTTTTACTTGCAATCAAAATTGCACCTAACGTAATAGGTAAAATCCATCCATTTATCGCGCCTGCTATAATTAAAAGGCTGATTGGTTTTCCAATAAATAAGAAAATCATTGTTGAAATAACGATAAACACAATCACAATTAAATTACTTCTTTCGTTAAGTGATTTATGAAGTGTTTTTAAAAATGTTGCGCTTGTGTATGCTGAGCCAATTACTGATGACATAGCTGCAGCAAATAACACAATACCAAAAATATTCTTTCCAATTGGTCCGATTGCATGTTCAAAAACTGACGCTGGTGGATTTTCAGAACTTAGTGTCACACCTGTTACAACAACTCCTAATACCGCTAGGAATAGTAACGTTCTCATAATACCTGTAGTTAAAATACCTGCAATTGCTGATTGATTTACAAATGGTAAATATTGCTTACCTTTAATGCCAGAGTCTAATATACGATGTGCACCTGCAAAGGTAATATAACCACCTACAGTTCCACCAACTAACGTAATGATTGGCAAGACTAATTTCATTGGATGTTCTGGTGCAAATGTATGCACAAAAGCATCACCATAAGGTGGATTAGAAACAAACATCACATATGCCACAACTAATATCATCACAATACCAAGAATCATTGAAACAACGTCCATAATTTTTTGGCCACTTTTACTTACAAAGATTAATATTGCAAAGATTGCAGTAATAGCTGCGCCCCATTTTACATCTAATCCAAAAATTGCATTTAAACCTAAACCGGCACCAGCAATATTACCAATATTAAAAGCTAGACCACCAAATGCAATCAATATTGAGATAACAGTACCAAGCCCAGGAACAACTTTATTTGATATTTCTTGACCTCTTAAACCAGTTACAACTAATATGCGCCATATATTAATTTGTGCACCAATGTCAATGATGATAGACAGTAATATGGCAAATGCGAAACTTGCAAAAAATTGTGATGTAAATACTGCTGTTTGCGTTAAAAATGCTGGCCCAATTGCAGAAGTTGCCATCAAAAATACAGAACCTAATAATAACCTTTTATGATTTTTTGTGAATTCAAAGTCACTTTCTTTTTTAAGCTTTAAATTTCTCCCCATTTTTTAGCCCCCTATAAGGATTGAATATCAATGCCTTCTTTCATTAAAATTTCTCTAATTTTCGAAACAAATAATATTGCATGTTCTCCATCACCATGCACACAAATTGTATCTGCTTGTAACGTTACTTCCTTATTGTTTTTTGAAATAACTTTATTTTCCTTCACCATCTTCAAAACCTGCTTAAGTGCTTCGTCAGTTTCAGTAATCACAGCATCACTTTCTTTTCTACTAACGAGCTGCCCATCATCTTCGTATCGTCTATCAGCAAACACTTCAGAAGCTGTAATTAATCCGACATTCTTTGCTTCTGAAATTAGATATGAATTTGCTAATCCTACTAGCACTAATGATGGATCAAAGTCATAAACAGCTTGTGCTATAACACTTGCTATTTCTCTGTCTTTTGCACCCATCTGATACAATGCACCATGCGGTTTAACATGATTAATTTTAACTTGATGAATGCGACAAAACCCTCGTAATGCACCTAATTGATAAATCATCAAATTATAAATCTCCTCGTTAGAGATATCTATATTTCGTCTGCCAAAACCCTTCAAATCAGGTAAACCAGGATGTGCACCTACTGCAACATTATGTGCTTTGGCAAGTTTTACCGTTTCATTCATTACATTTTCATCACCAGCGTGAAAACCACAAGCAACATTCGCACTTGTAATTAACGGAATAATTTGATGATCACCACCAAAGGAATAATTTCCAAATGCTTCTCCTAAATCACAATTCAAATCAACTCGCATTATAATTCCACCCCTTTAACAATTTGATGTTTTTCTAAAAATTTAATATCAACATCTTTTGCATCTCCATCACGATACAGTGGATAATTTAAAACTGCATATAAAAAATCGGCAGTTGTAGAAAATCCATCTATCACCATTTCATCTAAGGTGGCTTTCATTTTATCAATTGCTGAAGCTCTATCATGAGATTTTACAATTACTTTAGCTACTAAAGAATCATAATATGGTGAAACTTGATAACCGTGATATAGTAAAGAATCGACTCGCACATTAAATCCTTGTGGTAAATGTAACGCTGTCACTTTACCTGGTGTTGGTTGAAATTTCTTTTCAGGATTTTCGGCATTTATTCTCGCTTCTATCACATGACCATTAAATTGAATATCGCTTTGTGAAAAAGGTAAATGATTATGTTCCAATAAATACAATTGTGCTGCAACCAAATCACGTTCTGCTCGCATCTCTGTAACAGTATGTTCAACTTGAATTCGAGCATTCATTTCAATAAAGTAATGTGCGGTATCAGTTACTAAAAATTCAATCGTACCTGCACTTCTATAATTTGCTGCACGTGCAACTTTAACAGCATCGTTACATATTTGTTGTCGTCTTTCTTCAGTTAATGATGCACAAGGAGATTCTTCGATTAATTTTTGATTTTTACGTTGTACAGAACAATCACGTTCCCCTAAATGTACATAATTATCCTGCCCATCCCCCATAACTTGAACTTCAACATGTTTTGCAACAGGTATAAAAGCCTCAACATAAACACGATCATCATCGAAGTATTTTTTCCCTTCACTTTTAGCTTCTTTAAATGCCTTTTCTAAATCTTCAGCTTTCTTTACAATACGTATACCTTTACCACCACCGCCACTGGCAGCTTTGATAACAACTGGATAACCGATGTCTTTGGCAAGCTTCTCAATTTCAGACACATGGTTCACAGCACCATTTGATCCTGGAATCACAGGAACACCTGCATGATGAACTGTTTGTCTTGCTGTTATTTTATCCCCCATCATTTCCATCGTTTTTTTAGTAGGCCCTATAAACGCTATGCCTTGTTCCTCAACGGTTTGAGCAAATTTTGTTGATTCTGATAAAAAGCCATAACCTGGGTGAATTGCATTAGCACCAGTGATTTGTGCAGCAGATATGATGCGGTCAATATTTAAATAACTATCTAAAGCATTAGCTTCCCCAATACATATAGCTTGATCTGCTAAATGTACATGCAAGCTTTGCTCGTCCCCTTTTGCAAAAACTGCTACAGTTTCAATCCCATATTCTCTGCAAGCTCTTATAATCCTTACAGCAATTTCACCTCTGTTTGCAATTAAACAACGAAGCATTTACTTACCCCCTTTACTTAATACGTACCAAAACTTGGTCGTATTCAACATTTGTGCCATGATCAGCTACTATTTCAGTAATTTCTCCAGCAACATCTGTTGTTACCTCGTTTAATACTTTCATCGCTTCAACATATCCTATAATATCTCCCTTGTTAACTTTGTCACCGACTTTCACAATTGGTTCAGTTAATTCTTTACTGTCTTGTAAAAAGAATGTACCTACCATTGGTGATTTAATGTCATGATAATCATTTGTCGAAACATCGGAGTTATCATTCGCTTTTGAAGCTGTCAAATCATTATTGTTCATACTTTGATTTGATTGATTACTGTGTGCAGCCAAATGATTCGAGTCAGTGAAGTCAATTTCTATTTCATCTTCAAAGTTTTTATATTTAAATTTCTTAACATCATTTTCCTTCACTAATTTGATTATTTGTTCGATTTTTTCAATATTCATTTTACAAATCCTCTTTTAAAATTGTTGCTAATTTTTTCGAAGTATGTCGCAAGCTAGATGTATCAAAAATTGGAGTCTTTTGATGACTCTTAAGAAATTCATTAAACAGAGACATTTGTTCCCGATTCTTATCTACAGCTTCTTGGAATGATATCCATTTAAATTGAATTGTATCTTGTGGTTTCATCTGTGCTAACTTTGGCAGATCAAATTTGCATACAGTTGCAATTTTGGTATAACCACCTATCGTTTGTTTATCATTAAGCAGAATAATAGGTTGACCATCATTTGGCACTTGAACACTGCCAAGAGCAACCGGTTCAGAAATGATATCTGCTTGATTAATTGGTGCAACGCTGTCACCTTCCAAACGATACCCCATACGGTCTGATTGTTCAGTAATTAAATATGGATGATTTACAATTTTCGCTCTAGCCTCTTCAGAAAACGCCTCGAATTGAGGTCCTTGAAGAATGTGTATAATATTATTTTCTGGCAATAAATCGTCCTGTAAATGAATAGTCTTTCCAATGTTTTCTTTAAAGTTATTATTTATTTTCACTGTTATTACATCATTAGCTAATAACTTTCTACCTTTGAATCCTCCTATACTGCTTCGGGTATGTGTTGCATAACTTTCAGCAATTGGAGGTACGTTGATAGTATGATCAAAAGTAAGATAACCGCGTGCACCTTTGGTTATAGCACCTATTTTTAAAATGTCACCTTTCTCAGCTAATATGACAGAATTCATTGATATAGTTTTATTATTTAGCGAGGCATTAACACTACCACCGGTTATAACAAATGTATTTTGCGTATTAAATTGAATGGTAGGACCAATCAAAGTATATTCAATCGCTGGACCATCATTGTTAATTAATGACTGCGCAACCTTAAAACTAAATTGATCCATGGCACCTGCGCCTGAAAATCCAATATGTTCATAACCTTTTCTTCCTAGATCTTGTACCGTTGAAAAGAGACCTGGTTGTAAAATCTTAATTGACATTTTCGATCACCACCCAGTCATCAACATTAAAGTTGCCATCTGATATATCTCTTTCGATTTGTATAAATTCCTGTTCATCTATTGCATAAAATTGTATCCATTCTCCTGCTTCGTACATTGACATTGGTTCACGCTCGCTGCTAAATACTTTTAACGGTGTGCGTCCAATAATTTGCCATCCGCCAGGAGAATCTGATGGATATAGTCCTGTTTGATTATTCGCAATACCTACAGAACCTGCATGAATTTTTAACCTTGGCTGATTACGTCTAGGTGTATGTAATTGTTCATCAAGTCCGCCTAAGTATGGAAATCCAGGCATAAATCCTAGCATATATATTAAATAAGGTTTACTTGTATGTTTTTCAATAACTTGCTCAACAGTTATTCGATTATGCTTTGCTACTTCTTCAATATCAGGTCCATATGTACCACCATATTGAACAGGTATTTTAATAATACGATTGGTTTGATTCACAGCATGAACATTTTTTTCATTAAATTTGTTAAGTTCTAAATTTTCAATTAATTTAGAAGGTGTTATAGCTTGTTCATCAAAATATATTAGAACTGCTCGATACGAAGGGACAATATCTTGAATTTCTAATATTTCTTTTTCTCGTATCCACCGTACCATTGCTGTGACATTTCGATATGTCTCTTCGGATATTTTATTTTCAAAATAAATCATAATTGTCTGCTCGTTAATAAATCTTACATCCACTCTAAATCCCCCTTTGTATTGCAATAAACCAGTATTGAATACCTTTTCATTGTATCATTGAGAAGCACAAGTTGTTTAATAAGTAATTCAAATCGTATACAATAACAAATGATAATCAATTTGTTTTCTCGGAAATATTTTGCTTTTTTTAAATGGAGTAGTTAATATTGAAACTCTTACACTAATTTAGGTTCTGCTATCAATCGGTCTGATGGAAAATTTCACTTTTCATCTGTCCGATTTTTTGATTTTGAATATAAAAAAGCACGACCGAAGTATCATTAACACACTTCAATCGCGCAATTAAACAATCTATTTGACCATTTATTGGATATTAACAATTTTTACGTTCATTTCGCCACCATTAGGTAGTGGAACACGAACTTCATCATCTAAACCTTTACCAATTAACGCTTTAGCCATTGGTGATTCATTTGAAATCTTACCATTAAATGCATCTGATTCAGCTGAACCAACGATTTGATAACTTTCCTCTTCATCACCTGGTAATTCTACAAACGTTACTGTTTTACCAATTTTAACAACGTTGTTATCTCCAGTATCTTCAATGATTAATGCATTTCTTAACATATGCTCAATTCTTTGAATATCTTGTTCGATGAATCCTTGTTCATCTTTTGCTGCATCATACTCAGAGTTCTCTGATAAGTCACCAAATGAACGTGCAACTTTAATTTTCTCTACAACTTCAGGACGCTTAACTGTTTTTAATTCTTCAAGTTCACGCTCTAATTTTTCAAAACCTTCTTGAGTCATTGGATATTGCTTTTGATTTTCCATATTGTCATCTTCCTTTACTGAATTATACTATTGCTTGCTAACTAAAGACTGAATTTTTGTTGTCATAATATCTATTGCAACTTTATTGCTCCCACCTTCAGGAATAATTATATCAGCATATTTCTTAGTCGGTTCAATAAATTGGTCATGCATAGGTCTAACAACACTTAAATATTGATTGATAACAGAGTCCATTGAACGCCCACGCTCTTTAGTATCTCGTGTTAAACGGCGTAATATTCTCAAGTCTGCATCTGTATCAACATATATTTTAACATCCATCATATCACGTAATACCTTATTTTCTAAAGCGAAAATACCTTCTACGATAATAACATCTTTAGGTTTAAAATCAATGGTAATGTCACTTCTTGTATGACTAGCATAATCATATGTCGGTACTTCTACTGCTTTACCATTTTTCAAGTCTTTAAGATTTTCAATTAATAAATCATTATCGAATGCAAATGGATGGTCATAATTGGTTTCTAGGCGCTCGTCGAAAGTCAAGTGCTTTTGATCTTTATAATAGTAATCTTGAGCAAGTAAAGCGACACTATGACCTTCTAAGTTTTTCATAATTTCGTTAGTTACAGTTGTTTTTCCTGAGCCAGATCCACCAGCTATGCCAATGATTGTAGTAGCTTTCATTAGCCAATTTCCTTTCTCATCATGTTGTTTGGATATATCGGGCGATCCACTTTAATTTGAACGATTTGTAATGGATGGCGCGCCGCGTCTAAGCTGTTACCTTCTTCATCATAAATTGCTTCTACTACTTGTGTAAATGTTTCAATTTCTGGACCAAAGAATTCTATTTCTTGACCTGGTTTAAAGTTATTTCGTTGTTGAATAGTCGCAATTTTTGTATCTTCATTATAATCTAATACCAAACCGCAAAAATCAAATGGTGATTTTTTAGATTGTTGTTGACCAAACATCTGTTCTTCATAACCAGGTGTACCCTCAAAGAATGCTGGTGCAGTGTCTCTATTTGCACATTTATCTAACTCAATTAACCATTCCGGATTAATCTTAAAGTTATCAGGATCTGCTGCATACGCATCAATGACTTTACGATATACTGAGACAACTGTTGCAATATAATGAATTGACTTCATACGTCCTTCAATTTTTAATGAGTCCACACCAATATCCATCATTTGAGGAATAGATTCGATTAATTTTAAATCTTTAGGACTCATCGCAAACGGTGTAACTTCACCTTGATTATAAAATACATCAAGTTCACCATTATCATCAACTTCTAATAATTCATAATCCCAACGACAACTTTGACAGCAACCGCCTCTGTTGGAATCCCTTGCAGTCATATGATTACTTAATGTACATCTACCTGAATAGGCGATACACATAGCACCATGAATAAATGCTTCGATTTCAATATCTACTTTTTCCTTCATTTCACGCATTTCCATCGCGCCGGTCTCACGTGCTAATACAACACGATCCAATCCTTCTTCTTTCCAATATTCTACAGCTTTGTAATTAGAAAGTGATTGTTGAGTAGATAAATGAATTTCAAGTTTTGGCGCAACTTCTTTACATGTTTCGATAATTAAAGGATCTGCAACAATGATACCTGTCGCACCTGTCTTTTCCAAATTACGCAAATATGATTCTAGACCTTCAATATTCTCATCATGTGCAATAATATTTGTCGTAACATAAATTTTGGCACCGTAACGGTTCGCAAATTCAACACCTTCAGCTATTTCTTCCATCGTGAAATTATCAGCATTTGAACGTAATCCATATTCTTGACCACCTAAAAATACGGCATCAGCGCCATAATGTACTGCTATTTTTAACTTTTCTAAGTTTCCAGCAGGTGCTAATAATTCTGGTTTCTTCATAACTGTTTTAGGAGTTGATTTAATCTCTTCTATTGTCTTCATGATTAACCTCCTTAATATACTGTTTGTTTATATAAGAAACCTTCGTCAAATGGTCGATGATCAGGTTGAATTTCTTCAATTGGGTCCATCAACATAAATTTCTCATCTTCATAGATTTCAGGATCTTCATTGTACAAATCTATCGCTTGACGATACTGTTCCGTTACCACATTAATATATTCTTCCGTTTGTAGAATACCATCGATTTTAAATGAATCTATTCCCGCCTCAAAAAATGGTGCTAATTCTTCAATTAAACAAATGTCGTTTGGTGACATAATGTGCGTACCATTGTAATCTTCGTAAACTGGGTAATTATTTTGTCTTTCTTCATCATAAAGTAATAAAGATTGTTCATCATTGCGACGTTCAATTTTCATTTGACGATCTTGGAACGTATAATAATTGCCTAGTAGCATACGCTTTGATTGGAACATACAAGTCATTCCTTGAACTTGCACCTCAATTTCCACATTTGAATTTTCTTTTATATTAATAATTTCATCCAAATTCAGCTCACGTGCTAAGACAGCTCTTGATGCGCCTCTTTTACCCCAGTAATTACATTGAAAATGATTAGTTACTAAAGTCTCTGCATTCCAATGAAGTGGTATTGGATTCTCTTGCGCCTTCACATACATTACTACTGCTGGATCTCCGAAAATAATTCTGTCAACTCGTATTTCATGTAAAAAATTAATATAATCTTCTACAGCATCTAAATGATAATTATGAAATAATCCATTCACCGCCGCATATACTTTTTTATCGTTTTTGTGAGCTAATGCGACAGCCTCTGTCATTTGTTGTCTATTGAATTCCCCTGGAAGTCTTAAACCAAACTTTTGCTCGCCAATTACAAAAGCATCTGCACCTAAATCAATAAGTGTTTCCATATGGCTTAATGACTTGGGTGTGACAAGTAATTCTGTCATAGTCATTCTCCTTTAATTGAAATCGCTAATCCATCGTCTATATTTAAAAAATTCGTTGTATATCCTGGTTGCTTTATTAACCACTCATTATAATCTTGAACCTTTTTAACCATTTGTCTTACATTTCTCGATCTAACAATCCCAATATCCGATACAAAACCGTGATATAAAACATTATCTGTAATTACGAGACCTTGGTGCTTTAAAAGTGGTGTATATATTTCAAAAAATTTCTTTGATTGCGCTTTTGCTGCATCAATAAATATCATATCATAAACTTTGTCATTTACATTTTCAAATTGCTCTAAAGCATTACCTTCAATAATTCGAACCTGGTTTTCAAAATGATAAGTAGCTAAATTTTGTTTAGCATATTGAATCATCGTTTCATTACGCTCTATCGTTGTGACATGAATGTCATCAGATATAGAAGCGAATTGCATAGAACTATAGCCGATTGCTGTGCCAATTTCTAAAATATTTTTAACATTATTCATACGAATTAATTGCTTAATTAAATCTAATGTTAAACGATCTACGATTGGCACTTCATTTACTTCGGCAAATTCACGCAAAACTTCGATTGAACTATTTTGATGTTGATGTAAATCTATTAAATATTTTTTATTTAGGTCATCCATGTTTTAAACTTCCTTTATGTAAAATAAGTCAATATGATTATGACAATAAAATAAATCAGCCTTCACAATTGATTATAATTTTGCCAACCAATTAAATGACTGATTTCGTGTTAGACGCAAAGCTATTTTATTTATAGAAGCGAATCATTCATATAAAATTTAACTTTAGATATTTTACCATATTTTCAATAAAATTATAAGCGTTAATTATTTATACATTGCTTGACTTAAAAAAATACTCTTGCCTCCCCATCTTAAGGTTAGCAAGAGTAAAATCTTTTTAATTATTCTTCCATTTCAGTATTTACAACTTCTTCAATCATGTCCCATTCTTCATCAGTTTCGATTGGTACTAACTTACCACCGTCACCTGACTCATCTGGTTCATTGATCATTGGTACAAGCTCAATCATATCGTCTTCATCTGATTGAGCACCTTCTTCAGCTAAGATAACATACTCTTTTTTGAATTCAGGATGATAAAATTCTAAAACTTTTCGGTATAAAACTTCATTTCCTTCTTCATCGAATAAAGTTAATAATTCTTCTTCGTTATTAATTTCTAGTTGTGAATCATGATTATGTTCAGTCATAGTAAAATCTCCTTTTAATGTAGTGAATCTAAATAGCCTTGTAAAATAAATACCGCTGCCATTTTATCAATCACTTGTTTTCTTTTTTGTCTTGAAACATCTGCTTCTAATAATGATCGTTCAGCAGCCATTGTGCTTAATCTTTCATCCCACATCACAATCTCAATAGAAGGATAAGCTTCTAATAATTTTTCTTTATATGTTAACGAAGCTTCGCCTCGAAATCCTATTGAATTATTCATGTTTTTAGGTAGTCCTATTACGACTGTACCCACATTATGTTTTTTAATAATGTCTACTAATTGGTCAATACCTAATTCATTATTTTCTTCATTGATTCGGAGTGTGTCTAATCCTTGTGCCGTCCAACCCATTATATCACTAATTGCAATTCCTACCGTTCTACTACCGACATCGAGTCCTAAAATTTTATGTTGTAACATAAATTATTTATTTTGCTCTTTTAAATAGTAAGAAACAAGCTCTTCCATAATAACATCTCTATCAATATGACGAATTTGATTTCTTGCTTCATTTTGGCGTGGAATATACGCAGGGTCACCTGATAATAAATAACCTACAATTTGATTTACGGCATTATATCCTCGTTCATCTAATGTTCGATAAACATTATTTAAAACATCTCTTACATCTTGTGTTGGAAGTTCTTCATAGTCGAATTTCATTGTTTTATCAAAGTTTTCCATTTGCGACACTCCTTTAATTACAAATATAACTCACTATCATCATACAATATTATGGCTTTAAATTATAGATTTTTAATGTAATCTTTAATAAAGCTTAATGATTTTGAGATATTTTCAGGTTGTGTACCGCCACCTTGAGCCATATCTGGACGACCGCCACCTTTACCACCAACAATTGGTGCCATTTGTTTGATAAGATCACCGGCTTTAACGTTATTTGTTAAAGATTTAGGGACAGTTGCAACCATCGATACTTTATCATCAACATTACTTGCAAGAATGATAATTGTATCTTGTAGTTTAGATTTAAAATCGTCCATTGTCGAGCGAATTGCTTTCGCATTTGGTACATCCACTTCAGTAACCAATACTTTATAGCCATTGATTTCTTCAACTTGATCTTCAATATTACCCATTTTAAGTGATGTGATTTCTTTGTCACGTTGCTCTAATTGTTTTAATAATGCTTTTTCTTCATCTTGCAATTGTGTTAACTTATCGACTACTTGATCATCAGATTTCACTTTCAGCTGTGATTTCATCGTATTAAATTTCTCTTGAATATCTTCTAAATATAAGAAAGCTGCTTTACCTGTTAATGCTTCAATACGACGCACACCAGCTCCTGTACCTGACTCACTTACTATTTTGAATAAGCCAATTTCAGAAGTATTGCGGACATGAATACCACCACATAATTCAATTGAAAATGGTGCCATATTTACTACACGCACAACATCACCATATTTTTCACCGAATAATGCCATTGCGCCCATTTCTTTAGCTGAAGCAATATCCATTTCTTGAATGTTAACGTCAATACCTTTCCAAATTTCTTCATTTACTAAGCGTTCAACTTGATCAATTTCATCATTAGTCATTGGACCAAAATGAGAGAAATCAAAACGTAAACGATCTGCTTCTACTAGTGAACCAGCTTGGTTAACATGATCACCCAGTACTGATTTCAACGCTGCATGTAATAAATGTGTTGCACTATGGTTCTTTTGAATGTCACGTCGATCATTTTGGTTCACTTCAGCAGACACTGTAGCGCCAACATTTACTTGGCCAAATTGTACTACTCCTTTATGCAAGTTTTGACCATTTGGTGCTTTGGTTACTTCACTAACAGCAATTTCAAAATTGTCATTATAAACAATACCTGTATCCGCAACTTGTCCACCACTGACTGCATAAAATGGTGTTTCCGTTAACATGAAGTATACTGTTTCACCCGCTTCAACTTGTGAAACTTCTTCACCATTATATATCAAGTGTGTTAGTGTTGTTTGAGCTGTCGCAGTATCATAACCAACAAAAGTACTTGCAGATGTAATATTTTTCAATACTTCACTTTGAACTTGCATTGATTGAGAATTTTGACGTGCTTGACGTGCACGATCACGTTGTTGTTGCATTTCTGACTCGAATGTTGTCATATCAACTTTCAATCCTGCTTGCACTGCTATTTCTTCAGTTAATTCAATTGGGAACCCGTACGTATCATACAATTTAAATGCATCTTTCCCATTAATTTCATTTGTTGTTTCTTTAGCTTTTTTAATTAATTCATTTAAAATCGCTAAACCATCTTCTAATGTTTCATGGAATCGTTCTTCTTCAGACTTTATAACACGCTTAATGAAATCTGCTTTTTCCTTAACATTTGGATAATATGGTTCCATAATGTCTGCAACAATATCAACAAGTTTGTACATAAATGGCTCATTGATTCCTAACGTTTGACTAAAACGAACGGCACGACGTAGCAATCGACGTAATACATATCCTCTACCTTCATTGGCAGGTAATGCACCATCAGAAATTGCAAATGCAATCGTACGAATGTGGTCAGCAATTACTTTAAATGCCACATCTTGTTCGTTGTTTACTAAATATTGTTTACCTGATACTTTTTCGATTTCATTCATTATAGGCATAAATAAATCTGTTTCATAGTTAGTACGTACATTTTGAGAAACTGAGGCCATACGCTCAAGCCCCATGCCGGTATCAATATTTTTATTAGGTAATGGTGTGTAACTATGATCTTTATTATGATTGAATTCACTAAATACTAAGTTCCATACTTCAAGATAGCGTTCATTTTCTCCACCTGGATACATTTCTTCTGCCGGATCGTCTTGTCCATATGCTTCTCCGCGATCATAGAAAATCTCAGTGTTCGGTCCTGAAGGCCCTTCACCAATATCCCAGAAGTTACCTTCAATGCGAATAATACGACTTTCTTCAAGCCCAATATCTTTATGCCAAATGTTGTATGCTTCCATATCTTCCGGATGAATCGTAACGTACAATTTATCTGGCTCCATACCCATCCATTTATCACTCGTTAAAAATTCCCAAGCAAATTCAATCGCTTCTTGTTTAAAGTAATCACCAATTGAGAAGTTACCTAACATTTCAAAGAATGTATGGTGACGCGCTGTGAAACCAACATTTTCAATATCATTTGTACGAATAGCTTTTTGAGAGTTTACAATTCTTGGCTTTTTAGGTGTTTCACGTCCATCAAAATATTTCTTTAATGTTGCTACACCTGAATTAATCCATAATAATGTATCATCATCAATTGGGACTAATGGTGCAGAAGGTTCAACCATATGTCCTTTTTCAACAAAGAAATCTAGATATTTTTGTCTAATTTCACTCGCTTTTAACTTTTTCATCATTTACACATCCTATTTACTGTTTTTAAATTACCATTCCATAAAAATTGATGACACAGATAGTCGGTTTGAAAAACTAGTATAAATCAATATCACTTTTTATTATTAAAAAATAAAAAACGCCCATCCTCAAAAGGGACGAACGTTATCGCGGTACCACCCTAGTTATAAATGTAATTCAACACATTTATCACTTTAAATCGACTATACAGTTGTGCATAAAGTAGCGTTCACTAATGTTTGTTGTACTTTTCACCAACCAGTACATCTCTGATAAACAAATCATTAACTACTCATCTTTATACGAATTTAATTCTATTTTAGTTACATTTACGCTTGTTGTCAACGTTCTATAAAGTCATACGGCGTGATTTCTCCCATATTAATCATTGGGTCAATTTTAAACATTGTAGCTTCCGTTAATACATTTGTATCTGTTTTTGTTGAATCAGACGTAACTTCTTCACTATCATTCGATGACATTGGCGCTTCTACTTGATCATCTATTGTCGTTTGTGAAGCTCCTGTATCATTAGTTGCTGTGTTTTCCAGCATTTCTTCATCTTCTGAATTAAAATAATTTTTCAACAATGTACATAATTGTGTTAAACGCGCTTGACCATTTGTTTTCAATCCAATATCAAATGCTTCCGGATCCCCAAGTAAAACTAAACTCGTTTTCGCTCTAGTTAAACCAGTATATAATATCGGTCTTTGTAACATTCTAAAATACTGTTTAACAATAGGCATGATAACAATAGGAAATTCTGAACCTTGTGATTTATGGATTGATGTACAATATGCATGCGTTAATTCCATCATATCTTGTTTCGTAAATGTAATTTCATTACCTTCAAAATCCACAACAAGTACATCTTTATTAAGAGCATTTTCTTTCGCCCAAAAAATACCAACAATAACTCCTATGTCACCATTAAATATGTTATCATTTGGCCTATTAACAAGTTGTAATACTTTGTCACCTTTTCTAAAGACTACATCACCAAACTCAATTTCTCGTGTGTCTTTCTTTTTAGGGTTTAAAATATCTTGTAAAACTTGATTTAAACGTTTAATACCGGCATTTCCTTTATACATTGGTGCAAGCACTTGAATATCAGCCATAGTATACCCTTTATTAACAGCACTAGTAACTACCTTCTCAACAACTGTTGGTATTTGGTTTGCCTGACAATTAATAAAACTTCTATCATGAAAACGCTGTGTAATATCAATTTTCTGACCCAACTTCATTCGATGTGCTAATTCTATAATGCTTGAACCATCTTGTTGACGATATACTTCAGTCAGATTTACTCGTGGTATAGCTTTCGATTCAATTAAATCTTTAAATACTTGACCAGGACCTACAGAAGGCAATTGGTCCTCATCACCTACAAATATCAATTGTGCATCTAAAGGAACTGCACTTAAAAATTGGTGGAACAACCAAGTATCTACCATAGACATCTCATCAATGATTATGAGTCGTGCGTTTATTTCATTTTCTAATATATCCTCTGGCTTTGTGTCTTGATTCCAACCTATTAAACGATGAATCGTCATTGCTTCTAATCCAGTTGACTCTTGTAGTCTCTTGGACGCTCTTCCTGTTGGCGCTGCTAATACAACTGGATAATCATCATTGACATAATCATCATAATCTAATGATAAACCATGAATCTCAGCATATAATTCTACAATGCCTTTAATTACTGTCGTCTTTCCTGTTCCCGGTCCACCGGTTAATAGCATCACCTTAGAATTGATAGCCGTTTGCAAAGCTTCTTTTTGTGAAGCTGCATAGTTCACTTGATTCGCATCTTCTATTTCACCAATATGCATTTGTAAATCTGACTGTTCAATTTCCGTAAGTTTATTTGTATGCGTCTTTATTCTGAATAAGTTTTGAACACTTTTGATTTCAGAATAATACAAACTTGGAATTGCAACTTGTTCATTGTCAATAATTAGTCGTTTTTCCTCATTTAAGTATTGCAACATTTCGTCTAATTTTTCAGGGTCGATGACTTCTTCATCTTGATAATTTAATACATCAACGGTTAAGTCTATAACAACATTGATAGGCAAATATGTATGTCCCTGTTTAATACATTCTTCTTCTAACGTATAGAGCAACGCAGCTTTTAATCGTTCATTATCGTTATAAGCGATACCAATATTTCTAGCAAGTTGATCTGCTTTATTAAAACCAATACCTTTAATATCATAAATCAATTGATATGGATTTCGATCTAAAATAGTCAGTGTATCACCGAGATAAAACTGATAAATTGCCATTGAAAGTTTAGGACCAAACCCTAAATCATGTAAACGAATCATTATTTTTTCAGATTCTTGATTTGCTGAAATTTGTTCTGCAATTTGTTTCTGTTTCTTTTTAGATAATCCCGAAACTTTTTCTAGAACTGAATGGTCATCTAATATATCATTTATCGCATTATCACCTAATGTATTAACAATATTTTGAGCTGTCTTTTTACCTACACCTTTAAACAAATCGCTTGATAAATAACTTATAATTGCTTCTTTCGTTTGTGGCATTTCTTTTTCAAAAGTCTCTGCTTTTAATTGTTTACCATAACGGGGATGATCAACAACTTGACCTTTAAATGTGTAGACATCGCCTTCAACAATATTCGGAAGAAACCCTACAACAGTTGGCATTGTATCAAAGTCTTCATTTGTTTCAATAGTATCTACTTTAAGCACTGTATAAAAATTATCACTGTTTTGAAACAATATCGCTTCAACAGTACCTTTGATCATTGAATAATCAAATAGTGTAGGGTCTGACATGTTACTCCTCCTCTTTCATTTTAGTGAATGTTTTCAGCGCATGCTGACTTAATAAGTGTTTAGGGTCGATAGTCACAGCTTCTTTAAAATGAGTTATGGCTTCATCAATATCTTCATTTTTCATAAATAACGCTAAACCTAAATTGTATCTTGCATCAACATGATTTTTATCAATCGTTAATACATGTTTAAGTTGAGTTATGGCTTCATTAAACATTTCTAATTGACATAATACAAGACCATATTGAAATTGAACTTCTGCATCTTTGTCTTTATCTAGTTCCGCAGCAGTCATTAAATACGGCAATGCCAGCTTAAATGATTCTAACTGATTAAACGCCATACCAATCATATAATTACAATCAACTTGTTCAATCTCTGTTTGTAATGCTTGTTGATATAATTTAATAGCTTCTTGATAACGTTGCTGATTATAATATACATTTGCTAGATTATAAAATACGACGCCATTCTTCGGATCTATTGTTAAAGCTTTTTGGAAAAAACGCTCTGCCTTTTCAATCTCATTCGCATCAGCAAGTACGATACCGGCATTAATATAATTTTCAATAATTGTAGGATCTTCTTCGATATTTCCGAACAATGCTTGTAACGCTTCTTCTATTTTTCCATTTTGTATGTATTGATAAATTGTTTGTTGATCTATCATTTACGAACCTCATTTCTCATCAATTATAACATCTTGATAAATTGTATGTCTCGAATCACTTAACAACGAATAAAATATAATCTAATATCATCTTCATTCATGAAAAAGCGGGAATGGAATAGAAATGCTAAAGAACCATTAACGGTTTATTATGTAATGGTTCTTCCACATTAGCCACCACTATTATGTACTTAAAAATAGGAATACATAATTAGACTCATGTATAGGGAGTGGGACAGAAATGATATTTTTACAAAATTAATTTGTTTACCCCAACTCGCATTGCCTGTAGAATTTCTTTACGAAATTTTCTGTGTTGGGGCCCCATCCCCAACTTGCACATTATTGAAATCTGACTTTCCGTCAGCTTCTATGTTGAGGCCCCGTCCCCAACTTCCATTGCCTGTTGAATTTCTTTACGAAATTCTCTGTGTTGGGGCCCCGCCAACTTGCATTGCCTGTTGAATTTCTTTACGAAATTCTCTATGTTGGGGCCCCGTCAACTTGCATTGCCTGTTTAAATTGGGGTTCCAATTTCTCTATGTTGGGCCCCTGCCAATATAACATTGTAGAGCCTAGGACATTGTGATGTCCCAGACTCTATCATCATGAATTATTCTCATCAAAAACTGTCTTTCGTCATTTCCAACGCTGAAATTTCAAATAAGTAATTTATTGTTGCCATTGTTTATACAACATAATTTAATTGACCTTCATTTTTGAACACATCGTCAATTGTTGCTCCACCAAGACACACATCACCTTGATAAAAAACAACTGCTTGTCCAGGTGTGATTGCTCTTACTGGCTCAGCAAAAGTAACACGTAGTGCATGGTCGTTTTCACGTTTCACAAAAACTTTCGTATCTTTTTGGCGATATCTAAATTTAGCTGTACATTCCAAACCTTGATCTAAGTCATTATCTTCTGGATTTACAAATGAATAGTCTGAAGCAATTAAGTAATCACTGTATAATGCATCGTGATGGAATCCTTGTTCTACATATAAAACATTATCTTTTAGATTTTTACCGACAACAAACCAAGGATCGCCATCTCCACCTATACCTAAACCATGTCTTTGTCCTATTGTGTAATACATCAAACCACTATGTTTACCCATTTTCTTACCATCAAGTGTTATCATATCACCCGGTTGTGCAGGTAAATATTGTGATAAAAATGTTTTAAAGTTTTTTTCGCCGATAAAACAAATGCCTGTAGAATCTTTTTTCTTAGCAGTAACAAGTCCTTGTTCTTCAGCAATTCGACGCACTTCACTCTTTTCGATGTCACCAATTGGGAACATCACTTTTGAAAGTTGTTGTTGAGATAATTGATTCAAGAAGTATGTTTGATCTTTATTATTATCTACACCACGTAACATTTCAACATGACCATCTTCATGACGATGTATGCGTGCGTAATGTCCTGTTGCTACATAATCTGCACCTAAATTCATCGCATGATCTAAAAAGGCTTTAAACTTAATTTCTTTATTACACATAACGTCTGGATTTGGAGTACGACCTTTTTTGTATTCATCTAAGAAATACGTAAAGACTTTATCCCAATATTCTTTTTCAAAATTAACAGCGTAATATGGAATGCCAATTTGATTACACACTTCAATAACATCGTTGTAATCTTCAGTTGCAGTACATACGCCATTTTCGTCAGTGTCATCCCAGTTTTTCATAAATATGCCAATGACATCATAACCTTGTTCTTTTAAGACGTGGGCTGTTACAGAACTATCTACACCGCCTGACATACCAACGACAACACGTATATCTTTATTTGACAATTATGACTCCTCCTTAAATTTAAAATATATTTTATGAATTTCAGCTACAATTGCATTAATTTCATTTTCAGTAGTCAATTCGTTAAAACTAAATCGAATCGAATGATTTGATCGCTCCTCATCTTCGAACATTGCATCTAAAACATGCGACGGTTGTGTAGAGCCTGCTGTACATGCAGATCCAGACGACACATAGATTTGTGCCATATCCAACAATGTTAACATCGTTTCAACTTCAACAAACGGAAAATATAGATTTACAATATGGCCTGTAGCATCCGTCATTGAACCATTTAATTCAAATGGAATCGCTCTTTCTTGTAATTTAACTAAAAATTGTTCTTTTAAATTCATTAAATGAATATTGTTATCGTCTCGATTCTTTTCTGCTAATTGTAATGCTTTAGCCATCCCGACAATTTGTGCAAGATTTTCAGTACCTGCACGGCGTTTCAATTCTTGTTCACCGCCAAGTTGAGGATAATCTAATGTGACATGGTCTTTAACTAATAATGCACCGACACCTTTTGGTCCTCCAAACTTATGAGCAGTAATACTCATTGCGTCGATCTCAAATTCGTCAAACTTAACATCAAGATGTCCAATTGCTTGAACCGCATCAACATGGAAATATGCATTTGTCTCAGCAATAATATCTTGAATATCATAAATTTGTTGCACTGTGCCAACTTCATTATTTACAAACATAATAGATACTAAAATCGTCTTATCTGTAATTGTTTCTTCAAGTTGATCTAAATCAATAGCACCTGTATCATCAACATCTAGATATGTTACATCAAAACCTTCTCGCTCTAATTGTTCAAAAACATGTAACACAGAATGATGTTCAATCTTCGATGTGATAATGTGATTACCCAATTGTTCATTTGCTTTTACTATGCCTTTAATTGCCGTATTATTCGATTCTGTTGCGCCACTCGTAAATATAATTTCATGTGTATCTGCACCAAGTAATTGTGCAATTTGACGTCTTGACTCATCTAAATATTTACGCGCATCTCTTCCCTTAGCATGTATTGATGATGGATTACCATAATGCGAATTGTAAATCGTCATCATCGCATCTACTACTTCAGGTTTTACTGGTGTGGTCGCAGCATAATCTGCATAAATTTCCATGTTTGGACACTCCTCACAATTTTATCAATGTTCCAATAATAGCACCTTACATACTATTTTTCTACTTTTCTGTTTAACTTTATTTATAATGTTTTTAATTATATTTTACCATTTTCTACACATGCTTTTCGATAGGCTTTTTTAAGTTTATCGCTTTATTCTTGTCTTTTTTATAAATTTTAGTATTTGAAGATATTTTTTCATTTATAAAATGTAACGTACTATTATTTTGGTTATGAGCAATTTAATATTTATCTGGTTATTCGATTGGTATACTTCTTATATCATAAAAAGGAAGGACGATACAAAAATGGCGATTAAATATTCAGCATTAAACCTTGTCCCTATTCGAGAAGGTGAAGATGAACGAACAGCAATTAATGATATGGTTAAGCTCGCACAACATTTAGACGAATTATCATATGAAAGATATTGGATTGCTGAACACCATAACGCTCCCAACCTAGTAAGTTCAGCAACTGCTTTATTAATTCAACATACGTTAGAACATACGAAACACATACGTGTAGGTTCTGGAGGAATCATGTTACCTAACCATGCTCCATTAATCGTTGCGGAACAATTCGGCACGATGGCAACATTATTTCCAAATCGTGTCGATTTAGGATTAGGACGTGCACCTGGAACAGATATGATGACCGCAAGTGCATTAAGACGAGATCAACATGATGGTGTTTATAAATTTCCAGAAGAAGTTTCATTATTACAACAATATTTCGGCCCCGCTCACCAACAAGCATATGTTCGTGCTTATCCAGCAGTAGGTAAAAATGTGCCTTTATACATTCTTGGTTCTTCAACAGATTCTGCACATTTAGCTGCTCGCAAAGGGCTTCCATATGTGTTCGCTGGACATTTTGCACCTCAACAAATGAAAGAAGCTATCGAAATTTACAAAACATTATTTGAACCTTCTGATGTGTTAGACGAACCTTATGTTATTGTATGTTTAAATACAATCGTTGCTGAAAATGATGACGAAGCACAATATTTAGCTTCATCTATGGCACAAGTAATGGTTAGTATTACTCGTGGCAGAATGCAGCCCGTTCAACCGCCAACACATGAACTACAAAATATATTAACGCCGAGAGAATATGCGATGGCTATGGAAAGACAGAAAATATCATTAATAGGTTCAGAAATTACTGTTCAACAAAAAATTCAAGATTTTATGGAAACTTATGGTGAAGTCAACGAAATTATGGCAATAAGTTATATTTATGATAAAGATATGCAATTAGACTCTTATCGTCGGTTCAAGAATGTTATAAATCAGATAAATGAAAAAAACACTTTATAATGTGATAAATAAACTAAGTGAAAGTATGTATCCATAATATTAATAAAAATAAACAGTAACAGCATTTTGAATGAAAGATGTCTTTATTGTTCAATCATTTATTTTAGTAATGATTCAAATTCACTTAAAATTCTAACGCAAATATGAAAGCGCCCCTTCAACTTTACACTTTGTAAGTGTTTATTTGATGGGGCGCTTTCAAAATATTGAAAAGCATATCCAAAATTTAAAGAAATTTATTTCTCTTTATCTTCATTTTCTTTTTTCTCTTCGTTATTCAATCCTGTATATTCATTTATCTTATCTTTTACATTTTTAACTTGTTCATTATCGCTATTTTTAAATTTTTCTACTGCGTCTTTAGCTTTATCCATAAAACTCATATTAATCGCTCCTCTTATATTTGATTAGTTTAATTGAACTTATTTTCTAAGTTTATCAATTGCATCAGTTATTTTGTTTTTAGCATTTTCAACAACTTCTTTTGCTTTACCAGTCGCTTTATCTTGCTGACCTTCTTTTTCTAATTCTTTGTTATCAGTAACGTTACCTACTGTTTCTTTAACATTGCCTTTAAATTGATCGAACTTACTTTCGTCTGCCATAGTGAAACCTCCTTAGATGTATATATTTATATACCACAAAGGAGGTTCGCTAAACATTATAATATGAAGTTTTTATGTTATAGTATAGTATTTATACGATTAAATATAAAACATGTATCCGTCTAAATCTTCACTTGTATCTACATATTCCGCTAAATATTTCAATGTTGTATTATCTAAAACATCTCTCACTGCATCTCTCATGCGAATCCATAGTTGTTTTTGCGCAGGTGGTTCTGATTCAATACTTTCAACAAATGTAATTGGACCTTCTAACAGTCTTATAATATCCCCTGCTGAGATTTCTTCCGCTGGCACTCTTAATTGGTATCCACCTTTAGCACCGCGTACACTTCGAATTAACCCCGCATTTCTTAAAGGACCTACAAGCTGTTCTAAATATAAATCACTCAAATTATTTTCTTCAGCAATTGACTTTAATGATATACATCCTTGCCCCTCTTTTTTAGCAAGAGAAATCATCAATGTAAGTCCATATCTCCCTTTAGTAGAAATTTTCATTGTATAACCTCACTTAATTCGAATATTGATATTCCCATTTTAGCATTTTTTGAGTTAAGATAGTATAAGAAAGGTGTGACAAATGTGAGTACAGAACCATTAGCATCGAGAATGCGCCCAAAAAATATAGATGAAATCATTTCCCAACAACATTTAGTTGGACCAAGAGGCATTATCAGAAGAATGGTTGATACAAAAAAATTAACTTCAATGATTTTTTATGGTCCACCTGGTATAGGCAAAACAAGTATTGCCAAAGCAATTTCGGGCAGTACGCAATATAAATTCAGACAATTGAATGCTGTAACTAACACTAAAAAAGATATGCAACTTGTTGTTGAAGAAGCTAAAATGTCTGGTCAAGTTATCTTGTTATTAGATGAAATACATCGACTAGATAAAGCTAAGCAAGACTTTTTATTACCTCATTTAGAAAATGGCAAAATCGTCTTGATCGGTGCTACAACTTCAAATCCTTATCATGCTATCAATCCAGCGATTCGTTCAAGAGCGCAAATTTTTGAGTTATATCCTTTAAATGATGAAAATGTGCGCCAAGCGTTAACTCGTGCAATAGAGGATGAAGAGAATGGTTTAAAAACATATCAACCCAAAATTGATGAAGATGCCATGACCTACTTTTCTACACAAAGTCAAGGTGATGTTCGTAGTGCGTTAAATGCATTGGAATTAGCTGTATTAAGCGCAGATAATGACAAAGACGGTTATCGACATGTTACATTGCAAGATGCTAAAGACTGTTTACAAAAAGGTGCATTTGTAAGTGATAAGGATGGTGACATGCATTACGATGTTATGAGCGCTTTCCAAAAATCTATCCGTGGTAGCGACGTCAATGCCGCTTTACATTATTTAGCACGATTAATTGAAGCTGGAGATTTACCTACAATAGTTCGACGATTACTTGTAATTAGCTATGAGGATATAGGCTTAGCCTCACCTAATGCTGGTCATAGAACACTTGCTGCTATTGAATCAGCAGAACGTCTAGGTTTACCAGAAGCTAGAATCCCACTAAGTCAAGCAGTAATCGAACTATGCTTATCACCTAAGTCAAATTCAGCAATGAGTGCCATTGATAGTGCATTGTCCGATATTAGAAACGGTCATGTGGGCCAAATTCCAAACCATTTAAAAGATGGACATTATCAAGGTGCTAAAGATCTAGGCCGATCTATTGGTTACAAATATCCACACCAATATGTTAATGGCTATGTTTCACAGCAATATTTACCTGATAAACTAAAAAGCAAAATTTATTATGAACCAAAAACGACATCTAAAAGTGAACAACAACTCAAAGAAATATATAACAACTTACTTAAACAAAGGCCGTAAAAATAAGATTAAATCGATTACCTTTGATATTTTAGCTATAATCAAATCAAAACTGACTAGTACACAAGGCATATTCTACTATGCTTGCGAACTAGTCAGTTTTAGTTTTATGGTGTGGTTACACTTGCCTTACGTTGAAAATTATCCCTTTCAAAATTAATTATTGCCCTTTGTCTTTAATGCGACGAACTGGAATATCTTTTAATACGTCATTCACTACATAACTTGCACAAATTAATCCAACAACACTTGGCACAAAGGCATTTGAAGAAGGTGGCATTTGTCCTTTTCGATTGATAGCATTTTTATCTCCAACTATATCTTTTACATCTTCTCTTATGACAATTGGACTTTCATCTGAAAATACAACTGGAATCCCTTTACGAATCCCTAGTTTTTTTAATTTTTGACGAATAATTTTGGCCATTGGATCGGTATGTGTTTTAGAGATATCTGAAATTGTAAAACGTGTTGGATCTGTTTTATTTGCAGCACCCATACTGGAAATCACTTTAATCCCTCGGTCAAGACACTCTTTCATTAAGTGTACTTTGTACATTATTGTATCACTTG
This sequence comes from Staphylococcus sp. EG-SA-10, assembly GCF_017151945.1. NCBI lineage: Bacteria > Bacillati > Bacillota > Bacilli > Caryophanales > Staphylococcaceae > Staphylococcus > Staphylococcus sp. EG-SA-10. The sequence goes on from NZ_JACVZJ010000006.1 coordinate 25,136, forward strand.
CATCTACAAAATAATCTATATCGTAATTATCGAAAATTTCTTCATATGTCTCTTCTGTATAAAACATATGTAAAGGCGTGACTTTACAATCTGGATTAATTAATTTAATACGTTCTTCCATCAAAGAAACTTTACTTTGTCCTACCGTTGTAGTTAAAGCGTGTAATTGTCTGTTTACATTTGTAATATCAACATCATCTTTATCTATTAATATAATATGACCAATATTCGTTCTTGCTAATGCTTCAGCAGCAAATGAACCAACACCTCCAACGCCAAGTATGACAACTGTTTGTTGCTTCAATAAATCTAAACCTTGTTGTCCAATCGCTAGTTCATTTCTTGAAAATTGATGTTTCATTATTTTACCTCTTTCACTGATTTATACATAAGTACATAGTAACTTAAAATTTTATATTTAGCATTATTGCTTTGATTATTTTTCCAAAATTCAACGAGGAAACAATTATTAAACGCTATTAAACCCAACTAATTCTTTATTAAAAACTTAAAGAAAAGCATAAAAATACGCAAGACAAAGTCTTGCGTATCGATAGAGTCCGTATTGCCGTAGTTATAATAGCTTGATCATTCGGCCTGTTATATACAGGTGGGTGCCCTGTTTCTTGTTTTGTACGTCCTTCATATAAGGCGTGTACGCTGCAAGAAAACCCATTGGGCTCCCTTAATCAAAGAGTGTTAGGCCCAAATTAAAAAGCAAACTTACGAACAACTCAGATGACTATCTTATGATGTTATATTACCACATAATTAAAATTAATGAAATTATAACAAACCAAAGTTTATTGATTTTTTTAAATTTAGTGACGAATTCGCAAAGAAAGTTCTTCTAATTGTTTATCAGAAACTTCACCAGGCGCATTCGTTAATAAACATGTAGCAGATGCTGTTTTAGGGAATGCAATTGTATCTCTCAAGTTTGTTCTATTAGTCAATAACATGACTAATCGGTCTAATCCTAATGCAATACCGCCATGAGGTGGCGCACCATATTTAAATGCATCTAGTAAGAAGCCGAATTGTTCCTGTGCTTGTTCTTTAGTAAATCCAAGAACTTCGAACATTTTTTCTTGTAACTCACCATCATGAATTCTGATTGAACCGCCACCTAATTCATAACCATTTAATACTATGTCATAAGCATTTGCCTCAGCTTCTTCTGGCGCAGTGCCAAGCTTAGCAATATCAGCTTCTTTTGGAGATGTAAATGGATGATGTGCTGCAACGTAACGTTTCGCATCTTCATCATATTCTAATAATGGCCAATCTGTCACCCATAAGAAGTTTAATTTTGTTTCATCGATTAAACCTAATTCTTTAGCTAATTTGACACGTAATGCACCTAAACTTTGTGCAACGACATTTGGTTTGTCTGCAACAAACATTACTAAGTCACCAGCTTCAGCACCAGTTAATGTAAGTAATGTTTCAACATTTTCTGTTTCAAAGAAACGTCCAATTGGACCTGTCAAACCATCTTCCACAACTTTAACCCACGCTAATCCTTTAGCACCATAGATGTTTACAAATTCTGTTAAAGCATCCATATCTTTACGTGTATATTGTTCAGCTGCACCTTTAGCGACAATTGCTTTAATTTCACCATCATTTTCAACAGTATCTTTAAATACTTTAAAGTCCATATCACGTCCTAATTGAGAAACGTCAATTAATTCCATTTCAAAACGCGTATCTGGTTTATCAGAACCATAGCGACGCATCGCTTCTTTATATGTCATGCGTGGGAACGCGCCATTAATTTCAACGCCTTTAACTTCTTTAACAACTTTTTTAAGCATTTCTTCACCCATTTGCATCACATCTTCTTGATCTACAAAACTCATTTCAATATCGACTTGTGTGAATTCAGGTTGACGATCTGCACGTAAATCTTCGTCACGGAAGCATTTTACGATTTGGTAGTATTTGTCAAATCCGCTAATCATCAATAGTTGCTTAAATAATTGTGGCGATTGTGGTAATGCATAAAATTCACCATCATGGACACGAGATGGTACTAAATAGTCACGTGCACCCTCAGGTGTTGACTTCGTTAGTACTGGTGTTTCGATGTCAAAGAACCCTTCATCATCCAAATATTGACGAATAGAACGTGTAATTTGATGTCTCATTTTAAATGTTTGCGCTAACTCTTGACGACGTAAATCTAAATAACGGTATTTTAATCGAATATTTTCATCAACGTTAACATTTTCTTCATTTATAGAAAATGGTGGTGTCTCAGATTTATTAATCACTTTAATATTTGTAACTTGTACTTCAACTTGGCCAGTTTTAATTTTAGGATTAACTGTTTCAGGGTCACGCTTCGTAACTGTACCTTGAACTTCTACAACATATTCAGAACGTACTGTTTCAGCAATTTTCAATGCCTCTTCTGAAAATGCAGGATTAAACACGACTTGTACAATTCCTTCTCTATCTCTTAAATCAACGAAAATCAATCCACCTAAGTCACGACGATTGTTAACCCATCCTTTCAATGTAATTTCTTGTCCTAAAAATGCTTCAGTAACTAATCCACAATAAGTTGTTCTCTTACTCATATTTTAACGCCCTCTCTACTTCTTAAAATATTCGACTAATGCGTCTAATTCAATTGTTTCAGATTCACCAGTTGTCATATTTTTAACATCGATTTTATTATTTTCTAATTCTTGATCACCAATAACGATTGTAAACTTGGCACCTAAACGGTCTGCTTGTTTCATTTGTCCTTTAATTTTACGCTGTAAGTAGTCTTTATCTGCTTTAATACCATTATGTCTCAAATGATTTAATAACTTCACAGCATATCGATCTGCTTGATCACCCATTGTAACAATGAATAAATCTAAGTTTTCTTCAATATCTAATTCGATACCTTCTTCTTCAAGTGCAAGCAATAATCGTTCTATACTTAGCGCAAAACCAATACCTGTTTCGCTTGGACCCTCTAGCAATTCTAATAAACCATTATAACGGCCACCACCACAAAGAGTTGTAATGGCACCATCATAGTTAGGGTTATCCATCATTAATTCAAATGCTGTATGTGTATAATAATCCAATCCACGAACTAAGTTAGGATCTTCAATATATGGAATACCTAAATCATCTAAATAAGCTTTTACTTGTTCATAATATGCCTTAGATTCCTCATTTAAGAAATCAGTGATTCTAGGTGCAGTCTTAATCGCTTCTTTATCACGGTCTACTTTACAATCCAAAATTCGCATCGGATTTGTATGCAAACGTGATTGACAATCTGAACAAAATTCATGAATTACTGGTTCAAAGTGTTTCACTAACGCTTCGTTATATTCTTTTCGAGACGCCATATCCCCTACACTATTAATAACAAGCTTTAAATGTTTTAATCCAAATGATTGATAAATATGCATAACCATAGCTAATACTTCTGCATCTACGCTAGGATTTTCAGCACCAATAGCTTCTACACCAAATTGATTAAATTGACGATAGCGCCCTTTTTGCTTACGTTCATATCTAAACATCGGTCCATTGTAATAAAGTTTAATTGGTTGGTTTGGATTACCTTGCATTTTATGTTCAATATATGAACGCACAACTGCAGCTGTTCCCTCAGGTCTTAATGTAATACTTCTATCGCCTTTATCTTTAAATGTATACATTTCTTTTTGTACGACATCGGTTGAATCACCAACACCTCTTGCAAAAAGATCTGTACTTTCAAAAATTGGTGTTCTTATTTCTTTATAATTATAAAATGTCATTAATTCATCTAATTGATTTTCAATGTAACGCCATTTCTTTGAATCTTCAGGTAAAATATCCTGCGTCCCTCTAGGTATTTTAATCATTTTGACATCTCCCTCGGCAAACTATTTTATTTAATTACCTTTTTAAAACTAAAACTATATACGACCACTTAACTTTGCACGATAAATCATAATTTTAAAAGCAAAAGAAAAAGCCCTTGCACAGCCTGAAACTGCACAAGGGACGAATATCCGTGTTGCCACCCTCATTGGTTTAAAAAACATGCCTAATTGTAATCATCATTACTTTTTATAAGCGTGCATTTAATAAACCCACTCAAAACGTTTAACGTACGTTTAACGGCTTTACTTTTCATAAAGCACCTCTTCTTGTGTTCAATGTATATAAACTACTCAGCATAATCTTTCAGTCTATGGATTATATTCCTACACAATCTTAGTTAGATTGCTACCTATTTCATTTACCATTTCAAGAATACAAACGGTTTTAGTTATAAAATTCAATATCAATGATAACTACTTTCACATATTTTTGCAAGCCCTACGCAGAAAAATAAATTTTAAGGCCATCAACAATTGCTTGTTCTAAAATTTGTCTATGTAATTGATCTTTAATCATCGTTTCATCAGTTGGGTTACTAATATAACCTAATTCTAATAAAACAGCAGGAACTTTTGTTTGTCTTAACACTTGATAATTTTCTTGTCTTGAACCGCGATTAGAAAGTAGACCTTTCTTCTGAATCGTAGCGTCTAACGTATCTGCTAAAGCTCTTTGATTATCATGATACCAATAAACTGTCATTCCATTTGCATTAGATGATTCTAATGCATCATTATGTATACTCAAATAGGCATCGCCTTTGATATCACGATTTTCTAGTGAAACATATGTATCGTCTGTTCTTGTCATCTTAACAGTTGCGCCTTCTTTTTCTAAAGTACGCTGCAATTCTTTTGCTGTTTTCAACGTATAATCTTTTTCTAAACTTTTATATTTAGTATTGCTTGAAGCACCCTGGTCACTACCTCCATGACCAGGATCAAGCACTATTGTTTTACCTTGCAAAGGATTTTTCTCCTTTGTATTATCCGCGACAATATCTAAATTTGTATGCCATCCAGCTATCCAACCTTTTTCATTACTGGATGTATCTTCAACTTCAATCCATTTACCTACTTTACCAATCTTTTTAAAATGGTCACCTTTCTCAACTTTGTAAATGACTGGATACGCAGCGTTTGGACCTGTACGTAATTCAGCATTTTCAGTTATCGTAATGTTCCCACTATCTTCACTATTGCTATTCAGCAATAAAAATAAAAAGATGATAAATAAGACAAAGGCAATCACTACTATTAGAGTACGTTTATTTTTAAGACCCTTTTTAGATAACCATGCCTCTATTTTTTTCATTGAATTTTGCCGTCCTGACTTTCATAAATAATAGTGACTGGACCATCATTATTTATATTAACATTCATGTGTGTTCCAAATTCACCTGTTTTCACAGTTAGACCATACGCTCGTAGCGCATCATTAAAATACTCATATATTTTTACTGCTTGATCAGGATTTTTAGAATTTGAGAAACCTGGACGGTTACCTTTTTTTACATCTGCATAGAGAGTAAATTGTGAAACTGATAATATTTCACCATTCATTTGTTGGATATTAAAGTTTAATTTATTATTGTCATCTTCAAATAATCTTGCATTAGCAATTTTCTTTGCAATTACATCTGCATCTTGCTCTGTAGAGTCCTGACCGATACCGACTAATAAACAATATCCTTTTTTGATTTGATTATTTAATGTATCATTCGTCACCGATGCTTCTTTAACTCTTTGTACAACTACTTTCATATTTTGCACCTCTAGTTCCAAACTCTTGTTACTGTATAAACATCACCAAGTTGTTTGATCTTTTCTACCACACGATAAACATCATTCACGTTTTTCACCATGACACTAATATTTATTATTGCATTTTTATCAATATCTGAACGTCCTGAAACTTTAATTAAATTGCCGGCTGTTGAGCTAACAGCTTGTAGTACTTCATTCAACAAGCCATTTCGGTCATACGCAGTTACCTCTAAATCAACCTGATATTTTTGAGTTGCGTCTTTTGATTTTACCCATTCAACATTAATTAGTCGTTCAGTTTCGTTCTTAATATTTGGGCAATCAGTGCGATGTACTTTAATACCGTGACCTTTGGTGATATAACCTACAATATCATCACCTGGTATAGGATTACAACATTTTGACAACTTGATAAGCACATTTTCTAAACCTTCTACATAGACACCACTATCAGTAATGATGTTGTCTTTAATAGGCAATGATTTCGTAACTTCTTGTGCTTCATTTAAAGCACGTTGTTTATCTAAAATACGTTGTCTCTCAGTTAATTTATTAACAATTTGCAAGGATGTCACGCCGCCAAATCCTACAGCTGCGAATAAATCATCTTCATTTGCAAAGTTATATTTTTCATTAACAACCTGAATATTTTTCTCTGTCAAAATATCTTCGACTCTAAATCCTTGCTCTTTTATTTCAGCTTCAACCATCATTCGGCCTTTTTCAATATTAGATGAACGATCTTGTTTTTTGAAGAAACTTTTAATTTTACCTTTGGCACTAGACGATTTAACAATTTTCAACCAATCACGACTTGGTCCATATGAATGTTTACTAGTACGTATTTCAACAATATCGCCTGTTTGTAAAATATAGTCAATTGGTACAATTTTGCCATTCACCTTGGCACCAATCATCTTATTACCTACTTCACTGTGAATCGCATAAGCAAAATCAATCGGCACAGCACCATATGGCAACTCAATAACATCACTCGCTGGGGTAAATGCATATACTTTGTCACTCTGTAAGTCATATTTTAAGGTTTCCATAAATTCTTGAGCATCAGACGATGTATGATCCGCTTCAGCTAATTCTTTTAACCAATTTAACTTATTTTGATAAGTTTGATCTTTTTCACTTACTTTTTTACCTTCTTTGTAAGCCCAGTGTGCTGCAACACCATGTTCAGCAATTTCGTGCATATCAAACGTTCGTATTTGGATTTCGAGCGGGTCTCCATTTGGACCTACTACTGTAGTATGCAATGACTGATACAAATTTTGTTTAGGCATTGCAATATAATCTTTAAAACGTCCTGGCATCGGTTTCCATAACGTATGCACCAATCCAAGTATCGCATAACAATCATTAATAGAATTGACAATAACACGTATCGCCAACAAATCAAAAATTTGATCAAATTGCTTTTTCTGCTTCATCATTTTCCGATAAATACTGTAAATATGTTTAGGTCTACCATTTATATCGCCTTCGATATTCATTCGGTCCATTTCAGTACGTATTCTATCAATAGCCGTTTCGATATACGCTTCACGTTCACTACGTTTCTTCTTCATTAAATTGACTATTCTAAAATATTGTACATTATCAATATAACGAAGTGCCGTATCTTCTAGTTCCCATTTGATTGTATTAATACCAAGACGATGTGCTAAAGGTGCATAAATTTCTAATGTTTCTCGAGAAATTCTAATTTGTTTTTCACGCGGCATGGCTTTCAAGGTACGCATATTATGTAATCTGTCTGCTAATTTCACCAAAATTACGCGTACATCTTTGGCAATCGCAATAAATAACTTGCGATGATTTTCAGCTTGCTGTTCTTCTTTTGAGCGGTATTTTACTTTTTTAAGCTTCGTCACACCATCAACAATTCGAGCAACTTCTTCATTGAACATTTCTTTTACATCTTCAAATGTATACGGTGTATCTTCAATTACATCATGCAAAAAACCTGCGACAATCGTCGGTCCGTCTAATCGCATTTCTGTTAAAATACCTGCAACTTGTATAGGATGCATAATGTATGGTAATCCGTTTTTTCGGAACTGACCTTTATGTGCTTCATAAGCAATATGATAGCTTTTTAAAACATACTCATATTCATCTGCTGACAAATATGATTTTGCTTTGTGAAGAACTTCGTCTGCACTATATGGATATTCGTTGTTCATTATATGATACACCCCATTCATATTTATTACTTCGCCTTAAACAATGATTTAGGTACTCTTGTTGAATAGTATTTGTCCCACACCAATCATACGTCCGTCGACGATAAATATTTATCCTGTCGTCATTAATCGTAATATTAATTTTACTTGAGCGAGTTTAATTTGTATACTATTCCTACTTTTAAAACTTTTACAAAAATTCGACCTAAATCTACTGTTTCATTTTTTAAATATTAGTTCTATGATACTACAATTTATGAAATAAATAAACGATGTTATTAAGGTATAATGCTCAATCATCTAACATTTTCAGTAAATAAAAAATCCTAACATCTCATGTTAAGAAAACTTAAACAACTTTTTTAATTAAGTCATTCGTTCTTATACATTTGATGAAGGATTTCATTTGATAAAATTATATTATTTTTTATTCGTCGTATGAGATTAAACTCATAACATCGTAATCTTTAATTTTTTCAATACCATTTAAATATTTCAATTCAATTATAAATGCAATACCTACTACGATGCCGCCTAATTTTTCGACTAATTTTATTGCTGCTTCAATCGTACCACCAGTAGCTAATAAATCATCTGTAATTAACACACGTTGACCTGGTTTAATTGCATCTTTGTGCATTGTTAAAACATTTGTACCATATTCTAGGTCATACTCATAACGAATGACTTCACGAGGTAATTTCCCTTCTTTTCTAACAGGTGCAAAGCCAATCCCCATTGAATAAGCTACAGGACAGCCAATGATAAAGCCACGCGCTTCAGGTCCTACAACGATATCAACATCTCTGTCTTTTGCGTATTCTACAATTTTATCTGTTGCATAGCCATATGCTTCACCATTATCCATAATTGTAGTAATATCCTTGAAACTAACACCTGGTTTCGGCCAATCTTGAACTTCTGATACGTATTGCTTTAAATCCATTAATATTTCCTCCTAAATTGCTCACGACAATTGTGACTTTATCCAATTTTTTATTTCTGAAAAATCTTGATATAATAATTGCTTTTCAACATCCATACGTTGTTGTCTTAATTGATACACTTTGCTGGAATCAATCGATCTTTTATCAGGTTGTTGATTGATTCGAATTAAACCATCTTCTTGTGTTACAAAATTTAAGTCTAAGAAAACTTTTAACATGAATTTAAGTGTATCTGGTTTCACACTTAAATGTTGACACAATAACATACCCTCTTTCTGGATATTTGTTTCTTGTTTAGTTATTAATGCTTTATAACACTTTTTAAAAACATCCATATTAGGTATACCATCGAAGTAAATCGAATGATTATGTTGCAAAACTATATAAAGTTGAGAAAATTGCAGTTGTTGCAGGGAATTAGACAAATCTTCCATCGACGTAGGTAAATCTCTTAATACTACTTTATCAGTTTGTTGTTTAATTTCTTCACCATAATAATATTCATTCGCATTTACTTTATCACTTTTAGGATGAATAAGCACGACAATATTTTCATCATTTTCTGTAAAAGGTAAACTTTTTCGCTTACTTCTATAATCTAATATTTGCTGTTCGTTCATCGCAATATCTTGAATAATTAATTGCGGTGATTGATTACCATTCCATTCGTTGATTTGAACAGAACCTAATATATTAATTGGTTGTTCATCTTGTAACTCAGGTTCTAAGTGTCCATTTTGCCAAAATAGTGCGGCGATATTACTTTCACCAAGTGTCAATTTTAGATGATTTTTTTGTTGACCTATCGCCTTAACTGAAGAAACTGATAAATCATCCATTTCAAAAATAGGTCTAGAAAAATCTGTTCCGAAGGGTCTTAAACGATTCATATCACGAATATTTTTAATCGTTATATCATTTTCTGTTAATAATACATCTACTGGCTTTACGGGATCTAACGAAGTTGTTTCAGATAATTCTTTCATCCATTTATTTAAACCTTCAGCTAACGATTCTATATTTTCAATATCCATCGTCATACCTGCAGCCATATGATGGCCGCCAAATTTAGCGATTAACTCTTGGTGTGCTGATAGTATTTCAAACATCGACACTTGATCAATTGATCTGGCGGAACCTTTTGCATGATTTTGCTCCCTATCAATATTTAAAATTAATGTTGGCAAAGCAAACGTTTCGACAATTTTCGAAGCAACAATACCTAAGACACCTTCATGCCAATTTTCTTTTGCTAAAAGTAAAAATAAATCTCCATTTTTAACTTTCATTTCTGCCATTGCCATTGCTTCTTCTGTGATAGTTGCTACAATATCTTTTCTTTCACGGTTAAAATGTTCAACTTGTTCTGCTAAAAATGCAGCTTCTTCTTCGTCGTCAGTCATCAACAATTCGCAAGCTAATGATGCGTCATCTAAACGACCTACAGCATTAAGTCTAGGTCCAATAATAAAACCAATTGTTTCTTCATCAATATTGTCATTGTATCCCGCTTCTTTTAGCAATGCTTTAACAGAGGTCGGACATTGATCATTTAAGACTTTTAATCCTTGTTTCACTAATGATCGATTTTCATCAGTTAAGGATACTAAATCCGCAATGGTACCTATCGCAACTAATGCTTTAAAATAATCAGGTACATTTTCAATCAATGCTTGTGCTAATTTGTACGCAACACCTGCACCACACAATTGTTGGAACGGATAATTAAACGATGGATGCATTGGATGTACGATTGCATATGCTTCTGGTAATGTACTACCAATTTCATGATGATCAGTTACAATGACATCAACTCCTAAATCTTGAACCATTTTAATTTCATTATGACCTTGTATGCCATTATCAACAGTTATGATTAATGTTATGCCTTCATCATGAGCATTTCTAAATGCTAGTTCGTTTGGTCCATATCCTTCGGTAAAGCGGTTAGGAATATGCCATCCTACTTGTGCACCTAAAAGTTGTAATGTTGTCACTAAAATTGTAGTTGAGGTAACACCGTCGGCATCGTAATCACCATAAACTAGGATTTTCTCACCATTCGCTATCGCTCTTTTAATTCTTTCTATAGTCTTAGTCATATCACTCAATTGCAATGCATCATGATTGATATCTGTATCTGAAATGATGGATTCAATTGCTTGTTCATCAATAATCGATTTACTTTCTAATATTTTTTTTACGATTGGCGTTAACTTTAATTTTGATGTTAATTCATCACTTATGTATTCAGCTGGTTTAGTTAATTTCCACTTATACTTCGGTTTAATCATATATATTTACGCCTCATTTCCAAAAGACATTATATCTAAAATTACATTAAATAAAAAGCACTTATCTAAATAATCAAGACTTTAATTATACCATTTTTTAAAAATGAATGCGGGAACTTATTTATATATATTTTGTTAAATTTAAACAAAGTAAAAAGCGGTATGTGAACTCTTTATTGTTTCACATACCGCTTAATTCATTTTAAACTAAAATCTTTTCATCGTTCGATTTCTTTTCTTTATATACAACTAATTTGTGTTTCGGCGATTTTTTCAACTGACGTTTTTTCATCATTCCCCATAGCGGAACGGCAATGAAGATTGAAGAGAATACACCAGAAATCAATCCGATAAATAATGCTAAAGTAAAGTTGAATATCGTAGGAGCACCGAAGAATAGTATAGCAACTACTACTACAATAACTGTTAATACTGTATTAATTGAACGTGTCATTGTCTGTCTAATTGATCTATTAACGATATCATCAATTTGTTCTGTTGTCGTAATCACTTTAACCTTTTGTAAGTTTTCACGTACACGGTCAAACGTTACGATTGTATCATTAATTGAATAACCGACAATAGTTAATACAGCGGCGATAAATGTTAAATCTACTTCAATTCTAAATAAACTGAAAATCGCTACTATAATGAATACATCATGTAATAATGCCAATACAGATGAAAGACCCATGCGCCATTCAAATCGTAATGATACATAGATGATGATACCTATCGATGCATAGATTAATGCAAGCATTGCATTTTTTGCTAATTCCTGTCCAATAATTGGTGATACAGTGTTAATTTGAGGTGTGTCACCGAATTTCGATTTAATATTATCACTCAATTTATTATCTTGAGCACGCGTTAAATCATCTTTAAATTGGACAGTTGCTACTTTATTATCTTTACCATTGATTTGAATTTGATCCGCTTTAAGTCCACTATCTTTTACAACTTGCTCAACCTTTTGTTGAGTAATTGCTTGTTTAGATTGGAAATCTACACGTGTACCACTTGAGAAATCAATTCCTAGGTTTAACTTGAAGATATAAAGAATAACTAAACCGACAACTACAATTAAAATACTTACTCCAATTAATGGCTTAGCTAATTTAACAAAATTCCATTTCTCGAATGAAGTTTTAAGATCATGAACATCTACACCTTCATTAATATCATGTCGTTTATTCTTTTTAACACCAAATAACCAAAATTGATTTTTGAATATATTTGATGAAACAAGTAATGATAATAAGAATCTTGATAAGAACACGGCTGTAACAAAGATCATTAGAATACCTAATAATAACATTGTCGCGAAACCTTTAACTGAACTTTCACCGAAGAAGAATAATACTGCTGCGGCGATAACTGTTGTTAAGTTAGAATCAAAAATTGTTAAGAACGAACTTTTGTTTGCTTTAGTAAAGGCTTGCTTTATCGTTCTACCTATTCGAAGTTCATCCTTAATACGCTCATACATGATAATATTGGCATCTACAGCCATACCTACACCTAATACCAACGCCGCTAATCCTGGTAAAGTTAGAACCCCAGAAATGAAATTAAACGCTACTAACGTTAGATAGATATAAGTTGTCAATGCAATAATCGCTACTAAACCAGGTAAGCGGTAGAATCCAAGCATGAATAAATAAATTAATGCTACACCAATAAACGATGCAAACACAGTTTTATCTAATGCATCTTGACCAAATTGGGCACCTACTGAGTTTGAATAAATTTCTTTCAAGTCAACTGGTAAAGAACCTGCATTTAACAATTCGGCGATTTGTTTTGCTTTTTTAACGCCTTCTTGTCCTTTAAATCCACCAGAGATTTCTACGCTATCAGAATTGATTGGTTGATCAACACTTGCTGCAGAAATAAATTTAGGGTTTTTCTTTTGTGCTTCTTTTTTATAGCTGTCACCTTTTTTGAAATCTAACCAAACAACCATGACATTATCACGTTTCTTAGAGATTTCTTCCGTTACTTTTTTAAATTTGTTTTTGTCTTTTACTTTAAAAGTAACTGTAGGCTGGTTTGTTTCCTGTTTAAATTCTTGTTTGGCAGATCCCTGTTTAATATCAGAACCGCTTAATTTTACTTTATCTTCTGCATCGCGAATTGTTAAATTAGCTTGAGAAGATAAAATTTTACGTGCTTCATTCTGGTCTGTTACACCAGCAAGTTGAACTCTAATTCTATTAGGTTCTTCAACTTGAATTTTAGGTTCGGAAACACCTAAAACGTTAACACGATTTTCTAATGTTTGCGCTGTTGATTGTAAGGCTTTTTTATCTATTTTGTCGCCTTTATTTAAAGGATCGACTTGATAAAGCACCTCAAATCCACCTTGCAAATCAAGTCCTAAATTGACATTCTTTATAACACTTTTATAAGTTGCAGCCATTCCGGCAAACAACAATACGACTAAAAGCAAGAACGCAATTATTCTACTACTTTTCTTCACATGAACACCTCATTATTTACGTATGTATTTAGAATACTTGAATACTATTTTATAACGCAAGTTAAATCTTTCTTACAAAATTTATTAGCCTTATACATATTAACATACTAGAGCAGGGAGTAAAAATAGTCATAGATATATTTAATTTAAATTTAACAATTATTATGTATCACAATTTCTTTTTTTGGAATAAAAATAAGCTATTCTACATACTACTTATAACTTAAAAAGGATGAAACGCTATTCGTTTCATCCTTTTTAATACCACTTCTTGTTATGAAGGGTCAACTTGTTTAATAGCAGGTTTTTCGAGAGTTAATTCAGTACCATGACCATTAACTGTAATAACAACAGTTGTTTCATCTACTGCTTTAACAGTACCTTTAATACCACCAATAGTTGTAATTCTTTGACCAGATTGAATGTTATTAATCAACTCACGATGCTGTTTCGCACGTTTTTGTTGTGGTCTGATCATCAAGAAATACATAACCGCAAAAATTACGACTATATAAATTAGTAATGAAAATTGCATTTTATACGCTCCTCTTGCTTAAAAGTTTTTTGGGTTCTCAACATTTAATCCATATTGCTCGAAGAATTCTTCTTTGAAATCTAAAAGACGATCTTCTCGAATGGCTTGTCTTATATCTTCCATTAATTTTAGCAGAAAATGTAAATTATGAATAGTAGTAAGACGAATACCAAAAGTTTCCTCTGCCTTGATTAAATGACGTATATACGCTCTTGAGTAGTTTTGACATGTATAACAGTCACAATTCTCATCTAACGGTCTTAAATCATCTGCAAATTTTGCATTTTTAATAACTAAACGACCTTGCGATGTCATACAAGTACCATTTCTGGCAATACGTGTCGGTAAGACACAATCAAACATATCCATGCCGCGAATACTACATTCGATTAACGCATCTGGAGATCCTACACCCATTAAATATCTTGGTTTATCTTTAGGCATAAACTGCTCTGTATGTTCAACCATTTTATACATAACCGGTTTAGGTTCACCAACTGACAAACCGCCGATTGCATAACCAGGAAAATCTAATTCTACTAAATCCTTTGCACTTTGTTCTCTTAAATCTTCATATTCGCCACCTTGTATAATGCCGAACAATGCTTGATCTTCAGGTCTTTGGTGTGCATCTAGACATCTTTTCGCCCAACGTGTTGTACGTTCAATAGATTTTTTTACATAATCATATTCAGCAGGCATCGGTGGACATTCATCAAATGCCATCATAATATCAGAACCTAAATCATTTTGAATTTGCATTGATTTCTCAGGACTCAAAAATAATTTAGACCCATTAGTATGATGTCTAAATTCCACGCCTTCTTCTGTAATTTTACGTAAATTACTTAAACTAAACACTTGGAAACCACCTGAATCTGTTAGAATCGGACCATCCCAATTCATGAATTTATGTAATCCCCCAGCGTGTTTGATAATATCATTTCCGGGTTGTAACCACAAATGATATGTGTTGCCCAAAATGATTTTTGCTTCAATTTGTCTTAACTCTTCTGGACTCATTGTTTTAACGGTTGCTTTAGTACCAACTGGCATAAACATAGGTGTTTCAAATGAACCGTGTGGTGTGTGCACGATACCTAAACGCGCACCTGATTGTTTACAAGTTTTAATGTGTTCGTATGTTACTGCAGGCATATTCAAAATCCTCACATTCTTTTTATATAATTAACATTGCATCGCCAAAACTAAAGAATCTATATTCTAAATTTACTGCCGTTTTATAAGCATTCAGAACATTTTCACGAGTACTAAACGCTGATACTAGCATAACTAATGTTGATTTTGGTAAATGAAAATTAGTAATCTGGCCATCAATTGCTTTAAAATCAAATCCTGGATAAATAAATATATTAGTCCAGCCACTCGTTTCAACAAATTTATCATAATCGCGTCGAATTGTTTCAAGTGTACGTGTTGAAGTTGTACCAACTGATATAATGCGATGTCCTTTGGACTTAGTATCATTTAATAAATCAGCTGTTTCTTGTGTCATTTGATAATATTCACTATGCATTTCGTGGTCATTCACATCGTCGACGCTCACCGGTCTAAACGTACCTAATCCAACATGTAATGTAACAAATGCGATATTAACACCTTTATTTTTAATTTCAGTTAATAACTCATCAGTAAAATGTAATCCTGCTGTTGGTGCTGCCGCTGAACCACTTTCTTTAGCGTAAACTGTTTGATAACGATCTGGATCATCTAAACGTTCTTTGATGTATGGTGGCAGTGGCATTTCCCCTAATTCATCTAATCTTTCTTGTAAAATACCATCATAATGTAAACGCATGATGCGTCCACCTTGATCCATTTCTTTTATGCATTCAGCTATAATTTTGCCATTACCAAAATTCAATTTATTACCAACTTTAATACGCTTAGCTGGTTTCAGTAAGACTTCCCAATCATTACCTTCAATTTGGGTTAACATTAACATTTCAACTTTTGCACCAGTTTCTTCTTTCAAACCAAAAAGTCTAGCTGGCATTACTCGCGTATCGTTAAGCACTAATGTATCACCAGGTCTAAAATACTCAATGATATCTTTGAAATGTAAATGTTTCATTTCACCAGTTTCTCTATCCATGACTAATAAACGACTATGATCACGATCTTTTAAAGGCGTTTGAGCAATTAATGATTCTGGTAAGTCATAGTCAAATTCTTCAATATTCACGTTATTCTCTCTCCTCATTCGACTTTGCAAAATGTTCATAAGCTAATGGTGTTGCTTTTCTGCCACGTGGCGTACGTTCTAAAAAGCCTTTCTGAATAAGAAATGGCTCATAAACGTCCTCAATTGTAATACGTTCTTCGCCAATTGTTACAGCAATCGTATCTAAACCAACAGGTCCACCATTATACTGCTTAATAATACAGTTCATCATTTTATGATCAATGTAATCTAGTCCGTGTTGATCAACTTGAAGTAAACCTAATGCGTGCTTTGTTGTTTCAATGTATATTTGTTCATCTTCATTCACTTGCTGGAAGTCTCTTACCCGTTTCAATAGTCGATTTGCTACTCTTGGAGTCCCTCTAGAACGTTTAGCAAGTTCAATGGCACTTTCTTCATCAATACCTGTGCCTAAAACCTCAGCTGTTCTAATAATGATTTCTTTTAAATCTGATTCATTATAATATTCTAATCTTAAGTGCACACCAAATCGATCCCTTAGTGGACCTGTTAAGCTACCAGCTCGCGTTGTTGCACCTACCAAAGTGAATGGAGGTAAGTCGATTCGGATACTTCTAGCCTCATCGCCTTTACCAATGATAATATCTAAAAAGAAATCTTCCATTGCAGGGTATAACACTTCTTCAACAACACTACTCAGTCTGTGTATTTCATCAATAAACAAAACATCTCCAGGTTGAAGTCCTGATAAAATTGCAGCCAAATCACCAGGTCTTTCTAATGAAGGCCCTGATACTGTACGTATATTAACTTCCATTTCATTGGCAATGATATTAGATAATGTTGTCTTACCTAATCCGGGGGGGCCAAAAAGCAATACATGATCTAATGGTTCATGACGAAGTTTAGCCGCTTTAATAAATACTTCTAAATTACTTTTTATTGAATTTTGACCAATATATTGTCGTAATCTCGTAGGTCTAAGCGACAATTCGAAATCAGTTTCTTCACTATGCATTGATTGATCAACCATACGCTCATTCATGACAACACTTCCCCTATTAATCTATTTAAAATTAAGATACAACTAATTGAAGACCTGCCTTAACAGCTTCATCAACTGAGTCATATTTATTTTTATTTAACGTTTTCTCAACTTTTGCAAGCTCTCGTTTAGAATAACCTAATGCTTCTAACGCTAACATTGCTTCTTGCACGAATTGATCTTGCACCGTCGATGTAGCGTCTACTTGTAATAATGAATCGCTATCTTCTTCAGTGATTTTCACTTTACCTTTTAAATCTAAGACAATCTGTCTTGCCGTTTTCTTACCAATTCCTGGAAATTTAGTTAAATACGTATCATTTTCATTTTCAATGGCACGTTTTACTTCATTAGGCGTACTTGTCGCTAAAATAGCTAAAGCTGATTTCGGACCAATACCAGTAACTTTAATTAAACTCAAGAACATATCTTTCTCTTCTTCACTACTAAATCCATACAATAATTGTGCATCTTCACGAACAATTAAAGATGTATGAATTAAAACTTCATGATCTAGATGCTTTTGAAAACGATAAGAATTTGGTGTTTGAATTTCATAACCAACACCAGCAGTTTCAACAACTACGTGTGTAGGATATAAATGTGTTAACTTACCTTTGACATACGCGTACATTATAGGCACATCCTTACATACTCATACTAATTAATTCTACTTTTGATACATAATCTAAATTTCTCAAAGCGCCAATAACATCTTCTACTGAAGTTTCTTTAGATTTAGCATTCAGTGATAATGTTATTGTTGCTTTTTCTTCCATTGGAATACTTTGATGAATCGTTAATACAGATAGTTCTAACTTTGATATAACATCTAGTACACGTGCCAACATACCCACAATATCAGTTACATATAAAATTAATGTAAATTCTCGATGGTCAAGCATTTTATCGTCTACTGGAAATATCGTTTCTCTATATTTATAAAAAGCACTTCTAGATAGATCAAACTGTTTAACGGCATCATAAATGGACAATGTCGGATCACTTTTCAAGGCATCTTTAATCTTCAATGTTTTAACCACGGATTCAGGCAAGACATCTTCTCTAATTAAATAAAACTTTTTATAATCTTTATTGTCCATCATGTTACGCTCCTATTCAACGAATTCAAATTCTCCGCCAAGAATTCTAACGATATCACCATTTTTACAACCACGTTCTCTAAGCGCATCATCAATACCCATCGAACGCATTTGACGAGCAAATCGACGTACTGCTGGATCACTGTTAAAGTCAGTCATTTTAAACATTCTTTCAATAGCATTACCACTTACCACATAAGCACCATCATCATCTCTTGAAATTGTAAATTTATCTTGTGACGGTGTATGTTTATATAATACTCGGTTAATGCCAACCGACTCCTCTTCTTCAACTGTGAAGTCAACATCTTTATATTCTTCTAATTTATCTGCTATTGCATATAATAATTGATCAATATTATCACGCGTTATTGTTGAAACTGGAATAACTGGCACATCTTCGCCAATTTCTTCTTTAAATAAGATTAAATTATCTTGTGATTCAGGTAAATCCATCTTGTTAGCTACTACGATTTGAGGTCTATCTTCTAAACGTTGCTCGTACGCGGCTAATTCTTGATTAATGACTTTATAATCTTCAATAGGTTCTCTACCTTCAGAACCACTCATATCAATCATGTGAACAATAACTTTTGTTCTCTCTACATGTCTTAAAAATTGATGTCCTAATCCAACGCCATCAGATGCACCTTCAATTAAACCTGGTAAATCTGCCATAACAAAACTTCGTTGATCAGGTGTTGAAACAACACCTAGATTTGGTTTAATCGTTGTAAAATGATATGCCCCAATTTTAGGCTTAGCTTTTGAAACGATAGATAATAAAGTCGATTTACCCACACTAGGGAAGCCTACTAATCCTACATCAGCTAATAATTTCAATTCTAAAGATACATCTAATTCCTCACCTGGTTCACCTTTTTCACTGAAGTCAGGTGCAGGGTTTCTAGGCGTTGCAAAACGTGAATTACCTCGTCCACCTCGACCGCCCTTCGCTACTACAGCTCTTTGACCATCTTCAACAAGATCTGCTAACACTTCATCTGTTTCAACATTTTTAATAATTGTGCCAGGTGGAACTTTTAATACTAAATCTTCCGCATTTTTACCATGCATATTACTACTTTGGCCATTTTCACCTTTGCTTGCTTTAAAATGACGTTGATACCTAAAATCTAATAACGTTCTTAAACCTTCATCCACTTCAAATACGACTGAAGCACCTTTACCACCGTCACCGCCAGCTGGTCCACCAAATGGTACATATTTTTCTCTTCTGTATGCGGTAATACCATTACCACCATCACCGGCTTTAAGAGATATTTTGACTTGATCGACAAACATATATCTCACCTCTTTTACATATAATTTTCATTTTCCCAATAATTATAGCATATTAGAGCCCCTTATAATGTAAATAATTAGGGGCTCTTATGCAGTTGCTTTTATGTTTACTTTACTCAAATTGCTGATATTTCCAAGTACCAAATATGATACTTTTTTGCTTTTTATACTGCAACTGTATTCCTTTTAGCCCCTTATAGTTTAGCGATTAGGGGCTCTTATGCAGTTGCACATTTAGTATAACGTCTAAAATTCCCATTTTTTAATAACAAAATGAAAATAATAATGAAAAACGTTTTATAAAAAGTAAAAAACACCAGAAGATTCACTTCTGGTGTTAACTAGACAAAATTATTCAGCTACTGCATATACAGAAACTTGTTTTTTGTCGCGACCTTTACGTTCGAATTTAACAACGCCGTCGATTTTAGCGAATAATGTATCATCGCCACCACGACCTACATTTTCACCAGGGTAAATTTTAGTACCACGTTGGCGATATAAAATTGAACCACCTGTTACGAATTGACCGTCAGCACGTTTAGCACCTAAGCGTTTTGATTCAGAGTCACGTCCGTTTTTTGTAGAACTTACCCCTTTTTTAGATGCGAAGAATTGTAAGTTTAATTTTAACATCGGAATGCACCTCACTTATAATTTAATCTAATATTCTCATTATATTCTTCTTCAATAGTTTGTAAAGACACAAGCATTGTTTGAAGAATTAGTTGCGCTTCATCGTTATTTGTATCAACGCTTCTTATATGAAAATGACCACCATTGTCGTCATAATTGATATCTGGTCTCTCAGATGTCAATCCTATAATCGCATTAACACTACCAAACAATACAGCTGAAGCTCCAGCACAAACGATATCATGACCATATTCACCATGGTCAGCATGGCCATCCATAATAACGTCTGTTACTTTGCCTTCATCATTAACTGTAATATCAACAGTAATCATAATAATTACGCGTTGATTTTATCGATTGTTAATTTAGTGTATGGTTGACGATGGCCTTTTTTACGTTTTGAATTTTTACGACGTTTGTATGTGAATACAGTGATTTTTTTACCGCGACCTTGCTTATTAACAGTAGCAGTAACTGTTGCACCTTCAACTGTTGGCGCTCCAACTTTAACTGAATCTCCACCTACAAATAATACTTTATCAAATGTAAAAGTATCTCCTTCGTTTACGTCTAATTTTTCAACGAAGATTTCTTGACCTTCTTCTACTTTGATTTGTTTTCCACCTGTTTCAATAATAGCAAACATACTTTGCACCTCCTGTATAATAAGTCACGCCATACATAGGTGACATTTCGTTATTGAGTCAAGCGTTTGCACTCTACGTTGTTTCGGCCTCAACTCGAGTCATTTATAAAGATAAACTCTTCTCGTTTCTTCCTTCAACGCCTTGATTGACAATCGCTTTCTTTCAATAACTTATGCAAATGAGTCAAGCGTTTGCACTCTACGTTGTTTCGGTCGCAACTCGAGTCATTTATAAAGATAAACTCTTCTCGTTTCTTCCTTCAACGCCTTGATTGACAATCGCTTTCTTTCAATAACTTCTACAAATGAGTCAAGCGTTTGCACTCTGTGGGAAAATCGCTTTCTTCATTAAAAATGTTCTTGAACCTATATTTGAGCGGTTGTATGTAGCTACTTATAACTACTCAACTATTGCATCTTACCATTGACGGCGTTTCATGTCAATGTCATTGTTTGTTTTTTTAAGGAACTTTATAATCAACGGATAAAGCATGATCAACAGTACAAAATTCATAATTAATGTTGGCAATAATCTAAAGACTACAAAATGAATAATATCAAATTGAATGAATCCTAACATACGGTATATTAATGCCACATAGACTTCTAATAATAAGGTACTGGCTAATATAATAACGAATAACATCGAATGATCTTTGTAAAAAATTTTAAAGAATCGATCTATAAGTGCTAAAAACAATATATAGCCAAATAAGTAAACTCCATAAATACTACCAAAGTATACATCAGTCATTACGCCTAAAAATATGCTGAGCAATAATGATACGCCAAAGCCATGATACACTACCATCATTAAAATATACATAAATGTAAGGTGTGGTACAAATACAAGTTCAAACTTACCTATGTGCATTGGAATAAGAAGCCCAATTGTAGTATCTATATAAAATAGTAAAATACCTATCAAAAAATAATACAGTGTACGCATTATTTATCCCTGCTTTCATCATCAGGAATTGTTTTAGGATCTCTTTTTGCAACATAAACATGGCTCAAATCTGTTAAGTCTGCACCAGTCTTAACTCTAACTTCTTTAGCTAAGCCGTATTGATCATTTTGAACCTTAGTCACTTCTCCTATATATAAATTACTTGGTAATTGATCAGCTAATCCACTTGTAACGACTTTATCACCTTTTGAGATATTATCTCTATTATTAATATCACTAATAACAAGTTCTGAGTTCTTTTCATCATAACGATCAATTAAGCCAAATATGTTTTTAGAACCGTGTTGTATATTTACAGATAATTTACCCGCACGTGTATTAGTTGAGATTAAATCAACTTGTGAAGAAAATTTATTAACTTTAGTAACTCTTCCAACAAAACCTTGTGATGTCATCACAGCCATATTTGAAGTTATACCTGATTTAGATCCCTTATCAATTACAATTGTATTCATCCACTGATCCGGATTTCTTGCTAAAACCGTAGTAGAAATAGGATCAAATTTTGAAATATCTTTTAAATCAAGCTCTTTTTTTAATTTTTCATTTTCCGCTTCTAATTGTTGGTTCTTAGATTCTAACTGGCTAATCTTATTTTTAGATTCTTTAGAATCTCCTTTTTTAAAAAAGTCCCCAATCGTACCAGCAACAAAATTAACTGGATAACTCACAACTCGTTGTCCAAAAGACACAGAATCACCTATATATTGTTCAGGAGGTGATTGAGATTGTGAACGTATGGACAGCCCAATTAATGCAATAAAAACGATAATTGCACATAAAACAACAATTAATTTGTTATTTTTAAAAAACTTAAGCACCCAGAACACCTCTATTATGTCAAAATATTGTATATCCTTTTCTATTTTATATTACTCCCATTATGAAATAAAGCACTAACTACGAATTACTTTGAAAATGAACAACTCCGTAAAAAATTTGTGGCATTTTAAAAACAAAAACTACTAGCAAAAATTCCAGTCACTAGTAGTTTAAATAATCGATTTAAATTTTAAAATTATCTGTTTGTATCGTTCGAGGATTCACTGTTCGAATTCTGAAGTTGTCTCCAACGTGCGAATAAGTTCTGGGCCTTTTGTTGTTCATTAGCTTGTTTCTGTTTTGATTGTTCTGCCATTTGAACTACACCAACCTTTTAAATTTATTCTAGTGACAGGATAACTAAAATATATTTCTTATGCAATAATTTCCTATTGATAAGCATTTTCAGGTTTTAGTTGTAAATTTTGCCCTAATTCATTTAAGTCTTGTTGCATTTCAAATTCAGTATTGTAAACACGCATTGACTCATCTCCAAATTTATAAAGAATAAATTCGTCTCCTCTTTGACCTATAATATATTGATCATTGTAAGCCATGCGATTCATTCCAGACACAGCCATAAACTCTTGTTTATCTATCATTTTAAATACATTTTTAATTTGGCTTAATGGTACATTCTTTATTAAATCATTTTCTTTTAATGAATATTTCTCACCACTTACATAAACATGTTGGGCATCATTAGTGGGTTGCGTAACTTGATTCGTTTGATCATTATCGTGATTTACAGGATTCCAATCTTGTTCTTTTAAAAAAGGTGCGTATTTCAAGGCGATATAAACAATTATCACAATTGCTATTACTGCTATAATGTTTTTAATCATACTAAATATCAATCTCATAGTTCGCCTCCAATGTCTTCATCTAATTATATATTTTATTATGTATATTTTCCTCAGTCTTCAGCCTTAATCATGATATATCTTAGGACTGATGCACGTTCATTTAAAATAGCTTATAATTTTGTTATGATTTAAAAGCGTATGAGGAGGTTTGTAGCATTGAGTATACTAACAATTATTTTAATAGCACTATTAGTCATCCTCCTTTTTAGAGTTGGACTTTCTATTTTGCGATTTTTAATTTATGTCGGACTTGTTTTATTATGTATTTACTTAGGATATCAAGGTTTAATATGGTTGCTCGATTTTTTTCAAATAAATAGTGGGTTTTTACCACACTTTCAAATTAACAATTAAATTTATTCTGCATAACAAAACTCCTAATGTACTAGTTTAGAATTTTTTAACTAGTTCCACATTAGGAGTTTTAATTTGTTTTCAAGCACGGATACTACTTGATGAACAGATTACTATTACTTACGCCCAAATGCGTTAGATAAAAATCGTATCAGCGCGTAGCTACCACTTAGTAAAAGGCCCCAAACGATTCCAGTAAAAATTGAGCCTATTGCTACACTTAATAAAGGAAAAGCTTGTTTCGTAACAATCACACCTGCTAACGCCGTTACTAAAATACCTACCGTAGATAAAGCTAATGTTATTAATAGATTGCGCTTTGTTACAGGTTCATTTTTAATATTTAACTGCATGGTATAAACCATTGGCACGAGAACCCCGATAATAATAAATAGAGTCACTATTTTTCCTCCAATGAAAGTACTTCGTAGGTATTATACACAAGATACGTCATTAATTCTATCAACTTCAATCATTTTCATCAAAGTAACCCGCTTCTACAAGACTCGTAAATCTATTATCACCAATTATAATATGATCCAATAAATCTATCCCTAAAATCAAACCACACTCCTTCAACCTCATTGTTGTTATGATATCTTCTTGTGAGGGCGTTACATCACCGGATGGATGATTATGAACTGCGATGATTGCATTGGCATTTTCTCTCACCGCAATACTAAAAATTTCGCGTGGATGTACAATCGAACTATTTAATGTACCTTTAAAAACACAGCTTTCTTTAATCACTACATTTTTTGAATTTAACAATAAAATGACAAAATGTTCTTGTGTTAAATCTTTCATTGTTGGAATCATATAATCAGCAACATCACTTGGTTGCGTTATTTTTATACGATTATTTTCAGCTCTTCTCCCCATCCTTTCCCCTAACTCAAATGCTGCTTTTAATGTAATTGCTTTTTGTAATCCAATCCCTTTAACTTGTATCAAATCGTTAATTGAAGATTTTTTCAATTCATTCAGATTCGAAGCAGATTTAAGCAGTTCATTACTAATGTCTATACTCGAGAATCCTTTTCTTCCGGTGTTAATTAATATAGCTAATAATTCTGTATTCGAAAGACTTTTTGCACCATGGCTTAACAAACGTTCTCTTGGCATTTCTGAAGTTACCATTTCTTTAATTTTCAAAAATATACGCCTCCTAAAAATTGATGGATATCATTATAAAAAAGTGAATTGATAAAAAAGGAAATAAATATAAATGGAACAAGGGGTAATAGTTTTATCGGCTTAAATATCATGGTAATTAAAGCAACTAAACCAGCAATAACAAATGTAAATAAAATGACATAAATAGTGAATTGGAGAGGGAAAAACAAAGAAAGTGCAGATATTAGTAAAACGTCACCATAACCAATATATGCCCGAAATAAAAAGTAGAATATATGCGTGGTCATACTAATAATGATAAAAGGTACTGGATAAATAATACTTAACGAAAGAGAAACGATACAATAAATTATAATTAAGCGACAATCTAACATTAAAGAAGTGATATCGGTCATAGTAAAAATAAGCAGAAAAACATATGTAGTTATAAATAGCGTAGCATTTACGTATGTGAAATCATACTTAATAAAGACGATAGGTATTAAAGCAAAGGTTTCCCCTAAGAAATGTGTTAGGGAAATACGCTTACGACAGTTTCGACATCGCCCTTTTAATAATAAAAAACTAATAATCGGCATTAATTCATACCATTTGAGTGATGAATTACAATAATCACATTTCGATCTTCTATGTAAATAATCAAATGACGTTTCTTCTATAGATATAAATTGATATAGAAAACTAAAGATACAACTGCAACTATAAGATAACAATACTACCAAATGACAACCTCCTTACGTAAAGTATAGTTAGTTATTACCAAAATGTAAATATACACTATCTTCCAAGAATTGCCCCTCTTGTTCATTTAAATTTTTCAATATTGCTAAGCATAATTGATGGATACTTTAATAACCCATTTCTGCTCGTCAAAATTAATAATGGTAAGAAATTGAACCTTATAAACACATACGATTTAGAGCATAAAAAATAACCATGAAGCTACCTATTGATTAAATAGATTCTTCACGGCTATTTTAGTTTTAGTTTTATAATGCTTCAAAGTCTAATTTTGATTTAACTTCACTTATGAAGTACAGACTACCGGTAATTACTAATGTATCACCTTGATAATTTTTTATAAATTCAACGTAGTCATCTACTAATTGTATTTCATCATTTTCAATACTACCTACAATTTCTTCTTTGCGTAACGCTTTCGGAAAATCAAATTCAGTTGCATAAAACGTATGCGCAATTAAACTTAAATGTTTGACCATCTCGTTAATCGGTTTTCCGTTTATTGCTGAGAACAAAATATCTACTTTTTCTTTATCATGGTACTGTTTAATTGTATCAATTAGAGCATCTATACTCTCTGAATTATGTGCGCCATCCAAAATGATTAAAGGTTTGTCATGCACCTGCTCAATACGTCCAGTCCAACGAACTGATTCAATACCGTCTATCATCTTATTGAAATCTAATTCAATTAATCCTTGTTCATTTAATTCAATAAGAGCTGTTATGGCTAATGCAGCATTTTGTTTCTGATGTTCACCTAACATACTTAAAATGATTGTTTCTAATTCATAATCTTTATAACGGTAAGTAAATTCATCATTTTGCGATACAACAACAATTTCTCTATCTAATTCAATTGGCTTTGCATGTTGTTCAATTGCGCGTTCACGAACATACTTTAATGCATCTTCATTTTTAACAGCATATATCACTGGAACGTTAGGCTTTATAATCGCGCCTTTATCCCTAGCAATATCTAGATAAGTACCACCTAAAATATCTGTATGATCTAGACCGATACTAGTTAAGATTGATAAAATCGGTGTAAAGACATTTGTCGAATCGTTCTTTATACCCAATCCAGCCTCAACAATGACAAAATCAACAGGATGTATTTCACCAAAATATAAAAACATCATCGCTGTGATTATTTCGAATTCAGTTGCAACACCTAAATCTGTTTCACGTTCCATCATTTCACTAATTGGTTTAATACGTGATACTAATTCTACAATAGCGTCATTTGATATTGGCACACCATTTAGACTAATTCGTTCATTAAATGTTTCAATAAACGGCGACGTAAATGTACCTACTTCATAACCATTTTCAACTAAAGCTGTTCTAAGGTAAGCAACTGTAGAGCCTTTACCATTTGTGCCACCTACATGAATACCCTTAATGTTATTTTGAGGATTATTAAATTGTGCTAGCATCCATTCCATACGTTTAACACCTGGTTTGATGCCAAATTTAGTTCTTTCGTGTATCCAATACAAGCTCTCTAGGTAATTCATTGTTACTAACTCCTATGCTTTTAATTGTTCAATTCTTGCCTTCACACCATCATATTTTTCTTGATAATCTTGTTTTTTACGTTTTTCTTCATTTATAACCTTTTCAGGTGCTTTACTTACAAAGTTTTCATTAGAGAGCTTTTTATCTACTCTATCTAATTCGCTTTGAAGTTTAGCTAATTCTTTTTCCAAACGGCTGATTTCCTTATCCATATCAATTAGCCCTTCTAATGGTAATACCACTTTACCTGCAATTACAACTGATGTCATTGCTTTCTCAGGAATTTCCACGTCAGTGCTAATATTTAACGTACTAGGATTACAGAATTTGATTAAATAATCTTTGTTTTGTGATAAAGTTGTTTCAATTTCTTTATCTTTAGCTTGAATTAAAATAGGTATTTCTTTAGACAATGGCGTATTTACTTCTACACGTGATTGTCTTACAGATTTAATGATTTCAACAAGTTGTTGCATTGTTTGTTTACTTTCTTCAAAAATCAATGATTCACGCACTTCTGGCCATGAAGCTTTAACAATTGTGTCACCTTCATGTGGTAAACTTTGCCATATTTTCTCTGTTACAAATGGCATGAATGGATGTAGCATTCTCATAATATTGTCTAAAGTATAACTCAATACTGAACGTGTAATTTGTTTTTGTTCTTCATCATTACCATTCATTGGAATTTTACTCATTTCAATGTACCAATCACAGAAATCATCCCAAATGAAATTATATAATGCACGTCCAACTTCGCCAAATTCATATTTGTCACTTAGATCAGTAACTGTTGCAATCGTTTCATTTAAACGTGTTAGAATCCATTTATCTGCTAATGATAAGTTACCACTTAAATCGATATCTTCAACTTTAAAGTCTTCACCGATATTCATTAAACTGAAACGTGCCCCATTCCAGATTTTATTGATAAAGTTCCACACTGACTCAACTTTTTCAGTTGAGTATCTTAAATCATGTCCTGGAGATGAACCCGTTGCTAAGAAGTAACGCAAGCTATCAGCACCGTATTCGTCAATAACATCCATTGGATCCACACCATTACCTAATGATTTACTCATCTTACGCCCGTCTTCAGCACGAACTAAGCCGTGTAATAACACATCATTAAATGGACGACGATCTGTAAATTCTAAGCCTTGGAATATCATACGTGCTACCCAGAAAAAGATAATATCGTAACCTGTAACTAAGGCATTTGTTGGGTAGTATCGTTTAAAGTCTTCGCTTTCTAAATCAGGCCAACCTAACGTAGAGAAAGGCCATAAAGCACTTGAGAACCACGTATCTAATACATCTTCATCTTGTTGCCAATTTTCAATATCAGTTGGCGCTTCTTCTCCAACATATATTTCGCCTGTTTCTTTATGATACCAAGCCGGAATTTGATGACCCCACCATAATTGTCTTGAAATCGTCCAATCTCTAATATTTTCCATCCATTGGTTAAATGTATGTTCGAAACGTTGCGGATAAAAATCAATACGATCATCTGTTTTTTGATTATCTAATGAACGTTTCGCTAAGTCTTCCATGCGCACAAACCATTGTGTTGATAAATATGGTTCAACAACAGCGCCAGATCGTTCTGAATGACCTACAGAATGAACATGATCTTCAATCTTGATAACTAAATCTTGTTCTTTTAAATCTTCAACTAGCTGTTTACGACAATCAAAACGGTCCATACCTTCGTATTTGCCAGCTTTGTCGTTCATTTTACCATTTTCATCCATAACGATAATATTTTCTAATTGATGTCTTTGACCAATTTCAAAATCATTAGGGTCATGTGCTGGTGTCACTTTCATAGCACCAGAACCGAAGTCTATATCAACATACTCATCTGCTAAAATAGGCAGTTCGCGTCCTACGATTGGTAATATAACAGTTTTACCGATTACATCTTTGTATCGTTCGTCATTAGGGTTAACAACAATTGCTGTATCACCTAACATCGTTTCTGGTCTTGTTGTTGCAATTTCAATAAAACCTTCACCATCAGCGTAAGGATATTTAAAATGATAAAACGCACCTTGAACATCTTCATGTATTACTTCAATATCAGATAAAGCTGTACGTGCTTTAGGATCCCAATTTATAATACGTTCGCCACGATAAATAATTCCTTTATTGTATAAGTCAACAAAAACTTTTTTAACCGCTTTACTTAAACCTTCATCTAAAGTAAAACGTTCTCTACTATAATCTAAACCTAGACCTAATTTAGCCCATTGCGCACGAATAAATGACGCATACTCTTCTTTCCAATCCCATGCCTGTTCTAAAAACTTTTCACGACCAAGATCATATCTAGTTATTCCTTGTTCATTTAATTTAGCTTCTACCTTTGCCTGTGTCGCAATACCAGCATGATCCATACCTGGTAAGTATAACGTATCGTATCCTTGCATACGTTTCATACGTGTAATGATATCTTGTAAAGTTGTATCCCATGCATGTCCTAAATGTAATTTACCAGTTACATTTGGTGGCGGGATAACAATTGTGTATGTTTCTTTTGATTTATCTTCTGACGGTTTAAAATAACCATTCTTTACCCATTCTTCATAACGTCCCGCTTCAACTTCACGAGGATCATATTTTGGTTTCATTTCCATTTGCTATACCTCCTAAAAAATAAAAAATATCCATCCTATATACAAATAGGACGGATATTCCGTGGTACCACCTATATTCAAGAAGGATGATTAATATCAAATTCACTCTTTTAACATAATTGGAATACTCATACCAATACTATCATCGTGAAATTTGAAATGCTTCATCTCTTCAAGCACTCTAGATTATGATTAACGCTCAAACACGTCTTAGCCTACTATTAATCACGTTCAGCTAAGATACTCTGTGGGCTACCTTCAGTAAAAATCATTTACATACTCACACCAAATCATATGCTCTCTTTAAAATAATTTGAACTTACTCTTCCCAAATCCTATATTAAACTCTTAACTTATAGTATAATGATTGACAAAATAAGTCAATGTATAGGTGGGAATAAAATGAATGAATGCGCATTTGGAACTAAAGATCCAGTCTACTTAGACTATCATGATCATGTATGGGGGCAACCGCTCTATGATAGCAAGGCATTGTTTAAACTTTTAGCATTAGAATCACAACATGCTGGGCTATCTTGGTTAACTATTTTAAAAAAGAAAGAAGCCTATGAAGAAGCATTTTATGATTTCGAACCAGAAAAGGTAGCACAAATGACCGCTCATGATATCGACCGCTTAATGACTTTTCCAAATATCGTTCATCATCGTAAAAAATTAGAAGCAATTGTTAATCAAGCTCAAGGGTATTTAAAAATTGAACAAGCATATGGTAGTTTTAGTAAATTTTTATGGTCTTA
Source organism: Staphylococcus sp. EG-SA-10 (assembly GCF_017151945.1). Classification (NCBI taxonomy): domain Bacteria; kingdom Bacillati; phylum Bacillota; class Bacilli; order Caryophanales; family Staphylococcaceae; genus Staphylococcus; species Staphylococcus sp. EG-SA-10. Next base: position 55,959 of record NZ_JACVZJ010000006.1, read on the forward strand.
TGTAAATGGTAAGCCTAAAGATTTACAGTATGAACATGCTTCTGATCGTATCACAGTTGATGATACTGCAACACAACTATCTAAAGATTTAAAACAATACGGGTTTAAATTTTTAGGTCCAGTAACAGTATTTTCGTTTTTAGAAGCAGCCGGTTTATATGATGCACATTTAAAAGATTGTCCATCAAAGCCTAAACACAATTAATTTGCTATAGCATCATAAAGTAAACGAGACATCATCTATTTTTAACTAATAGACTGTCTCGTTTTTTAATGTAGAAATTTATTCAAATCACAAGTTAAAGTTCCATGTTAATGCACTGCTAATATTAAATATCTTAATCTAAAAATAGATGTACAACCTTTGCTTAAACCTTAATAATGAATTCTATCCTAAGCATAATTTAACTTAAATGGATGATAGTTTCTAATCTTCACGCTTATTCGAACGATATTTTAAAAAGTAATTAATTCCTGGTGCAATAATAAATAGGATGAAAAAGATTCGGAAAATATGATAACTCGTAATCATAGCAACATCGGCACCAGTAGCTAATGCAACTAAAACTATCTGATTAACCCCTCCTGGTGCTGCACCAAGAAACAATTCATTTATAGGATTATTATCAAAGAAATGTATGACATAAACCATGATTAGCGCACCAATTATCAACATAATATTTTGAATTGTAATTGCGATTGCTAGTCTACCTTTTAAATCTGACAATAAATGCGCTATTTGAACTCCAATTCTAATCATATATATTAGTTGTGCCATGTTCAACAACCAATGATCTAGTGTAAATGTTAAACCTGTAGAAAAATTCCAAACAATTAATACAATGAGTGGTGCTAATAATTGAAATGTTGGAAACTTTATTTTAGACATAATTAGATAAACTATAAAGATAGCTATCACTAAAATAACTATTTGCCCTATGTTTAATACTTGTGATAAAGGCAAGACTTTTGTTAACTTACCATTCGCATGCATGTTACCATCATGAAAAAAATATGAAATGAACGGTACTAAAACAACAACAAATATAATTCGTGATGTTTGCGTTAAGCTAACTACTAACAAATTAGCACGTTTGTCTTGTTCAGCCATGACCAGCATTTGTGTTAGTGCTCCTGGTATAACACTTAAAATAGCTGTTTCTGTATTAATACGTGCAATTTTTTTGAAAATAAATGCCATTACTAATGCAATTAATAATATCGAAATAGATACAACAATAATCGAAAGCCAATTGTCTTTAATATCCATAACGACATTTTTCGTAAACGTTGATCCGATTTGCACACCTAATAGTACAATCCCTAATTCACTAAGTAAGAATGGCCATTTAATATCAAGTTTGAAAACTTTCACACAAATGATTGATGCGATAATAGGACCAAACATAAATGGGAGTAATACGTGCGATGAATACAATATAATACTAATAAAAAATGATAAAACGAACACAATGAAATTATTTCTATATATCATTGTCATGTTTTCCACTTCTTTCAATAAAAAATAAAATGACTAAATTGCTGCTTGAGCTTCACGTTTGTTAAGATAACAATATCCGCTAGCAGTTTTGACTACAAAGCATATATGGACTTTCACTATCAAGTCGCTGCCCATGTCTGATATACATTTAAAAAGAGCCTGAACAAAGTTCAGGCTCTCAATTTGTCCGTATATTTATTTTACAATACGACTTAAAGCCGTATCAAATGCTTGAATCGTTTTTTCAATATCTTCTTTCGTGTGTGCCGTAGATAAGAATGTACCTTCAAATTGAGATGGTGGTAAAAATACACCTTCTTTTGCCATTTCACGATACATTTCTGCAAATAATTTCAAATCACTTTTATTCGCTTGTTCAAAATTAGTTACAGGTCCTTCATTTAAGAAATAACCAATCATTGAACCTGCTCTATTTACAGTTATTGGTACATTGTGTTTAGCAAATACACGCTTTAAACCGTCTTCAAGTATATCGCCTAACATATTAAAATACTCATATGTCTCTGGCGTTAATTGACTTAACGTTTCATAACCACTTGTCATTGCAAGAGGATTTCCTGATAACGTACCAGCTTGATAAATATTTCCTAATGGTGCTATATGATCCATGATTTCTTTTTTACCACCAAAAGCACCTACAGGTAGTCCTCCACCGATAACTTTTCCTAAGCAAGTTAAATCTGGTGTCACACCAAAGTGACCTTGTGCACAATGATAACCGACTCTGAAACCAGTCATTACTTCATCGAAAATTAGCAATGCGCCGTATTCAGTCGTAATATCTCTTAATCCCTGTAAAAAACCTTCAATCGGCGGTACGACACCCATATTACCAGCAACAGGTTCTACGATTACACCAGCAATATCGTCTCCAAATTTTTCGAAAGCGATTTTAAGTGCATCTAAATCATTGTATGGAACTGTAATTGTATTTTTAGCAATACCTTCAGGCACACCAGGAGAATCCGGCAATCCTAATGTTGCCACCCCAGACCCAGCTTTGATTAATAACGAATCACTATGACCATGATAGCAACCTTCAAATTTCACAATTTTATTTCTGCCAGTATAACCACGTGCTAATCTTAAAGTATCCAATGTAGCTTCTGTACCAGATGACACCATACGCACTTTTTCTATTGAAGGTACTCGGTCAATTACGAGCTGCGCCAATTTATTTTCAAGTAATGTTGATGCACCAAAACTTGTACCTTTATCAATTGCTTCATATAAATGACTAATAACTTGAGGGTCTCTATGTCCTAAAATAAGCGGCCCCCAACTTAGTACATAGTCGATATACTCGTTACCATCGATATCATAAATTTTTGAGCCTTTACCGTGATCCATAAAAATTGCTGGTGTATCTACTGATTTAAATGCGCGTACTGGACTATTTACACCACCAGGCATTAAGGTTTCAGCAACCTTCATTGCTTCTTCTGACTTCGTATATCTCATAAAGTAAATTCCTCCTACAGTTTATGGAAAATCATACATATAAAACCTTATTTATCTAAATAGCGACAAATGTCCTTTGCAAAATACGTAATAATCATATCAGCACCTGCACGTTTCATTGAAACCATTTGTTCCATAACGACACGTTCTTCATCTATCCAACCATTTTGTGCCGCTGCTTTAGTCATACTATATTCTCCACTCACATTATATGCAACAACTGGAACATTCGTATGATTTTTAACGTCTCGAACTATGTCTAAATAACTTAGAGCAGGTTTAACAATCATCATGTCGCACCCTTCTTTAAGATCACTTTCTAATTCACGAAGTGCTTCCAAACGGTTAGCAGGGTCCATCTGATACGTTTTTCTATCACCAAATGATGGCGCTGAATCTGCTGCATCTCTAAAAGGTCCAAAGAAACTAGATGCATACTTGACACCATAACTCATTATAGGAATATTGTAATAGCCGGCTTCATCTAGTCCACGACGAATTTCAGCAACAAAACCATCCATCATATTACTTGGTGCAATAATATCAGCTCCAGCTTCCACTTGAGAAATTGCTGTTTTAACAAGTAGTGGCAATGATTTATCATTGTCAACGTCATGTGTATGGTCATCAATCACACCACAATGACCATGATCAGTATATTCACACAAACAAGTGTCTGCAACAATTAATAAGTCATCATACATTTTTTTAGCAATACGTGTTGCCTGTTGAATAACACCATCGTGAATGTATGCACCAGTACCTATATCATCTTTTGAGTTTGGAACACCGAAAAACATAATGGCACGTATACCTAAGTCATAAGCTTCTTTTAATTCACTTTCAAGTAAATTCAAACTGATTTGGTATACACCTGGCAATGACTTAATTTCTTTTTTCACATCGTCTTTTTCAACTACAAAAATTGGATATATTAAATCTTCTTTTCTTACATGATTCTCTCTAACCATGTCTCTCATTGTCGCTGATGATCTCAATCTTCTATGTCTATCAAATTTCATTTTTAGCCCCTACTTTCTAAAATCTTTTCAATTAGTGATTCAAGTGTTTGAATTTCTGCAATTGTTACTGGTTGTTGATATGATTTAATGGTCCGTGCTGTTTGTTCTCCAATAGCAAAATACGACTTGAATTTTGGTACAAATCCTTCATTAAAATAATAACGTACTGCCGACGAACTTGAAAATGTTAATGCATCGATTTGTTGATGTTCTATCATTTCTTTAACATCTTGTATATTTTGTTTGTTAGGCACTGAAGTATATAAATCTATTTTAACAACTTCATTATCTTTAGATAACGCTGCTGATAACAATGGTCTCGCCAATTCACTCGAAGGCAAAAGTATTTTTTGGTTAGTTTGATTAAATGATTTTAAAAATCCTTCTTGAGAAAAGTCGTTTGGCATAAAATCAACTTGAATGCCAAGTGATTCACAATATTGCGCTGTCTTACTTCCTATCACAGCAATGTTATCAACATTAATTCCTTTTAGATATTTATAAAAGAATTTTACAGCATTTTTAGATGAAAAAATAAGCCAGTCATAGCGTTGATTTAACAAATGAATATCAAAATTTAGTGACTTTATATCAATAAAGGGTTTGTGAATAATTGATACTAAATCACTTTGCACGTCATTTGTTTGTGTCATAACTACAACTGGCTTCATATTTAAACGTCACTCCATTATTTAATGTTGTTCATTTAAGCGTTTTATAATTTCATAAGCACCTTGCTCTTTTAATTTGTTACTCACTTTTTTGCCTAACTCAACCGGATCTGTTCCGTTCATTGTATATTCAAATCGCTCTTTACCATCTGGGGTCATAATTAAACCTGTAAATTCGATTTCGTTTTGATCTGAGATTGTAGCATATCCTGCGATTGGCACCTGACAACTACCATCCATTTCTGCTAAAAACGTTCGTTCAGCAGTCACACATTTTGCAACCTCATCATTATGTACTTTGCTTAATAATGTTAATAGTTCTTCATCGTCACTACGACATTCTATCCCTAAAGCACCTTGTCCGATTGCAGGTAACAATGTATCTCTATCAAGATAAGATGTTACGATATCATCTGACCAGCCCATTCTTCTTAAACCAGCTGCAGCTAAAATAATCGCATCATAATCTTCAGTTTGTAACTTTTCTAATCGTGTATCTATATTACCTCTAATCCATTTAATCTCTAAATTAGGATACTTAGATAATATTTGTGCACCACGACGTAATGAACTAGTACCAATAATACTGCCTTCTGGCAATTGGGATAGTGGTGTATGTGTTTTAGAAATATACGCATCAAAAGGTAATTCTCTATCAGGGATACAACCTAAAGTTAAACCTTCCGGAATTACACTTGGTACGTCTTTAAGCGAGTGTATTGCCATGTCGATATTTTTTTCAAAAAGTTCATGTTGTATTTCTTTAACAAATAAGCCTTTGCCTCCGACTTTAGACAATTGTTTATCTACTATACGATCGCCTTTCGTGACAATTTCTTTAATTTCAATTTCTAGATTTGGCTCGACAGCTTTTAATTTATCAATAAATTGCTGGCTTTGTGTTAAAGCTAATTTACTTCTTCTGGAGCCAACGACTAATTTACGCATGTTCAATTCCTCCTAGGAACGGATTGCTCTAGATTATTTTCTCAATTCACAAAATGTGTTGCAAAAAATAAATTAATCATATTTAAGCAAAATAAAATAATGTTATAGTATATTAAATACCTTGAATTCAACCATTTGTTGATTCTAAGTAAAATATAACTTCCATATAATACTGTAATAATTGAAGAGAGTATTACCTTCGGGTCAATGAATATACGTTCACCAACTGAAATTACACCCCACTGTGTACCTAAAATAATACTAAATATAAGAATTATCCACCCACTTAACGTTGAGTAAAACACAATTGATTCAAGTGTAGCAACGCTACCTATTCTAAAGTATTTTTGATCAAAACGCTTTTCCTTCAAATTACGGTATTGCATGATATACAGTAATGCATTGACAAAAGCTAAGGCAAAGAAGACATAACTTAACACAGCTAGACCAATATGGACTAACAGTAACTCGTCTACAACAGCAATTTTCTGAACCTTATTAGTATAATGTGTCGGTTGAAATGTATTCATCCCTAAAAGTGTTAACCCTATTAAATTCAAGAAAAACACAGAGAAATTCAAAACTTTGATAAGGTTAAGAATTAAAGAGATTGAAATAATCAGCCAACTTAAAGTATAGAATACATCTGAAATAGACCCTAATGGAATATGTCTAGTTTGTATAATAAAAATAGATAAAGAGATTGTTTGTAAAACCCAAACAATCCCCAATAAATATATGCCTAAACTTCTAATCTTATGACTTTTTTGGACAAAATCATAAAAATAGCAAATGATACTGATTAAGTATATTAATAATATAATTTCATTGAATCGAATAAACAGGTTTTCTTGCATATTATCACCATATTAATATGCTTATTCAAAACTAAAGATACGTCGCGCTGAAATCTCCTTGACCTTGCTTTCTTTTTGTTGCTTCGCTTGCTCATGAGGACATTCAGCTTCGATATCAAATATATTTTGAAATAGCTCTAATTTTTCATTACTTTTCTTATCACTACTTAATTCTTTGGCCTGTTTAATAGGATCTTTCAACATTTGATTGATGATACTTTTTGTATGTTTAGATATAATTTTACGTTCTCTTTCGCTTAACCCTGGCAATTTACGATCAATACTGTCCATCGTTTCTGCTTGAATTGCCATAGCTTTTTCACGTAAAGCTCTAATCACTGGAACAACACCCAACATACTAATCCACTCATTGTGTGCATGTATTTCTGCAGGAATTTGTTCCGAAATTGTTGCAGCCGCTAATTGTCGCTCACGTAAGTTTGCATCAACTAAACCTTTTAAGTCATCAACGTCATAATTAAAGATGTTTGTGATGGCACTAATACCAGGTTCAATATCTCGAGGAACTGCAATATCAATCAATACTAGTGAATCTTGCTTTCTATTTTCTGCAATTCTTTCTATCATTTCATTTGTAATGATATAAGATTGTGCACTCGTTGAACTAATCACAATATCTGCACTTTCAAGTAAATTTGGTAATGATGATAGTTCATCATATTTTACTTGATGCTTTGCTGCTAATTTCATAGCATTTTCAATTGTTCTATTTACTACTGTAATATCAGTAATTCCAGAACCAAGAAGATTTAATAGTGATAATTCACTCATTTCCCCTGCACCAATAATGATAGCTTGCTTACTTTTCAATTTGCCAAATACTTTTTTCGCCAACTCGACCGCAGCATAAGACACACTTACAGCATTATCAGCTATATCTGTTTCATTATGTGCTCTTTTTGCAAAAGTAATTGCCTGTTTAAATAGATGATTAAAAATTGTTCCTGTCGTACCTGTGCTTTGCGCTAAGAAAAATGCATCTCTTATTTGACCTAAAATTTGAGTTTCTCCAAGTACGATTGAATCTAAACCAGAAGTGACACGCAATAAATGTTCTACTGCTTCGTCCCCCACTTTTACTTCTGACATTGCTTTAATATCATCTACTTCAAATCCAAATGCACGAGCTAGAAATCGTTGAATATAGTAACGACCTGTGTGAATTTGATCAACAACAGCATATACTTCAGTTCGATTACATGTTGATAATATGACATTTTCTAAAATAGATTTAGTTTCATATAAATCTTCATGGGCAATTCGTAAGGCATCATCTCTAAAAGCAACTTGCTCTCTTAGTGCAACATCAGCTGTGCGATGATTTATACTAATTGCAATAAAATGCATTTGAAACGCCCCCATATATACTAACAATACAAATATTATAACATAATTTAAAATCCAATTAAGTACGATGCTTAAATAAATTATAATCTTTCTAATTTACTTTTGAGTTTTTGACAAAATGATGAACGTTGAAAAATGTTATCAATTGTGTACTAATTAAAAGTTTCGTGCTTACATTATTTTTAAAATTTTTGTATAAGTTTTGTCGTACAAAAACTATGAAATATACGGTTCAATTAAATTCCATATTTGTTGTTGTTTATTATTTTGAATTGATGAATAACTTACAATTGTATCGTCTGGGTCCATATCTAATTGTGTCTTAATATTTTTAATATGCTTTTGAACTTTACCTTTTGGAATTTTGTCTTCTTTAGTACATATAACTAAAGTAGGAATATCAAAATGTTTCAAATAATTGTACATTAAGATATCATCTTGTGTTGGATCATGTCTTAAATCAACTAATTGAATAACTAATTGCAAATTCTCTCTCTTAGTTATATATTCCTCAATCATTTTCCCAAATTTTTCACGTTGTGTTTTACTTACTTTAGCATATCCATACCCTGGAACATCCACAAAAATAAGTTGTTCATCTATATTATAAAAATTTAACGTTTGCGTTTTGCCGGGTTGCTGTGATGTACGTGCCATATTTTTTCTACCAATCATACTATTGATAAATGTAGACTTACCTACATTAGATCGACCGCTCAGTGCAACTTCAGACAATTCTGTTTCTGGATATTGTTCTTCCTTTACTGCACTAATGATTAATTCTATATTATTAGTATTAACTTTCATTTTATATCCTCACTTTTTTATATTTTCTTTTAACTCTACCATTATATAATATTTGAACCTTTCGGTATACATTATAAAAAAGCTCCGATCAAAGTTAAATTATTTGAGCGTCAACTTTGATTGGAGCTTTTCACTTTTATAACACATCAATGATTAAGCTGATGTTTTACTATTATTAATTAAATTACCTTCTGCGTCGTATAGTTCTGGTTCAGTTTCTTCATTAATTGTTTGTGCTGTAATAACTACCTTCGTTACATTTTCGTTAGAAGGCACATCAAACATAATATCGATTAACGATTCTTCTATGATTGAACGTAAACCACGCGCACCTGTTTTTCTTTCAATTGCTTTTTCACTAATTGCTGATAAAGCTTCTTCAGTGAACTCTAAATCCACATCATCTAATTCCAGCATTTTAGTATATTGTTTCACAAGTGCATTTTTAGGTTGCGTTAAGATGTTTTTCAACGCAGTTACATCTAATGTTTCTAAATTAGCTACAATTGGCACACGTCCGATAAATTCAGGAATCAAACCATAGGCTTGCAAATCTTCTGGGCGAATTTGTGCTAATAATGCTTGTTCGTCATATTTATCAGCTTCATTGCTTGAGAAACCAATAACTTTTTCACCAAGACGGCGCTTAATCACTTCTTCAATACCATCAAAGGCACCACCAAGAATAAATAAGATATTTGTTGTATCAATTTGAATCATTTCTTGGTTTGGATGTTTGCGTCCACCTTGTGGCGGAACACTTGCAGTTGTACCTTCTAAGATTTTAAGCAATGCTTGTTGAACACCTTCACCTGAAACGTCACGTGTTATAGATGTGTTTTCAGATTTACGTGCAATTTTATCAATTTCATCTACATAAATAATACCTTTTTCGGCTTTATCAATGTCAAAGTCAGCTGCTTGAATTAATCTCAACAAGATATTTTCAACATCATCGCCTACATAACCAGCTTCAGTTAAACTTGTCGCATCTGCAATTGCAAATGGTACATTCAACGTCTTGGCTAATGTTTGGGCTAATAATGTTTTACCACTACCTGTTGGACCAATTAAGGCAATGTTACTTTTTTGTAATTCAACATCATCTTCTTTTGGTCCTAATTGTTGAATACGCTTATAGTGGTTATAAACAGCCACAGCTAAAGATTTTTTAGCTTTTTCTTGACCAATAACATATTCGTTTAAATGATCCATAATTTCTTTAGGAGTAGGTAATTCTGTAATCGCTTCAGAAGTGTTTTGAGCTAATTCTTCTTCGACGATTTCTGAGCATAATTCAATACACTCATTACAAATATATACACCACTTCCTGCTACAAGTTTTTTTACTTGATCTTGGTCTTTTCCGCAGAAAGAGCATTTCAAATTTTCTTCATCTTCATTGAATTTAAACATTCTTTTTACACCCCTATTCGTTAAAGACTATACTAGATTGGATATTACAATGCAACATATTAACATACAAACTTTTTGCTTAAAGAATAGTAGCAGATACATAAGCTATGCATCTGCTACTCATTTTTGTAATTTAATATTTAATGAAGATTAATCTTCTTTAGTTCCTTCAACGAACTTTGCGTTATCTCTTAATAAATCGATAACTTTTTGGATACGAACATCATTTTTAATGATATCAGTATTACCTAAAGTATTTTTGATATCTTCAACTGAGATATTAAATTGTTTACTCATTTTTTCTAATTCTTTATCGATATCTTCATCAGTAGCTTCGATTTTTTCAGCTTCAGCGATCGCAGTTAAAGTTAAATTAGTTTTAACACGTTGTTCTGCATCGTCTTTCATTTGCTCTCTTAATTGAGATTCATCTTGACCTGAGATTTGGAAGTACGTTTGTAAATCTAAACCTTGTTGTTGAATTCTTTGTGCAAATTCAGACACCATACGATCTAATTCAGTATTAACCATTGCTTCAGGAATATCGATTGTTGTATTATCAGTAGCTTTAGTAATCGCTTCTTCTTTTTCAACATTTTCTGCATCTGTAGCTTTTTGTTCAGCTAAACGTTTACGTAAGTTTTCTTTGTACTCGTCTACTGTATTTGCTTCTGCATCTAATTCATTAGCAATTTCATCTGTTAATTCTGGAACTTCCTTGAATTTAATTTCGTTAACTTTTGTTTTGAAAGTTGCTTCTTTACCAGCTAATTCTTCAGCATGGTATTCTTCTGGGAATGTTACGACAACATCTTTTTCTTCGTCAACTTTCATACCTTCTAATTGCTCTTCGAAACCAGGAATGAATGAACCTGAACCGATTTCTAAATCGTAACCTTCAGCTTGTCCACCTTCGAATTCTTCTCCGTCAACTGAACCACTAAAGTCGATGTTAACTGTGTCGCCATTTTCAACAACACCATCTTCTTTAACTACCATTTCAGCTAAATGTCCTAAGCTGTGGTCAATTGCTTCTTGTAACTCATCATCAGATAATTCAGTTTCTTGTTTTTCAATTTCAAGACCTTTATAGTCTCCTAATTTAACTTCTGGCTCAACTATAACTGTTGCTTCAAAAATGAAATCTTTACCTTTTTCAATTTGAGTAACACTTACTTCTGGTTGTGCAACTGGTTTAATATCAGTTTCGTCAATTGCTTCACCATAAGCATCTGGTAATAAAATGTCGATAGCATCTTGATATAATGCTTCTACACCAAAGCGTTGTTCGAAAATTGGACGTGGTACTTTACCTTTACGGAATCCAGGTACGTTAATTTGTTTAACCACTTTTTTGAATGCTTGATCTAACGCTTTGTTTACTTTTTCTGCAGGAACAGTAACAGTTAATAAACCTTCGTTACCTTCCTTTTTTTCCCAAGTTGCTGTCATGTATATATACCTCCATGATTAACTAATTTATTTTTTCAACTTCCCTATTATATCATAGGTCTATTCCCTATACAAACATTGAAATCACAACGTTTATATATTTGTAAATCAACTTTTTTCGTCAAAACTATATTAAAATGCTGAGTATTATTTTGCAACAATTTAACTATTATTATTCAAATCTAATTGCTGAATAAAATTAAATGCATCGATACTTTGTAATTCACATTTAAGTTCTAACATATTTTTGAAATAACATTCGTATGCATTAATCCATTTATTCGTTTCAAACAAAGTTTCAATATCAATTGGATAAATCATGATAGAGTGATTATTCATAATATGGTGTGCTTCTTCAGCGATATGTAAAGCACCATCATTTAATGTTTCCATTACGTTAGGTATAACTTTTTCTTTCAGTGTTGTATGTTCTAGCCCTTTTAAATTAGCTGGTACAAAAGTTACATCCATACCATACTTTTCAATTGTCAGTTCTTGTGTACAATTTGCGAACCTTAAATACTCAATCATTAAACTAATTAGGTTATAACTGTACGTATTAGATTTTAATATATATAATACCGTTTCTTGAAATTGAAAATGACCATTGTCTATTAACTTCAAAATCAAGTGCGTCTGTTCCCTCATTGATAACGTATCAAAATCAGTTAATGACTGAGTCAATCGTTTTTCATCTTCAATTAATTTTGACTTAGCAAATTCCTTAAGAGGATGTAATGCCATTCTTGTTTTGTGATCTTTGACTTCATCAATAATTTGATGAATTACTTCTACCGCTTCAAAATATTGTCCCAAACCAATCAAACTTTTCACGTAATAAATCATCAATGCATCATATTGTTGTATGCCAGTTTTCAATAAGACAATTGTTTCTTCTCTTAATTCAAGAAATGACCCCGTCTCATATAACATACGGCATTTCATCATTGCTATTTCTTCAGTGAGTTCAAATTGACGTTCATATTGTACAATATATTCATACATCAGGTCATAGTTTTGGTCTTGTTCAGCACGTTTTATATCTTTATATAACTTTTTCGAAGAGTTAGGAAACTGAATAATATCTGACATATATGTCACCTCGTTTGATTATAAATCTTGAAGGATTAATGCGCTCCACGTTTCGAAATCATCATATGACTCTATGTTGCCTTTTTCAACCCATTTTATTCGTAAAGTATCTGTTTCTTTAGCTTCTACATCATTCGTACTTACAGTGATTTTAAATACAACACCAATATGTACTTTGCCCACTTCATTATTATCGTCATTAATAAAACCGATATATTCCATATTTTGTGAATCTTGCTCACTTAAACCTACTTCTTCTTCTAATTCTCTCTGTGCATTAACTCTCAATACTTCGTTAATAGATTCTGCTCCTGGAACATCATTCATATGACCGCCTACACCTATTGAAGATTGTCCATGCAATCGAGATTCTCCACCGCCAGATAATCGTTCATACACTAATATCTCGCCATGCTCATTTTCAAGTAAACAATAAGAAATGAGTTGTTTATATGATGGATCCTCTTCCATATCGCCGCGTCGCTTAACTTCATATTGACTTAGCGCATCAAAAATATTTTGACCTTCTGGTTTATTCTTATTTAAAAACCCATTGAAAGTATTCTTTTCATTATTAAAAATAATTTCTCTAGGTACTACAATGATTTGTTCATCAAATTTAGACATCGTATAAAACTCCTCACTTTAATGTTTGTTCTCTTAAATGCATTTTAGCAAATATGTCATGTTTTAGCGATTAAATGTGGCATTTTGCTATTTAAAAAATAAAAAAGAGATGACAATGCCATCTCTTTTTTATAAGTGTTATTATTTTAAAGCATCTTTAGCTTTAGTTACTAATTGAGCAAATGCTTTTTCGTCAGAAATTGCAATTTCTGATAACATTTTACGGTTAATGTCGATACCAGCTTTTTTCAAACCGTTCATTAAACGTGAGTAGCTCATTTCATGTTGACGAGCTGCTGCGTTGATACGTGTAATCCATAATTTACGGAAGTCACGTTTACGTTGACGACGGTCACGGAAAGCGTATTGACCTGATTTCATTACTTGTTGCTTAGCTACTTTGTATAATGTATGTTTTGAACCGAAGTAACCTTTAGCTAATTTAATCGTTTTTTTACGACGCGCTCTTGTTACTGTTCCACCTTTAACTCGTGGCATAAAAAATTCCTCCTTAGGTAATTCCTACCGATTTCTGTATTTGTTCTTATTTTTTGTATGCTAATAATTGTTTTACACGTTTCATGTCGCTCTTAGACACTAATCTAGCTTTACGTAATTGACGTTTTTGTTTAGTGCTCTTGTTTGCGAATAAGTGAGATGTGAAAGCTCTTGAACGTTTTAATTGACCTGAAGCAGTTCTTTTAACACGTTTAGCTGCTCCGCGGTGAGTTTTCATTTTTGGCATAATATAAGTCCTCCTGTAATAGCTTTAATTATTTTTCAGCTGTTGGCGCTAACATAATAAACATTTGACGCCCGTCCATTTTAGGTTTTTGTTCAACTGTTGCTATATCTTTGCATTCATCTGCATATTTTTCTAGCACACGTTGACCAATTTCCTTATGCGTAATGGCACGCCCTCTGAAACGAATAGATACTTTACATTTATCGCCTTTAGTTAAGAATTTACGTCCGTTTTTCAACTTAGTTTGGAAATCATGTTCCTCAATTGTTGGACTTAAACGAATTTCTTTAACATTGATAATTTTTTGTTTCTTTTTCATTTCTTTTTCTTTTTTCTGTTGTTCGAATTTGAATTTACCGTAATCCATAATTCTTGCAACTGGTGGTTTCGCATTCGGTGCAACGACCACTAAGTCTAAATCTACACGTTCAGCCATTTCTAAAGCTTCACGCTTTGATTTAACACCAATTTGTTCACCATCTTGACCGATTAAACGTAATTCTTTTGCACGAATTTTGTCATTGATTTGAGTTTGATCTTTTGCTATGGTTGACACCTCCAAAATTTTTACGAAATTTGCACCAAGCAAAAAGGAAGAGCAGGTATAAAATACCCGCTCTTCCTTATACACAGTTATGTGTAATGTGATTAACCTGCCAACTGCTTTATGCGTCGCTACAGGTGAGAAGCGGGTGCTTCTACTTGGTTCGTTTCGTATTCAACGTTGTTAATCATATCAACAATTCACATTTAAGTCAACACCATAACTGTAATTATTTTTATTTTAACCTTTTATTTCATCCATTGACACGTCTTGACGTAAATCTACTTGTTCTAATGGAATTTTTTTCGTTTTATATCGAAGCTTATGATAAATAAAGAATGCTAAAAATACTGGAATTCCCATATACGTAATTAGGAAGCGGCTAAAATTAAAATCTCCTGTTTTAATAAAGTCCACATCTTGACCGATGATTACAACAATACATAAGATAGCTGCAAAAATAGGTCCGAACGGAAACAATTTAGCTGTATATTTCAATTTAGATTTATCATAATTTTGTTTATCAAATGCTCTTCTAAATCGATAATGACTCACTGCGATACCTACCCAGGCAATAAAGCCAGTTAACCCACTTGCAGCAACGATATATTGATAAGCACCTTCTGTAACACTTTGTACCACAAATATGATGACTACAATAATTGCAGTTACTAATAAAGACATATATGGCACACCATTTTTATTTGTTTTCCCAAATGTTTCAAACGCCAATTTATCTTTACTCATTGAATAAAGCATACGCGTTGAGGCATACATTCCAGAGTTTCCTGCTGATAAAACTGATGTTAAGATAACAGCATTCATAAATGAGGCTGCAAAAGCAAATCCTGCATTTTTGAAAACTAGCGTAAACGGAGAGGTTGCAACGTCATTACCGCCTCCCATTAATGCACTACTATCATAAGGAATTAACATACCGATAACAAAAATGGCTAAAATGTAAAATAATAAAATTCTCCAGAATACTTGTTTAATCGCTTTCGGCACAGCACGTTCAGGATTTTCTGATTCACCAGCCGTAATACCAATTAACTCAGTACCTTGGAATGAGAAACCAGCGATTAAGAATACACCTAGAATTGATAACAAACTTCCTCCTAGGTTGCCACCTAAAATAGGTCCTTCACCTTTATTAAATATTTCAAATCCTACAAAATGTCCACCCATAATTCCTACAATCGTTAATAAACCAATAGCAATAAAAACGATAACTGTAACAACCTTTATTAATGCAAGCCAATATTCACTTTCACCATAGACACGAACCGATAAAGAATTCAGACTAAAAATTATAACTAAGAACAATGCACTCCACGCCCAAGCGGGTATGCCTTGCAATGGTGTCCAATATTGAATGACTTGTGCTGCAATCGTAATATCTGCTGCTACAGTTACTACCCAGTTAAACCAATAGTTCCAACCAAGCGCAAACCCTAAAGATGGATCAACAAATCTTGTAGCATATGTACTAAATGAACCTGATACTGGCAAATAAGTAGCCATTTCGCCAAGTGACGTCATTAAGAAAAATACCATTATTCCGATAATTGCGTATCCTATTAATACTCCCAAAGCACCTGCATCATGAATTGCTCCACCAGAAGTTACAAATAAACCTGTACCAATACAACCCCCAATCGCAATCATAGAAATATGACGATCTTTAAGTCCCCTTTTGACAACATTGTTACTTTCATTTTGAACTTTTGACATATAAGCTCCCTTTCCATGTTTTAGAGGCCAAGTAATAAATAACCTTTATTTACTTTCATACCCTTTTTTTACAGAATATAGTGATATTAAAAGTAAAAAAGTGGCTACATACCTTTAAGATATGCAACCACTTTGGCAATTATCTATATAAGGTAGCACATCACATTCTGTGACAGTACAGTTCCTATTCGAAAACTGTCCCAATAGATATAATTTATGGTTTATATCTATTTCGGCATCTTTACCTTTCACTTGTTCAACTTATGTACCATAAATACTTCTGACAAGTTACTAATTAAACATGCAACCTCTAACTCAATTTAATATTTTAACTAACTTGTAATATACAGGATTCATCACGCATAATCAACCCTGTAAAACTTGATACGCAATAAAAGTTTCAAAGCATTTTATTGCGACAACTGTCTATCTATGTTTTTTCAAACGAATTTCATCAACTAGATTCCAGATAAATTCATCTTTTTCAACTGTTTCTTGGTCTTGCGATCCATATTGACGCACATTCACTTGATTATTTTCAACTTCCTTATCCCCAACTACGATTTGATAAGGTATTTTTTGCATTTGAGCTTCTCTAATTTTATAACCCATTTTTTCATTACGCTCATCAATACTTACACGAACACCTTGAGATTTCAATTCATCTTGTAATTGTCGCGCATAATCATAATGTAAATCAACGTTAACTGGAATGATTTGAACTTGTTTTGGCGCTAACCAAGTTGGGAATGCACCTTTAGTTTCTTCAGTTAAAAATGCTACAAATCGTTCCATTGTTGATACAACACCACGATGAATAACAACTGGACGATGATGTTCACCATCTTGACCAATATAAGTTAGATCAAAACGTTCTGGTAATAAGAAATCAAGTTGTGCTGTTGATAATGTCTCTTCTTTACCCATCGCTGTTTTAACTTGAACATCTAGTTTCGGACCATAGAATGCCGCTTCACCAATCGCTTCTTCGTACGATAAGCCAAGCTCATCCGCTGCCTCTTTAAGCATATTTTCAGCTTTATTCCACATGTCATCATCATCAAAGTACTTTTCTTTATCTTCAGGGTCTCTATAACTTAATCTAAAGCTATAATCCTCGAAACCAAAGTCTTTATACACATCAATAATCATGTTTACAACGCGTTTGAATTCTTCTTTAATTTGATCAGGTCGAACAAAGATATGTGAATCATTTAAAGTCATACCACGAACACGTTGTAATCCTGATACAGCACCACTTGCTTCATATCTATGCATAGTTCCTAGCTCAGCGATACGGATAGGTAATTCACGATATGAGTGTGGTTTATTCGCATAAATCATCATATGATGTGGACAGTTCATTGGACGTAATACCATAGATTCAGTTTCATCTAACTGCATTGGTGGGAACATATCTTCTTGATAGTGATCCCAGTGACCAGATGTTTTGTATAAATCAACATTAGCAAGTACTGGTGTATAAACGTGGTCATACCCCATGCTAACTTCTTTATCAACAATGTAACGTTCAATTTCACGTCTGATTGTTGCACCGTTAGGTAACCATAATGGCAAACCAGCACCAACTAATTGGCTATTTGTGAATAATTCTAACTCTTTACCAATTTTACGATGATCACGTTCTTTACGCTCTTCTAACATTTGTAAATGTGCTTTTAATTCTTTTTTATCAAAGAAAGCAGTACCGTATATACGTTGTAACATTTTGTTGTTACTATCTCCACGCCAGTATGCACCTGCTGTAGATAATAGTTTAAACTCTTTAATTTTAGCTGTTGATGGAACGTGAACTCCACGACATAAATCAGTAAAATCACCTTGACTGTATAATGTTACATTTTCATCTTCAGGAATCGCGTCGATTAATTCTAATTTGTATTCATCATTGCTGAATAACTCTTTCGCTTCATCTCGTGAAACCACTTTTCGTTCGATTTTCATATTTTCGTTAACGATTTGTTTCATTGTTTTTTCAATTTGTTCAAAGTCATCAGATGAGATGTTTTGGTCTATGTCGAAGTCATAGTAGAAGCCACCTTCTATTACAGGACCAACACCAAATTTAACATTACCATATAATCTTTTAATCGCATGTGCCATTAAATGTGCAGTAGAATGACGTAATACCTCTAACGCTTCTTCACTACCTGGTGTCACAATTTCAATTGATCCATCAGTTTCAAGCGGTTTAGTTAAATCTACAAGTTGCCCGTTAAATTTGCCGGCAACTGCTTTTTTACGTAATCCAGGACTAATTGATTGTGCTATATCTTCAGTAGTAGTACCTTTATCAAACGCCTTTTTATTACCATCTGGAAATTGAATATTAATTTGTTCCATGTTAAACCCTCCTATTTGCTTTATAAATACTTTTATCTGACCTCGTTAAAATATTGAACACAATCATCGTTTTAACATTAAACCTATTAACAATAAACAGGGAATTTATGACACCAACGAACATTTTTGTCTAAAAAAACAAAAAATCCCGCCCCTATACAAGGGACGAGATCGTCGTGGTACCACCCTAGTTATTTAATACAAGTTATGTATTAAATATCTCTGCTTAAGATAACGGTCTTGAGCCGAGTATTCATTACAAATACCATAAATGAAGTAGTAATCATCTAATTTATTAACCATATTCTCATCAAACAATGGCTTTCTGTGTAATATTGATTAGATCATCTTGTCTTCAATCATTTAAACGATTTAGATTTGTATTCATTATACACCAATCATTTTAAAATTCAATTGTTTCTGAAATTTTCTCCTGATAAAAAGTATGGTGTTGACAAAGATTTGACACGTTCAATAATACGTGCTGCTTTAGTCTTCTCTTCACCATCACGAGTCATCGCTAAATGATGTTCCAATTCACTATAGTCAAAATTAGAACTAAAGAATGTTGGTAATTCATGAACCATTCGATAATGTAACAAAGGTCCAATTACCTCATCTCTCACCCATGGAGTCACTTCTTCAGCCCCAATATCATCAAGCATTAAAATGTTTGCTTCTCTTACGCGATGTAATTTCTTTTCAAAAGAACCATCTTTAAAGCCACCTTTTAATGTTCTAATAAATTCCGGTAAATAAATAATTGTCGAACGTACCTTCTTAGATTTGAGCTGATTCGCAATTGCACCTAGAATAAAAGATTTACCTGTCCCAAATGGACCATAAAGGTAAAGGCCTTTCACTTGTTCCCCATTAGTTATTGCTGTACATATATCATCTGCTGCCATAGCTACATCAAGACGGTCTCGATGATTCATATAAATATCTTTCAATTTGGCATTTAAAGTATCTCGTTGCATATGATGAGATGTAATTAGCTCAGCTTCAAAGCGTTCTTCGTCGTACTTGATTTTACATGGGCATTGTAAATAGCGTATTTTAATTCGGTTATTATCAACATATAACTCAGGCACATGCCCCTTTACGAAATTTGGACAATCAGCAAATTTATGACCGTCATAATGTTTTTGTTGATCTTTATACTCTTGTAACACATTTAAGTCTTCATCAATCATAGCATTCGTTAATTCAGCTCGATGCGCTTCCAAAAATTGCTTAACATCTGGGTCATTGATTACTTCTTTTTTTATCTTTTCTATTCTTTTTTCAAAGTCCTGCGACGTGTTAATTATACTTTTAAATTGCTTCATTATTGACTGTCCTCCTCCCATTTTTTAGATAATTTATCTAGAAATGCTTGTCGATCTTGCTCTAATTGTTGATCATCTACGCTATTATCTTTAGCCGAATCTTCTTCACTAGGTTTATCTCTATTTTCTAACCATTTAGGTGTTTTTTCTTTTGAAATGCGATTACGCTGCCCATAGTATGAACCACGCTTTTGGTAATTTCCGCTAGAACCCTCATTTTTAGGTTGATTAACTTTTTTAGCATAATTATATGCTTCTTTAGCTGTCTTAATACCTTTTTTCTTCCAATTTGATGCTATTTCCAAAATATACGCTTTAGGAAGTTTCATATCTTCTTTTAACATGACAAATTGCAACAAAATATTAATGACGCCAAAAGACATTTTTTCACGTTCAATTAATTCTTCAACCATTGTCTTTTGCGATATAGTTGGTTCTGATTCAGACCAAGAAGCTAACATATCAATTGGACTCGTTTGTTCAAGTAATTCAAACCATTCATCACTTTGTGGCTTTGGATTCACTTCTGAAGATTTGGCCGTCGAAGATGAAGTAGCAGGAGATTTCACCTGTAATTTAGGCATTTGATTTTCGTGTTCCATTAAGTAATACGAGCGTGCTTGTTTACGCATTTCTTCAAAGGATAACTGTTGTCCACTTGTAATTGAATTTAAAATAACATGCTTCATGCCATCTGCTGTTAAACCATATAAAGTCGCGAGTTGTGTAATTAAACGCTTTGCATCTTTGGTAACAATGTCTTGACTAATAAAATGTTTACCTAACATTTGTCTCAACATTTCAAAGTCAAAAGATTCATTTGATAAATCGATACCTTGGTACGGTTCATTAATCGGAATATCACTTGTATCGATATCTATTTTTGTAGACGGCACTTTAAAAACATCAGTAAATTGTCTCGTTACCTGTTTAAATTCACTCAAATCAATTTGTTGATACTCAAAGTATTTCTTCAACTCATGAAATCGACGATGCTCAACTTCACTATATAAAAAGATTGACAACATTGGATCATTAAAAAATAAATGTGCTGAAGGCGGTTGAATTAATTGGTAAACAAATTGTGTTTCTTGTTCATCATGTTTGACAAACGCCTTTAACAATCCAATCGCTTCAAGTAAGTCCATTTGTTGTCTAAACTCTAGTAAATTAATTTTAAGTTCATTCATAAAAATATAATGAGAAAGAATCAATGTTTCATTATGACTTTCTTTAACAAATTGAGTCATAAAATGATATAAACCCACTGCTTGTGTTCCAATTAGCGGTGTATACAGTCGATTCAATACCTCTAAATGATTCGTATTTAAATCAAAGTGTTGCATAACTTTGAATTGATCCTTTGGTCTTAAGCCGAATTCGAAGGCTTGTCGTCCCATTTAAGCATCACTCCGTTTGTTTTCGCTTAAAATCCCTTGCATCGATGCTAACAATTGATCAACATCTTTAAATTCTTTATAGACTGATGCAAATCTAACATATGAAACTTGATCAACATGCATTAACAAGTTCATAACGTGTTCACCTATATCTCGTGAAGACACTTCCGTATGACCTTCATCTCGTAATTGCCATTCAACCTTGTTTGTTATGTCTTCAAGTTGTTGATATCTAACAGGTCGTTTCTCACAAGAACGCACAAGTCCATTAAGTATCTTTTCTCTTGAAAACTGCTCTCTTGTGCCATCTTTTTTCACAACTATAAGCTGACTAACTTCGATATGTTCAAATGTAGTGAAACGTGTTCCACAATTTTCACATTCTCTTCGTCTTCGAATGGCATTTAATTCATCGGCATGCCTTGAATCTACAACTTTAGATTGTGTAGAATTACATTTCGGGCATTTCATTACATCACCCTCTTTATTTTGATTATGCCTAATTATACTATAAATCTAGAGATGAAAAAAGAATCCCTCAATTTAATTCATTTAACCAAATAATGAAACAATAAAAAACATTATATCGTTACTTATTTAGTAATATGCATGACAATATTATTGTATTAAAAATAAAAAACCTAACTCCGAAGTCAGAGTTAGGCTATAAATAAATTGTATTAACTTGCACTTACAGTTTCTTTTGATGTCAAAAGTGCTCCAATTTGCTCAGCAACATCTACAACTCTATTTGAATAACCCCATTCATTATCATACCAAGCGATAACTTTTACTTTATTCCCTGACATGACCATTGTTGATTTTGCATCAATAATAGCTGAATGTGGATTAGTATTAAAATCAACAGACACTAGTGGTTGATGTTCGACTTCAATGATACCTTCTAAACCTGCATTTTCAAAAGCTTGGTTTACTTCTTCTGCAGTTACTTCTTTTTCTAAATCAACAACTAAATCAACGAGCGATACATTCTTTGTTGGTACACGTAATGCCATGCCATGTAATTTACCTTCTAATTCTGGTAATACTTCTTTTAAAGCTTTCGCCGCACCAGTAGAAGTAGGAATAATGCTTTCATTACATGAGCGTGCACGTCTTAAATCTTTATGTGGATTATCAATATTTTTTTGGTCATTTGTAATAGCGTGAACAGTAGTCATTAAACCATTAACTATTCCAAACTGATTATTTAAAACTTTTGCAACTGGACCAATGCAATTAGTAGTACATGAAGCATTACTAAAAATGTCAAATGCTTCTATATCTAATTGGTCATCATTTACGCCTTTAACTACCATTTGAACATGTCCACCTTTTGAAGGACCAGTTAACAATACTTTTTTGGCACCTGCTTTAATATGTGCGATGGCTTTATCACCATGATTAAATTTACCAGTTGCATCTATAGCAATATCGATATCTAATTCTTTCCATGGCAAGTTTTCAGGATTGCGATCAGCAACCAATTTAATTTTATGATCTCCAACTTGCAATCCATTTTCAATCGGTTCAACTTTTAGATTATATTTTCCATGTGTTGTATCGTAATTGATTAAATGTGCAATTGTTTCGGGTGGATAACTAGCATTTATCGCTACTACATTTAAATTTTTATTTTGTAATGCAATACGTAATACCATTCTTCCAATTCTACCCATACCATTAATTGCAATATTCGTTGACATTAAAAGCACCCCTTGATTTTTATGTGTTATACTTTATGGAATTAGTATAGCATATTATATGAAATTTGAAAGCGTTTTCTGTTGATTTATTTATCTTTTTTATAAAAAATAGTCATTACTTACATACATCAACGCGTACGTAAAGTAATGACTTATTTATAGAGTGATATTAATCTTCTTCTCCGTAATTCGGCTTTTCAATATAACCTTCTTCTTTTAACAATCTCTCAAGGTTTTGTTTTAATTCAAGTTTATCCCCTAAATTATCGATAACATGATCGGCCATTCGGCTTTTTTTATCAATAGAAATTTGGCTATAGACACGAGCTTTCGCATCTTCTAATGACAAATTATTACGTTGCATTAAACGATCCATTTGTATACTTTCAGAAGTGTATACAACCCACACTTCGTCTACTGTATTTTCCAATTCATTTTCAAATAATAATGGAATATCCATGATTACATTATATCCTTGTTTTAAATATTCTTGCTTTTCTTCTTCCATAATATCTCGCACGATAGGATGTATGATAGCATTTAATTCTAAGCGTTTTTCTGGATGGTTAAACACTAAATCACCCATATAACGACGATTCATCTCACCATTTTCATCAATTGCTTCATCACCAAAGACTTCTCGTACTTGAGCTAAACCTTTACTCCCCTTTTTAACAGCTTCCCTGGCTGCTTTATCAGCATCTACTACTTTAAAACCGAATACGGATAAGAGTTCTGATACTGTTGATTTTCCTGAGGCGATTCCACCTGTTAGACCAATAACTTTCGGCATAATTTCACTCTTTCTTTATTTTTGACATACTGGACAATAATGACTATTTCTTGTCGCGATGATTTTTGTTTCAATTTGACTTCCACACACTTTGCATACCGGCTGCTTATATACATTAAGATGCAATTGCATCTCACCAGTTTTTCCATCAGCATGACGATAATCTGAAATACTTGTACCGCCATGCTTAATACCTTCTTCTAGTACTTCTCTAACATAATAAAAAACCATTTCTTGTTGTTGATGTGTTAAGTCTTTTACTTTTTTATCTGGTAAAACACCTGCACGAAACAACGCTTCACATGCGTAAATATTTCCGCAACCTGCGATTACTTTATGATCCAAAATCACTTGTTTGATTGGTTTATTCTTATTAGACTGTTGATTAATTCGATTTAAATAATACGTCAATGCTTCATTTGTAAAAGGTTCAGGCGCTATTTCTAAAAATGAAGGATAAGATGCTACAGACGCAACATTTCTAATTTCTCCAAAACGACGTATATCTGAATAAATTAACTTTTTGTCATTTGACAGTTCAAAAATAACATGCCAATGCTTACGATAATTAGGTATCATAATATCTTCAAGTTCATCTACAATGAAAAAACCACCCGCCATTCCTAAATGGCTAATTAATGTACGTTGTTCTCGTTTATTATCTAGTTGAAAAACGATATATTTACTTCTTCGTTCTACATTAGTAATGGTATAGCCTTCCGATAAAGTTTTAAAAGTATCTAATTCAATTCCTTTTATAATTGTTTCCTTGCCTTGAGCCTTACCTTCGATTACTTTATCCGAAAATATAACGTGTTCAATTTTTTGATTTATAACGTAGGGTTCAATTCCTCTTTTTACATGTTCTACTTCTGGTAATTCGGGCATACCATTAACCTCACTTTATTTTGCATCATACCAAGTTGCACCATAACTTGAGTCTACTTTTAATGGAACATCTAATTGCAATGCATTTTCCATTATCTCTTCTACAAATTCACTAAATGAATCTACTTCTGACTTAGGTACTTCAAAAATTAATTCATCGTGTACTTGTAATAATAGTTTAGCTTGATATGTTGTCTCTTTCATTTTTTGCGCAAATTTAACCATTGCCAGTTTAATGATATCTGCAGCACTGCCTTGTATTGGCGTATTCATAGCAGTACGTTCAGCAAAGCCGCGTAAATTAAAGTTACGACTCGTAATATCAGGAATATAGCGTCGACGATGTAGCAATGTTTCCACGTAACCTAAAGCTTTGGCATCTTTTACAATATCAGACATATATTGTTTTACACCTGGGAAACTAGCTAAATAATCATCAATGAATGCTTTTGCTTTTTTACGAGTAATACCTAAACTTTGACTTAAACCATAATCACTTATCCCATAAACAATTCCAAAGTTAACCGCTTTTGCTTGACGACGCATTAAACTATCGACTTGATCAGCTTCTACACCAAATACTTTCATAGCAGTTGCTGTATGAATATCATCGCCGTTGATAAATGCTTCTTTCATACTCTCATCTTGTGTAATGTGTGCTAATACACGCAATTCAATTTGAGAATAATCTGCTGATAATATAACGCTATCTTTTGAAGTTGGTTTAAAGGCTTTTCTTATTTTACGCCCTTCTTCAAGTCTAACCGGAATATTTTGTAAATTAGGATCTACACTTGATAAACGTCCAGTTTGCGCTAAAGTTTGGTTAAAACGTGTATGGATACGTTGATCATCACTAATTACTTTTTGCAATCCTTCAACATAAGTAGACTGTAACTTAGATAATTGACGATATTCTAAAATATAATCAATGATAGGATGTTCACCTTGCAATTGCTCTAAGACATCTACAGCAGTAGAATATCCTGTTTTCGTCTTTTTAATAACAGGTAATTGTAATGTCTCAAACAATACAACACCTAATTGCTTAGGAGAATTTATATTAAAATCTTCACCAGCTGCATCATGGATATTTCGAATCAAGACGTCTAATTTTTCTTGAATTTCTTTTTCCATTTCTTCTAAATCGTGAACATCTGTATATATACCAATTTCTTCCATTTCACTTAAAATCTTAGCTAGCGGTAGCTCTAAATCAGCTAAGAGTTCTGCTTGATTGTATTCTTCTAATTGTTTATCCATATTTGGTTTCGCAAAGTAAATTGCATCAGTAATAGAAGCAACATATGGATTTAAAACATCATCTTCAGGCACCTTAAATTTCTTACCTTTTCCATATATACTCACATCGTCTTTCACAAAACTTTGACCGTACAATGAAACAACTGATTGAACATCACTAATCGTACGAGATGGATCAATTATATAACTGGCCAACATAATATCGAATGAAATATTTTGAATATCAATTCCCAATCTATGTGATGCTACATATGTTTTTTTAGCATCATATACGACTTTTTTCGTATTCGGATTTTCTAACCACGAAACTAGTTCGGCATAATTATTTATGTCATCCGCATTAATTACAATATGTTTCTCACCTGTAAATAAAGAGAATTTTAAAATATTATTTCGCAAATAGTTACCACCGTCTAATTCGAAATGGATGGCCGCTTCTTTCAATGAAGTAAAATCAACATTATCAAAAGACGTTTCAATTTCAAATGTCTTTTCTATTGCATCTTCAACGCTAGCTGATTGATCAATGTCAGCCAACAATTGTTTGAATTCTAACTTCTTAAACAATTCGATTTTTTCTTGTTGTTCACCTTGATTAGTCATTAACGTATCTTCAAGTTTTACTTCAATCGGACTATCTACATTAATCGTTGCTAATTCTTTACTCATTAATGCATCTTCTTTGCTATTTTGAAGTTTTTCTTTTAACTTTTTACCTGAAATTTCATCTAAATGTTCATAGACACCTTCTACTGTGTCAAATTGGTTCAGCAATTTTATTGCTGTTTTCTCTCCAACACCTGCAACACCTGGTATATTATCAGAAGTATCTCCCATTAATCCTTTCATATCAATAATTTGATTAGGTGTTAGCCCGTTGTATTTTTCCGCAATAAAGTCAGGTGTATAATGATCAACATCAGTAACACCTTTTTTAGTGTAATAAATGGTTACATTATCCGTAGCAAGTTGTGTTAAATCTCGGTCTCCCGTAATAATAATTGTCTGAAAGCCCGCTTTATCTGCTTCTTTACTTAAAGTTCCGATAATATCATCTGCCTCATAGTTATCTAATTCATAACGTTTAATATGATAAGCATCTAATAATTGGCGTATATAAGGAAATTGCTCACTTAGTTCAGGCGGCGTTTTCTGGCGTCCACCTTTATATTCACTATATTTTTCATGTCTGAAAGTCGTTTTACCTGCATCAAACGCTACTAAAAAATGATTTGGCTTTTCTTCTTTTAAAATCTTCTCTAGTAACATTGCAAAACCATATACTGCATTGGTATGAATGCCTGCTTTGTTTGATAACAAAGGTAATGCATAAAAAGCTCTAAAACTTAAGCTATTACCATCGATTAATACTAATTTATTCACAATTTTAACCTCCAGAACTAATTTATATATATTTTAGCATATTCGACTGTGATGTCGTAATTAAAGAAACTATCTCATAGAGTATTTATACACGACCTAATTTCAAATAAAACAAGTGACTATATAGACTAAACTAAAAAATAAAAAGACATAATCATGATTGTTCTTGATGAGCACTCCATAAAGTCAGGTTAAAAGTCCAACTTTTGAGATGCACATTATCATTTCATGATTATGTCTACTTTTTAATATTTTTATGCTGCTATTTTAAATTTTTATAGGTAAAAATAAGTTATGAATCGTCAGAACCAAATGGAATATATTTAACTTTGGTCATTTTCGGTAATTCTTCATAATTATTAAACCACTCTTGGTAATTTTTATTGATTGGTGACGGATGATGCATATAATGTTCAAACGGCAATGATTCCACTGTATAAACCTCTTGTCGTGGATGATCTTTAATTTGTTGTTTTAATAACTGAACTCTTTTTTCATGTTCATAATGAACATAAATAAATGCACTAAGATATATCATAGCTAAAACTAGTGATGCACCTTTAATAAAATCAACATTGATTGACTTATATTTCCGAAATTCTTTTACTAAAATAATTAAAATGATTACATGTATCGTATAAACAATCAAAAAATTACCTGGTTCAATTGGAGTAACAATGACTAGTGTCGACGCAGAAACACATATTGCAATAAGTAAGGAATATAAAGTAATTTGTGTTTTACGATCATTAATAGACAAATAAATACCTACAAATATCGAAAACGCAAAGTAACCACATACAATTATGTTCGCAAAACCAACCAATCCAATATCTGTATTTTTATTTAATAAAAACTGATTGTAAAATAGTAAATAATAAAGCGGTAAAGTGATAAATCCTATCATAATGATACGCCGCTTTAATATTGTTAAATGTACATACCGATCACTTCTAAGCAGTAGATAAATAATAAGCGCTGCAATCATACTTAAAATTATAACCTGACTGAAAATGACACCATATGGAAGTGACGTTGATATCATTTCTGCAAATTTTGAAAAGATACCTTGATTATTAGAAACTTGTTGATATTCTGATCCTTCAAATAAAATTTTGCGATAATTTGGATTGGAAAACATAATGATTGTACCTATAGTAGCAATCATAAATGAAAACAATAATTTATAATTAAGTGTTCGATTTGCAGTAAATTCATACAGAAAAGCTAAAATTAAAATGATACAGTGGAATAATGTCACATTCTCCATAAATAATTGACCGAAGAAGCATAAAACATAGAATAGTACTGTAACACTTACCGGCTGCTTTTCTTTATATATAATTGCATTAATACAATAATAAATGATAAAGAGTGAAATTAGTGTTGATGTCGCATAATTGTAAAATCCTGCAAACCAGCCAAATGTATCTGCATAAATAGCACTTGGTAAAATTAACATTAAAGAAAATGCTAACAAATAATAGCTTGTCCACGCTTTACAACGTGTAATGTGCATAATCATCCAAATGATCCCCATACTAATGAGACCATATGAAAGCCAACGTAACCAGCTTACATGTACAGCTATAATTTCAAAGATATTTCCGATATAGCGACCATTAAGTGATGCAAATCCTACTTTTAAAATATCAGTATTATAATTGCTAAACCATTGTAAATCATCGTGCATGAGTGGTAGTAAGATACCCATAAAAGTATAAAACAATAATATCGCAATTAATATCAAAGTTGTCTTGTGTAATTGAATTGTTTTCACTTTGCTAATCCTCAAATCTAGTTAAATTTTCCTCAACTTGTAGGTCGAAAAATTAATTCAATATTTTTAATGTATTTCTAATTTTCACCTATGCATGTTTCCTCAATCAAATTAGATAAACAAGGTATTTAATATTACTTTCAACAATTTATCTAAATCGCCCCTCGTCTTTTTCTATGACGAATGATTACACTTGTCTATTCAAGTGTTTAAATTAAGATTTATTTCCGTTCAAATAAAACTTATTACTTTTTAATTAAGCATCTATTTTAAGCGCATTACTAAAATTTCTTTATTATAATAAATATATTATAAAATTGCTTGATTCACAACAATCTATTACTTATAACTTACAAAACGATATATGCTAATGACAAAATTGACAACCGAATTTATTCCAATTCATTAACTCTAATTTAATACCAATAGAGATTTGAACGAAATAAAAAAGCAGCAACAACTTCGTGAAAAATACACGCGCTGTTACCACTTTAATTTTTATTCTTTATAATCTTTTAGAATAACTTTGAACGTTGAGCCTTTGCCAACTTGACTATTCACTTCAATATTGCCTTGGTGGGCCTCTACTATATGCTTTGTAATTGATAATCCAAGACCTGTCCCACCAGAATCTCTACTTCGTGCTTTATCTACTCTATAAAATCTTTCAAAAATACGTTGTTGGTCTTCTAATTTAATACCTATACCAAAATCTTGTACTTCGAAAATGACACGAAAGTCATCTCGATACACACGAACGTTAATATCTCCATCTTCATAAGAATAGTTAATTGCATTCGTTAACAAATTCGTGATAACTTGAGCAATTTTACTTTCTTGTGCTTTAACAATGACATCTTTTTCAATATCAGTATGAATGGAAATATTTTTTTGATTGGCTTGAGTCATCATATTATCAATAATACGCCGCGTTAAATCTGATAAATTCATATAGTCTGTATCTAACTCGGTATGTTGCTCAATATGCGATAAATCTAACAGATCTGTTACTAAAGATTCTATTCGATTTGATTCTTTTAAAATTATGTTCAAAAACATGTCTAATGATTCCGCATCATTTTTTGCACCATCAATAAGCGTTTCAGCAAACCCCTTAATTGAAGTAATAGGTGTTTTTAATTCATGTGAAACATTTGCTACAAATTCACGTCTTAAATTTTCAAGTTGTTTCAGATTTGTAATGTCATGCATCACAACTAAAATCCCTTGCAAACTTTTTTGAGACCTAGTTAAAATCGGAACGCATGAAATGTCAAAGTACTTGGCATGGACTTGGTTTATTGCAACTTCCAATTGTTCATAGATAGGTTTTTCAACTTTAAAACTTTCTAAAATTAATTGCTCAATTTCAGTATTAACATAGCCGTGATAGCCTACTTGTTCAATATTATGCGAGATGTTGAACTGTTCGTAATACGCTTTATTTGCAACAACGATTTTTCCATTTCGATCTATCATTAAAATAGCACTTGGAATATTTTCAATCGTTGTTTTTAAACGGTTGGATTGAATTTTTTGCTCATTATTAAGCTTTTGAAGGCGTCGTGCTAAATCATTGGTAGACACAAAAAGCGCTTTAGTTTCTACAACATTACTTTCAGGTACACGTATGTGATAATAACCATTTGCCAACAATTGTGTTGCATAAGTAACTTCTTGAATAGGACGGATTAGTGTACGCTTAAAACTACGGCTTGCAAAATACAGACAGATAAGTACAACTAAACATGTCAATATAAGATATTTCCACAACGTCCAATGCATTTCTGTAATATCGTTATTGTAACCTTTAATCCATACATGATAACCGTTAACCTTCTTATTAAAAATAAAAACGTCCTTTTTTTGAATAAAGCTATCACTATTTGGGATAGCTTTCAGTTTGCCACTACTAAACACCTTTTTATCATTTTTAGTTATCAATAAATCTATATTTTGCTGTTTTACAATTTCTTTAACTTTATCAATCTCATTATCTTGGACTAAATAAATATATGATCTTGCATCTGTTGCTAGAGCTTGTTCGTGTTTTTCTGATAAAACATATGTGATGGAAGCGTGAATAATAATGCCTAATGTAATAAAACTGATAATTAATATACTGCTTATCAATAACATTAAGCGGTGGTGAAACTTCATCATTGTTCTTTAGGTCTTTCCAATTTATAGCCTAAGCCACGCACAGTTTTAATAAGTTGTGGCTTCTTAGGATTATCTTCTAATTTATCTCTTAAATGACTGATATGTACATCAACAATTCTTGAGTCTCCTGCGAATTCATAATTCCATACCGTATTTAACATATGCTCTCTCGTAATGACTCTGCCTTGTCTTTCTATCAAATAAAGCAACAGTTCAAATTCTTTCGGTGTTAGCTCCAATAGCTCATTATGCTTATATACTTCAAAATAATCGGGTCTAATACGTATCGATCCGATGGTAATATCATCGTCAATCTCTTCTACTTCTTTTACAAATTGAGAACGTCTTAAAATAGCTTTCACACGAGCAACAACTTCTCTAGGTGAAAAAGGCTTAGTCATATAGTCATCGGCACCTAATTCTAAACCTAATACCCGATCAAATTCATCATTTTTCGCCGTTAACATTAATATAGGGACTAAATTTTTATTTGTTCTTACAGTCTTACATACGTCAATGCCATCTTTTTTAGGTAGCATAACATCTAAAATAATTAAATCTGGCTGTTCATTTTCTACCTTTTCTAAAGCCTCATCACCATCAAATGCGACAACAACTTCATAACCAGCTGTTTCTAAGTTATATTTAAGTAATGTTACGATTGAATGTTCGTCATCTACTACCAACACTTTTTGCGACATGGTATGCCTCCCTAACTTATAATTATATTTACATTATAACCGAACTATTTATAAAAATAACATCCTACACATTATCTTTACACATTTTTTACATTACTTTACACATAAATAAAATACTTCTTATATTTCCTTCTATAATTTGCATGACTTACTCTGGGACAACGAAATAAATTTTGTGAAAATATCATTTCTATCCCACTACCTATGCATGAGTTTTACTCATTTATTCCTATGCTTATGTACACATTCGCTTTGGTTAATGTGTAAGAAACACTACATAATCAATCATTAGTGACTCTTTATTATTTCTGTCCTGTTGCCAACTTCAATTCATTTAAAAAGGCGAACCTAGCAATTAAAGTTGCTAGACTCACCTAAGTTTATTTTGCTTATTTTAAATTTTTAATCAATTCATCTGCAAATGCTGATGTAGAAACTTCTTCAGCACCATCCATTAAACGGGCAAAGTCATAAGTAACAACTTTTGAAGCAATTGTATCTTCAATTGAATCTGTAATCTTATCTGCTGCTTCTTGCCATCCTAAATGTTCTAACATTAATACAGAACTTAAAATTACTGAAGATGGATTCACTTTATTTAAACCTGCATATTTTGGAGCTGTACCATGTGTTGCTTCAAAAATAGCATGACCTGTTTCATAATTAATGTTTGCACCTGGCGCAATACCAATACCACCAACTTGTGCAGCTAAAGCATCTGAAATATAGTCACCATTCAAGTTCATAGTTGCTACAACATCATGCTCAGCTGGACGAGTTAAAATTTGTTGTAAGAAAATGTCAGCAATAGAATCTTTAATGATAATCTTGCCTTCTTTTTCAGCTTTTTCTTGTGCAGCATTAGCAGCATCTCTGCCTTCATTTTCAACAATTTCGTCATATTGTTGCCAAGTGAATACTTGATCACCAAATTCAGTTAATGCTAAATCGTAACCCCACTGCTTAAATGAGCCTTCTGTAAATTTCATAATATTACCTTTATGAACTAAAGTAACTGATTTACGATTATTATCGATAGCATATTGAATAGCTGCTCTAACTAATCGCTCAGTACCTTCTTTAGAAACTGGTTTAATACCAATACCTGATGTTTCTGGGAATCGAATGTTTGTCGCACCCATTTCGTTTTGTAAGAAGTCAATTACCTTTTTAACTTCTGTTGTACCTTCTTTAAATTCAATACCAGCATAAATGTCTTCAGTATTTTCACGGAAAATAACCATATCAACATCTTGTGGACGTTTAACAGGTGATGGTACTCCTTTAAACCAACGTACCGGTCTTAAACAAGTAAATAAATCTAATTCTTGGCGTAAAGCTACATTTAATGATCTAATACCACCACCAATTGGTGTTGTTAAAGGTCCTTTAACAGCAATTAAATATTCTTTAATTGTATCAAGTGTTTCTTGAGGTAACCATTCACCAGTTGTATCAAATGCTTTTTGGCCAGCTAGCACTTCTTTCCATTCAATGCGTTTTTCGCCATTATAGGCTTTCTCAACAGCAGCATCTATAACTCGGCTTGCTGCCTTCCAAATATCCGGTCCAATTCCATCACCGATAATAAATGGGATAATTGGTTCGTTAGGTACGTTTAATCCTTCAGTTCCTTGAGTAATTTTTTCTGCAGTCATAGTTATTTTACCTCCAAATTTTACATCTTCATTTTTAATTTGTATTGACTATTTTCTTTCTTCAAGCGGGATATACTTACGATTCGTTTCGCCAATATATTTCGCTCTAGGACGCATAATTCTATTATCTTTATATTGTTCTAAAATATGAGCAATCCATCCTGCAGAACGACTTACAGCAAAGATTGGCGTGAATAAGTCATGAGGTATTTCCATACAGTGATAAACACTCGCACTATAAAAATCAACATTAGGAATTAATCCTTTTTCTTCTGCCATACGTTTTTCCATTTTCACTGACATTTCAAATAATTCTTCACGACCAGCGTCTTTCGTAATTTGACGGCTCATTTCTCTTAAATATTTCGCTCTAGGATCGCCATCTTTATATACACGATGACCGAAGCCCATTACTTTATCTTTATTAGCAAATTTTTCATCTAAGTAAGCATCAACATTTTCAATTGACCCAATCTCAGATAACATCGTCATAACTTGTTCGTTTGCACCACCATGTAATGGCCCTTTCAGAGAACCTACAGCTGCTACAATACCTGAGTACATATCTGACAATGATGATACCGCACAACGTGCTGTAAATGCAGATGCGTTCAACTCATGATCAGCGTGTAAAATAAGTGCTTTATTGAAGGCTTCTACTTCTATATCTGTTGGTAATTCCCCACGTAACATATATAGGAAGTTTGCCGCATAACTTAAGTCAGGATTAGGCTTAAGTGGTTCTTTATCTTGTCTTACTCGAGCAAACGCTGTAACTAATGATGCTACTTTAGCCTGTATACGCATTGCTCTTTCATAACGATTTTCATCTGATTCATTTTCAGCATCAGGATCGAAATGTGCAATATATGATAACGACGTACGTAATGCTGTCATTGGATGCACGTGATCTGTAACATACTCCTCAAAATGTGTATACACACGAAGATTTAATGTCATGTATTGATTTAATTTCCCTTTTAGATGAGCAAGCTCTTCTTCATTTGGCAATCTATAGTTCCATAATAGGAAAATAACTTCTTCAAATTGCGCATTTTCAGCTAGATCATCAATATCATAGCCGGCATAAGTCAATTGACTTTCAATAATTGAACTTATTTTAGTCTCCGCTGCGATAACCCCTTCTAAACCTCTTTGTAATTCTGCCATGATAAATTTCCCCTTTACTGTTTCTTTATGAAATGGCTTTCAACTAATATTATAGCTAAACGCATTTCGTTTGTGAAATATAAAAACTGGCATTATATGTGCAACAATTGTTTTGTAAATCTATGTAAATGTCACAGAATAGCCACAAATAGCACCATTAAAGCTTTTTCAAGATGTGAATAATCCATGAATTTTACAATAGAATTAAATTTTCAATTGGTTATTATATATGATTATAAAAACCAAAGTATATTAACATGGAATTTTACACATTTTTACCGAAAATAATTGTATATATCTCAATATAAGTGCATAATAAACATATCTATATTTAAGGGAGATGTATTATGGCTGAAAAATTACAAAGGGAACTGAGCAATCGCCACATACAATTAATTGCAATTGGCGGTGCAATTGGTACAGGCTTATTCTTAGGTGCTGGTCAAACGATTGCATTAACCGGCCCTTCAATTCTATTAACATACATCATTATAGGATTTATGTTATTTATGTTTATGCGAGGTTTAGGAGAAATCATTATACAGAATACTGAATTTAAATCTTTCGCAGATGTAACCAATACATATATTGGGCCTTTTGCAGGATTTGTTACCGGATGGACATACTGGTTCTGTTGGATTATTACAGGTATGGCTGAAGTAACGGCTGTGGCAAAATATGTTAGCTTTTGGTTCCCAGAAATTCCAAACTGGATAAGTGCACTATTTTGTGTACTGTTATTAATGTCATTCAACCTACTTAGCGCAAGACTTTTCGGAGAATTAGAATTTTGGTTCTCTATCATTAAAATAGCGACAATTATTGGTTTAATAGTAGTTGGTTTCGTCATGATTCTATTTGCATTTAAAACTCAATTCGGGCATGCCAGTTTCACAAATCTATATGAACACGGCATATTCGCTAAAGGTGCTTCTGGATTCTTTATGTCTTTCCAAATGGCATTATTCTCATTTGTAGGAATTGAAATGATTGGTGTTACAGCTGGGGAAACAAAAGATCCAGTTAAAACAATTCCAAAAGCAATTAACAGTGTACCCATTAGAATTTTAATATTTTACGTTGGTGCGTTAGCGGTTATCATGTCTATTATCCCTTGGCAGCAAGTTGATCCTGATAACAGTCCATTCGTAAAATTATTCGCATTGATCGGAATTCCGTTTGCTGCGGGCTTGATTAATTTTGTAGTATTAACCGCTGCTGCTTCATCATGTAACAGTGGTATATTCTCAAATAGCCGTATGCTTTTCGGTTTATCAAGTCAACAACAAGCACCTCCGAACTTTTCTAAAACGAATAAATATGGCGTTCCACATGTTGCAATCTTTGCTTCATCAGCATTATTACTTGTGGCAGCATTACTAAACTATATTTTCCCAGATGCGACAAAAGTATTTACGTATGTGACTACCATCTCTACAGTGTTATTTTTAGTTGTATGGGGTCTGATTATCATTGCATATATCAATTATAGTCGTAAAAACCCAGATCTACATAAAAATGCTACGTACAAACTATTAGGTGGTAAATATATGGGCTACTTAATATTTGTATTCTTCATTTTTGTGTTCGGGTTATTATTTATTAATGTTGATACAAGACGTGCAATTTATTTTATTCCGATTTGGTTTATACTTTTAGCATTTATGTACTTAAGATATAAACGTATCGCTGCTAAATCAAATAAATAACAACAAGTTTTACCCCTGTTGAATATATTAAAGTTCAACAGGGGATTTTATATGCAACTTATAATATTAAATTGCGTACTTGGCTCAATACTTTTACTTTCTCATCTATTTAATCATGTATCATTTCAGAAATACATCCATACTTCTATTTTATAATAACTTTCCAAAGTAATATGAGTGAAAGTTTAAAGGTGATAACCTACATGTATAAAAGATATAAACATTTATATATTGATTGCCATTCATACACTCTCATTATCAAATAACCTATTAATTACGTCATAAAATACCTGATGAACCAAAAAACGTCTTTCCATTGTTAATAAATGGAAAGACGTTTTTTTATAAATTATAGTACGTTTGCATATCCTTCAAAGATTTTACCTTGAGCAGCATCAATCGTAACTAACATGTTATTGCTTATGTTTTTAACAGCTTTTTCTACACCTACAACTGTTGGAATACCTTTTTCTAAACCAACAATTGCACTTGGTGATGTAATACCATTTTCTTCTGTAATTAAGCCTAAAGCTTTTTCTACATAAGGTACAAACGTTTCATCGATTGAGTTAGTAACGATAACTTTGTCAGATAAATCTTTACCTTCTAAATCTTTAACAGTTTCAGCAACTAACGTAGTACCAACAACTGATCCACGTCCAATACCTTGACCATTAGCAATTTCGTCACCAACTAGGTGGATTTTCATCATATTAGTAGTTCCAGTTTCACCGGTTGGTACACCAGCAGTAATAATGATTAAATCACCATTAGTTACTCTACCAGTTTCAACAGCTGTTGCAACTGCATTGTTTAACAATGCATCTGTACTCTTACGTCCTTTTTTAACTACAGGTTGAACACCCCAAACAATTGAACATTGACGTGCAGTTTCTTCACTTGGAGTCACCGCAATAATGTCTGAATGTGGACGATATTTAGAGATAGTACGTGCTGTTGAACCACTTTCAGTAGCAGCTACAATTGCTTTAACATTTAAGTTTAAAGCTGTATGTGCAACCGAAATACCGATAGCATTCACTAATGAAGTTTCAACTAATTTAGTACGATCTGACAATAACTTTTTGTAATCTTGGGCTGCTTCAGCTGATACAGCAATATTTCTCATTGTTTTAACAGCTTCTTCAGGATATAAACCAGCAGCAGTTTCACCAGATAACATTACTGCATCTGTACCATCATAGATTGCGTTGGCAACGTCACTAGCTTCTGCACGTGTAGCACGTGGGTTACGTTGCATAGAATCTAACATTTGTGTAGCTGTAATAACTGGTTTACCTAATTTGTTACATTGTCTGATTAAATCTTTTTGAACCATTGGTACTTTTTCAGGTGGAATTTCAACACCCATGTCACCACGTGCAACCATTAAACCATCAGACACTTCAAGAATTTCCGCAATATTATCAATACCTTCTTGGTTTTCAATTTTAGGGAATACTGAAATGTTAGCTTTTTGTTCTTCTAAAATTTCACGAATTTCTAAAACATCACTAGGACGACGTACGAAACTTGCTGCAATGAAGTCAACATTTTCTTTAATACCGAAACGGATATCTTCAGCATCTTTTTCTGTAATACCAGGTAAACTTACTCTTACACCAGGTAAGTTAACACCTTTTTTGTTTTTAAGCTCACCAGAGTTTAAAATATCACATTTAACTTCTTTTTTAGCATGATCAATATCTTTAACTTGTAATTCAATTAAGCCATCATCAAGTAAAATGTATGAACCTACTTGAACATCGTTAATTAAGTTTTCATATGTTACTGAGAACTTTTCAGGTGTTCCTTCAACTTCATTCATGCTAACAATAACTTCGTTACCACGTTCAAGTTCAATGATACCGTCTTTCATATTATGCGTACGAATTTCTGGACCTTTCGTATCTAATAGAATTGCTACAATTTTGTCTAATCTTTTAGCTACTTTACGAATTGTATCAATTCTACCTTTATGCTCTTCATGACTACCATGTGAAAAGTTTAATCGTGCAACGTTCATACCAGCATTGATTAATTTCTCAATCATTTCTTCTGATTCTGAAGCTGGTCCAATTGTACATACAATTTTAGTTTTTCTCATTTTATAATTCCTCCTGAAATCTTATATAGATAACTTGTTAGCAAGTTCATATAGACTATAATCAAATTTATGATCTTTACCATCAAAAATTTCATCAAAAGATGTTGCTACAATTTTATTGTTCTTAATTCCAACACCCTTAGCTGTTTCACCTTGCATTAATAAGTCTACCGCATATCCACCTAAACGTGATGCTAAAACTCTATCCGCACCTGTTGGGCTACCACCACGTTGAACGTGACCTAACACAGACACTCTATTATCAACATTGATGTATTGTGATAATTCTTTTTGACAATCTTGCGCAGTCATACAACCTTCTGCTACAAGAACGATTGAGTGTTTCTTACCACGTTTAATACCTTGTTCAATTTTATCAGCTATTTCTTTAATATCTGTTTTCACTTCTGGAACTACAATTGTCTCAGCACCAACTGATAATCCAGCCCATAATGCTAGATCTCCACAATCACGGCCCATTGCTTCAATGATAAATGTTCGTGCGTGACTTGACGCAGTATCTCTAATTTTGTCGACTAATCCAATAATCGTATTTAATGCTGTGTCAAATCCAATTGTAAAATCAGTACCATTGATATCATTGTCAATCGTACCAGGAATACCGATAGTTTGAATTTCTTTGCATTCCTCACTGATGCGTTGTGCACCGCGATAACTACCGTCACCACCAATAACTACAAGGCCCTCAATCCCTCTTTTACGTAAGTTTTCGATTGCAACTTTACGTACTTCTTGCTCCTTAAACTCTGGACATCTTGCTGAATACAAGAATGTACCTCCACGCTGAATCGTATCCCCAACTGATCCTAATTCAAGTTTATGAATATCATCATTTAACAATCCTTGGTAACCATGATACACACCATAAACTTCAATTTCATTGTAAATTGCTGTACGAACAACTGCTCTTACGGCAGCATTCATTCCAGGTGAATCTCCACCACTAGTTAAAACTGCAATTTTCTTCATGACGACATACCTTTCTATAACTGATTTATCTTTAACTCTAAATTACCACAAATTGATATGTCATTCCATCAAAACTAATGTATTGAATTGATGTAAACGTTTTAAATATTGAATTTTATTTTAACTTAATTAAAAAAAGATTAGTAGCCACAATTTTGACTACTAATCTTAGTTAAAATTCAGTATCTAAATATAAAATTATTGTTCTAATGTACTTCAATTTATGGTAAAACCCAGTATCGATTTAACATAAAAATGCTCAAGTTGATTATTCTATATAAGAACCGATATTTCTGAATTTTTCAAACCGATCATTAGCAATTTCATCACGTGATAATGACTCAAGTGAATCTAACTGTTCAACAAACGCTGATTTTATAGCTAAAGCTTGCTGTTCAATATCTTTATGTGCTCCGCCAAGTGGTTCAGAAATGACATCATCTATAATACCTAATTGCTTAATATCATGGGCAGTAATTTTCATTGTTTCAGCTGCAATTTTAGCCAAATTACTGTCTTTCCATAATAATGCCGCTGCACCTTCAGGAGATATAACAGAGTAAGTACTATTCTCTAACATCAATACTTTATTGGCAATACCAATACCTAGAGCACCTCCACTGCCACCTTCACCAATGACAATCGCAATAACTGGTACTTTTAGTGAAGCCATCTCAATCAAATTTGTTGCGATAGATTCACTTTGTCCACGTTCTTCAGCAGCTTTACCAGGATATGCACCTTTTGTATCTATAAATGTAAAGATAGGACGATTGAATTTTTCAGCTTGTTTCATTAAACGTAATGCTTTTCGATAACCTTCTGGATGCGCCATACCAAAATTTCGATAAATATTATCTTTTGTATCTTTTCCACGTTGTTGTCCAATAACCGTAACAGCACGACCATTTAAAAAGCCAATACCACCAATCATTGCTGGATCATCTCTAAAATTACGATCACCATGTAGTTCCATAAACGAATCAAAGATATATGGAATATAATCTAGGGTCGTAGGTCTTTCTTGCAAACGCGCAATTTGCACACGATCCCATGGTTTTAAATTTGTATATATTTTTTTAGTTTCTCGTTCCAATGACGCTTCAAGCATGTCAATTTCTTCTTGTAAATCCACATCATTTTTATCTTGAGATTCTTTTAAAGATTCAATTTTATTTCGAATTTCAAAAAGTGGTTTTTCAAAATCTAACATTATTTAGTCACCTCTTGATGGATTTTTAGAATTTCAGACAATGTTTGACGCATATCATTACGATGTACAACTTTGTCCAATTGTCCATGCTCTAATAAAAATTCTGCAGTTTGGAAATCATCTGGCAATTTTTCGTTTATTGTCTGCTCTATAACTCGACGACCTGCAAAACCTATCAACGCTTTTGGCTCACTTAAATTTATATCACCAACTGATGCAAAACTTGCAGATACACCACCAGTAGTTGGATGTGTTAAATATGATATATATAATAGTCCAGCGTCAGAATGACGTTTTAAAGATACACTGGTTTTACCCATTTGCATCAAGGAAATAATACCTTCTTGCATACGTGCACCACCACTTGCAGAGAAAAGAATAAATGGTAAACGGTTCTCAGTGCAGTAATCAATGATGCGACATATCTTTTCACCGATTACCGATCCCATACTTCCCATTCTAAAACGTGAATCCATGACAGCAACGCCAAATTTCATACCATCTAGTTGTGCTGTACCAGTCACAACTGCTTCTTTAAGACCTGTCTTTTGTTGGTCCTTTTCAATTTTTTCTAAATAACTTGGAAAATCTAATGGATTCGCAGAGGTCATTCCCTTATCGAATTCTGTAAATGATCCTTCATCAGAAATTGCTTCTATACGTTTATACGCAGTTAAAGCAATATGATGATCACAATTAAAGCACACATTTAAATTTTCAGCTAATTCTTTTGTGTACATAATTTTCTTACACTTTGGACACTTAGTCATAATACCTGCAGGCACATCATTATTTTTAGAGTCTTGTACTGTAAGATATTTCTTTTTCTTTGTTCGATTAAAAAAATCTTTAAACATAGGAAAACCTCCAAATAACCTCTGTTCTAACCATTTAGAGCCTTAAACTGAACTTGACCAGTTAAAAACGGGTTTAAATTTATTTGATTTATATTCGTTTGACTGTTGAATGTTTATCATAAACTTTCATTTTCATCATTTTAATGACTCTTTATTGCTAACTTTTAAGCAATTTAATTAAACGTTAATTATTTTTATTGTAAATCTGTAAGTTTCATTGTTTTATCATACACATCTTGCGGATCAACTTCAATCCTAGCTACTCCAGATTCCATTGCCGCTTTAGCAACATTACGAGCAACTGATGGCGCAACACGTTTATCAAACGGTCCTGGTATACAGTAGTCTTCATTTAATTCAGAACTATCGATTAAATCAGCAATCGCTTCTACAGCTGCCTTTTTCATTTCTTCATTTATATGTGTAGCTTCAACCTCTAATGCACCTCTAAAAATACCAGGGAAAGCTAATACATTATTAATTTGGTTAGGATAGTCTGAACGTCCTGTACCAACAACTCGTGCACCTGCCGCTTTGGCATCATCAGGTATTATTTCAGGATTTGGATTAGCCATTGCAAATATAATTGGATTATCTGCCATACTCTTAACCATATCTTGTGACAGCGCATTAGCTACAGAAACTCCAATAAATACATCTGCGTCTTTTACGACTTCTTCTAAAGACCCTTCAATCTTATCTTTATTTGTCCATTTAGCTACAACATCTTTCGTAGGATTCATACCATATGAACGTCCTTCAAAAATTGCGCCTCTTGAGTCACACATAACCATATTTCTTACACCATACGCGTATAGTAATTTAACAATGGCTATTCCTGCTGCACCAGCACCATTTAGTACAACTTTTATTTTAGCAATATCTTTGTTAACAACTCTCAATGCATTTACCAAACCTGCTATTGTTACAATTGCTGTACCATGTTGATCGTCATGGAATACCGGAATATTAGTTTCTTTTTTCAATCGTTCTTCAATTTCAAAACAACGTGGTGCCGAAATATCCTCTAAATTAATACCACCATAATTAGGTTCTAACAACTTAACTGTTTTAATGATTTCTTCGGTATCAGTTGTATTTAACGCAATAGGAACCCCATTGATACCAGCGAAGCTTTTGAATAATACTGCTTTACCTTCCATTACAGGAATACTTGCTTCAGGTCCAATGTTACCTAAACCTAATACCGCTGTTCCATCAGTAATAACTGCAACTGTATTTCCTTTAATTGTGTAATCATACACTTTTCTTTTATCTTCATATATATCTTTACACGGTTCAGCAACGCCAGGTGAGTATGCTAAACTTAATTCCTCTTTATTAGTAACTTTTACATTTGGTTTAACTTCTAATTTACCTTGATTACGTTTGTGCATTTCCAATGCTTCATCTCTTAATGACATGAAATCAGCCCCTAATTCAATATTTATTTTTTTAAAAAATAACTTGGATAAAACGCATTACATTATAAAAGTAAAAATATTGGGTAA
Source organism: Staphylococcus sp. EG-SA-10 (assembly GCF_017151945.1). Taxonomy (NCBI): domain Bacteria; kingdom Bacillati; phylum Bacillota; class Bacilli; order Caryophanales; family Staphylococcaceae; genus Staphylococcus; species Staphylococcus sp. EG-SA-10. The sequence continues at coordinate 99,212 of NZ_JACVZJ010000006.1, forward strand.
ATCTGAATGAGTAAGAATTTATGGTTTTGATTATGTAACACAAATAGCGATAAACGATAATAAAATAATATTTTTAAAGATACATTAAACCATACTATCTAAAGATATACCTTTAATTATTATAATGGATAGCAAAAACCAATATATCAAAAAGTTATTATTTTTTCGTACGATATATCGACAAAATTCTTTACTCAATTTATGTATACTGCTTTTTGTGCTAATTATTCTTATGGATTAATCAATAATGTATAGTGAAACTCATAAAAATAATAAGCATAAAAAACTAATATAAACGCAAACTGATGGTTAAAAAATATCTAACCATCAGTTTACTATATCATAATTTATTAGTTGATAAAAGTTATATAAGCCTAATATCACTAGGGTTAAAGGATTGTATAAAATTATTAAACATACTATCTTTTTGATTAATATAGCCTAAAGTAGTCATTTGTTTAATCGTTTCATCATAAAAGGATAACACAACATCATTAGCATTCTCTTTCGTAGCTTTAATCATCTCTTCAAACATATCTATTTGTGATTTATTTCTAATTATAATTTGTTTGGCAAATGCTAATTTTTGTTCTTCAAAGGTGGCTAATGTCTGAATCTCATTTATAATTAATTGACGTTGTTGCTTTCTATGGTCAAATTTCCCACTGACTATAAACAAGTCATTATGTGATAACAACTCTTCGTACTTTTTAAACTGATTAGGGAAAATCACACCATCTAAAGTTTCGATGCCATCATTTAATGTGACGAATGCCATATTTTGACCATTTTTAGTTCGAATTTGTTTAACTTTATCAAACTGTACTAATATAGGCTTATTATTCTGTGCGTTACTCAATTTAAATATCGTTAAATATTGTTTGGCAACAAACTTTTTATCTACTGGGTGTTGCGAAACATAAAATCCTAAATATTCTTTTTCATACTGACTAATAAGTGCATCAGGCAATTCTTCTTTATCTTCATACATCTGTTTTGGCGTTAAAATATCAAATAAAAAACCATCTTGTTCAATGTTTAAATCACCATCCAACACTTGATCAATAGCTTGCAACAACGTTGAACGTGTTTTACCAAAAGCATCAAACGCTCCCACTAAAATCAGTGCTTCAAGTAACTTTCTCGTTTTGACTCTCTTCGGTATACGTCTAGCAAAATCAAAGAAATCTTTAAATTTGCCATTTTGATAACGTTCATCAACAATCACTTTCACACTTTGATAACCTACACCTTTAATTGTACCAATTGATAAATAAATGCCTTCTTGGGAAGGTTTATAAAACCAATGACTTTCGTTAATGTTCGGTGGCAATATAGTGATACCTTGTTTTTTTGCTTCTTCTATCATTTGAGCAGTTTTCTTCTCACTTCCAATAACATTACTTAAAATATTTGCGTAAAAATAATTTGGATAATGGACTTTTAAAAAGCTCATAATGTATGCAATTTTAGAATAGCTGACAGCATGTGCTCTAGGAAAACCATAATCAGCAAATTTCAGAATCAAATCAAATATTTGCTTACTAATGTCTTCGTGATAACCATTTTGCTTTGCACCTTCTATAAAGTGTTGCCGCTCACTTTCAAGAACAGCTCTATTTTTTTTACTCATTGCTCTTCTTAAAATATCCGCTTCACCATAACTGAAGTTTGCAAATGTGCTCGCTATTTGCATAATTTGCTCTTGATAAATAATAACACCGTAAGTATTTTTTAATATAGGTTCTAAATGTGGATGTAAATATTGAACTTTGCTTGGATCATGTCTTCTTGTAATGTAAGTTGGAATTTCTTCCATTGGACCTGGTCTATACAAAGAAGTTACAGCAACAATATCTTCAAAGTGTTCCGGCTTTAATTTTTTTAATACACTTCTTACACCGTCAGACTCTAATTGGAATATGCCAGTCGTATCTCCTTGCGACAACAATTCAAACACTTTTTGATTATCAAACGGAATTTTTTCGATATCAATATTAATACCTAAATCTTTTTTGACTTGTGTCAAGATTTGATGAATAATCGATAAGTTTCTCAACCCTAGAAAATCTATTTTTAATAAACCAATACGTTCGGCTTCAGTCATTGTCCATTGCGTTAATAATCCTGTATCCCCTTTCGTTAAAGGGGCATATTCATATAATGGATGGTCATTAATAATAATTCCTGCCGCATGTGTAGATGTATGTCTTGGTAAACCTTCTAACTTTTTACAAATACTGAACCAGCGTTCATGTCGATGGTTTCGATGTACAAACTTTTTAAAATCGTCAATTTGATATGCCTCATCAAGTGTAATTCCTAATTTATGTGGGATTAAACTTGAAATTTCATTTAATGTAACTTCATCAAACCCCATAATTCGTCCAACATCTCTAGCAACCGCTCTTGCAAGCAGATGACCGAAAGTCACAATTCCAGATACATGTAGTTCGCCATATTTTTCTTGGACGTACTGAATAACCCTTTCTCGGCGTGTATCTTCAAAGTCAATATCTATATCAGGCATTGTTACACGTTCTGGGTTTAAAAAACGTTCAAATAATAGATTGAATTTAATAGGATCAATCGTTGTAATACCTAGTAAATAACTGACCAGTGAGCCAGCTGAAGAACCACGACCTGGACCTACCATCACATCATTCGTTTTCGCATAATGGATTAAATCACTTACTATTAAGAAATAATCTTCAAAACCCATATTAGTAATAACTTTATACTCATATTTCAATCGCTCTAAATAGACGTCATAATTAAGTTCTAATTTTTTTAATTGTGTAACTAAGACACGCCACAAATATTTTTTAGCCGATTCATCGTTAGGTGTCTGATATTGAGGAAGTAGAGATTGATGATATTTTAATTCTGCATTACACTTTTGAGCTATAACATCAACCTGCGTTAAATATTCTTGGTTAATATCTAATTGTTTAATTTCCTTTTCAGTTAAAAAATGTGCACCAAAATCTTCTTGATCATGAATTAAGTCTAATTTTGTATTGTCTCTAATAGCTGCTAATGCAGAAATCGTATCGGCATCTTGACGTGTTTGGTAACAAACATTTTGAATCCATACGTGCTTTATCCCCTGAACTAAAACACTTTGATGATCTAAATACGTATCTTCATGCGAATCAAAAACTTGAACAATGTCACGATGTTCGTCTGCAACATTTTTAAAAATGATAATCAAATTCGATGAAAATTGTTGCAATAGTTCAAATGAAACATTTTCCATTGAATTCATTTTTATTTTCGATGAAAGTTGATATAAATCCTTCAACCCATTATTATCTTTTGCTAAAACAACGGTTTCAATAGTGTTTAAACCGTTTGTCACATATATTGTCATACCAAAAATCGGTTTAATGTTATTTGCTATACATGCATCATAAAATTTAGGAAAACCATACAATACATTGGTGTCAGTTATGGCAAGTGCTTCAACATTTTCAGACACAGCAAGTCTTACGGCATCTTCTATTTTTAAGCTTGAATTTAACAAATCATAAGCCGTATGAATATTTAAATATGCCACCATGATTGAATGGCTCCTTTCTATTAGTTAAGTTTTGTGCGTAAAGCTGTAGCAAGTTGCTCAAATTCATCCCAGCTGTTCACTGAAACTCCTGACGCATTCGGATGACCACCGCCACCAAAATCTTGCGCAATATCATTAATAATCAATTGCCCTTTAGAGCGTAAGCGACATCTTATTTCACTACCCTCATCAACTGCAAACACCCATATTTTCAAACCTTTGATGTCAGCAATTGTATTAACAAACTGAGATGCTTCATTTGGCTGAATACCGAATTGCTCCAATACATCTTCAGTTATTTTAACTTGGCAGAATCCATCATCCATAAGTTCGAAATGTTGTAAAACATAACCTTGAAACGGCAACATTTTTGGATCCTTCTCCATCATTTTATTTAAAAGCGCATTATGATCAATATCATGCCCAATTAACTTTCCAGCAATTTCCATAGTATGTTCTGAGGTATTGTTAAAAAGGAATCGCCCAGTATCACCGACGATACCAAGGTATAAAACACTCGCGATATCTTTATTAACAATTGCTTCATCATTAAAATGTGAGATTAAATCGTAAATGATTTCACTTGTAGATGACGCGTTCGTATTAACTAAATTAATATCACCATACTGATCAACTGCAGGATGATGATCTATTTTAATAAGTTTACTACCTGTACTATAACGTTCATCGTCAATTCGTGGAGCATTGGCAGTATCACATACAATTACAAGCGCATCTTGATATGTTTTATCATCAATGTTATCTAACTCTCCAATAAAGCTTAATGATGATTCCGCTTCACCCACTGCAAATACTTGCTTTTGTGGAAATTTCTGCTGAATATAGTATTTTAAACCAAGTTGTGAACCATATGCATCAGGATCTGGTCTAACATGTCTGTGTATAATAATTGTATCGTTGTCTTCGATACATTTCATAATTTCATTCAAAGTACTAATCATTTTCATACTCCCTTTTTTAGAAAAGTTGCTTAATTTAAGCATTAGTCTATATCAAAATATCTAAATTATAAAAATTGTTACTACCATATTAAACTATTTGCCCGTTTTAATTATTTAGATATATATATTTCCATACTATTTAGTTCATAACGAGTATAGGACATCAATCAATATTATATTAGCAACAGTTGACCAAATAAAAAATACACATATAACAAGCTTTTTAATTCCGGGGCCCCAACACAGAGAAATTGGGTCCCCAATTTCTACAGACAATGCAAGTTGGGGTGGGGCCCCAACATTTGTGTAAAATCTATCTTATGTCTATTTTCTCTGCTAAGTTCCTATACTTCGTCAAACATTTGGCATATCACGAGAGCGCTCGCTACTTTGTCGTTTTGACTATGCATGTTCACTTCTATTTTGGCGAAGTTTCTTCCGACGTCTAGTATGCCAAAGCGCACTGTTATATGTGATTCAATAGGTACTGTTTTAATATACACGATATTTAAATTCTCTATCATGACATTACCTTTTTTAAATTTACGCATTTCATATTGTATTGTTTCTTCTATAATACTTACAAATGCCGCTTTACTTACTGTTCCGTAGTGATTGATTAACAGCGGTGAAACTTCTACTGTAATTCCATCTTGATTCATTGTTATATATTTGGCGATTTGATCGTTAATTGTTTCACCCATTTGAGGCTGTCTTCCTAAAAGTTGCATAGATTTTAAAACATCTTGTCTATTAATCACACCCACTGTCTTTTTATTACTCGAAACGACAGGAATCAATTCAATACCTTCCCAAATCATCATATGCGCACAACTTGCTACTGTACTCATAGCATTTACATAAATAGGATTTCGCGTCATCACTTTATCTATTTCGTCGTCGTCCTTTGTATTAATCATCTCTCTACTTGTTACAATACCTACTAATTTATAAGACTCATTGACTACCGGAAACCTTGTATGGCCAGTTCGATTCGCCATACGCTTATAATCTGCTATTTTCATCGTATCAAACAGCACAGATAAATCATCTAATGGCGTCATTATATCTTGAACTATTAAGATATCTTTTCGTATTTTCTGATTAAAAAGTGCTTTGTTGATAATATTTGCAACTAGGAATGTATCATAACTTGATGATAGAACAGGTAAATCATGTTCATTCGCAAAATTAATAACTTTATTAGATGGCTTAAATCCACCAGTAATTAATATAGCCGTGCCTCTTTTTAAAGCTTCAATCTGCACATCTTCGCGATTTCCGACAATCAATAATGTCTTTGGACCAATATACTTTAAAATATCTTTGAGTTCCATTGCTCCAATTGCAAATTTAGATACCATCTTAGTGATACCTTTGTTGCCACCTAACACTTGGCCATCAATAATATTGACAATTTCATTAAAAGTTAAATGTTCAATTTCATTACGATTACGTTTTTCGATTCGAACCGTACCAACACGATCTATCGTTGCGACCATGCCCATTTTATCAGCATCTTTAATTGCACGATATGCTGTCCCTTCGGATACGTTTAAAAATTTAGCGATTTTACGCACCGAAATTTTAGAGCCTATAGATAACGATTCAATATAATCTAAAATTTGTTCATGTTTTGTCATTCTTTACCTCTTCTTTTCGAACAGTATTAACTACATTATAACTTTATTTTGGATAAAAAGCATTGAAGTGAAATGAAATAATGATCGTTTCACCTATTTTATTTTTTGAAAATATACAACAAACACAAAGATCACAAAATCTTTAATTTTAAATGGAAAAATCCATTATTATTTATTAGAATGTAAGTGAGGAGGGATGTACTAATGTATAAAAATATATTACTTGGTGTAGACACTCAGTTAAAAAATGAAAAAGCACTAAAAGAAGTGTCTAAATTAGCTGGCGAAGGTACAGTCGTAACAGTTTTAAACGCAATCAGCGAACAAGATGCTCAAGCATCAATTAAAGCAGGTGTTCATTTAAACAAACTTACTGAAGAACGAAGCAAGCGATTGGAAAAAACACGCAAAGCTTTAGAAGATTATGGTATTGATTATGACCAAATAATTGTTCGTGGTAATGCAAAAGAAGAACTATTAAAACATGCTAATAGCGGTAAATACGAAATTGTTGTTTTAAGTAACCGTAAAGCAGAAGACAAAAAGAAATTTGTACTTGGAAGTGTCAGCCACAAAGTAGCAAAACGTGCGACTATCCCTGTATTAATCGTTAAATAAAATTTTTATCCAGAATCACAAATAATCTTTCAATCATGATGCAGTCTCAAACGACTGAGTAAACACAAGAAATGATTATGACTGTGGTTCTGGATTTTTTATATTATTCACTATCTAACCAACAACTTGTATCAAACAAAACCATTTTGAACCAAAAACATAATCAACATCATAACCCAGCAGGAGTTGACTATGGGGCCCCAACATGTAGAATTTCGAAAAGAAATTCTACAGACAATGCAAGTTGGGCTGGGCCCCAACATAGAAGCTGACGGAAAAGTCAGCTTACAAGATCAGTAGAATATAAAAACACTCACTAAAAATATGCGGACGATAACTTCCACATAGATTAGCGAGGTGTTTTTTAGTGTAAAATCTATATTCTATTTAAAACTGAACAGATTCACCTGGTTTTAAAATTTGCACGTCCCCTACATTAACAGCATCTTTAAATTGTTGTGGATCTTGTTCGATTAATGGGAATGTATCATAATGAATCGGCACAGAAATTTTTGGTTTAATAAATTCATTAATAGCATAACTTGCATCATCAATACCCATCGTAAAATTATCTCCGATTGGTACAAAACATACATCAACTGGATGACGTTTCGCAATAAGTGACATGTCACTAAACAGACCTGTATCACCAGTATGATAAATTGTTTTTCCTTCAACTTCAAACACGATACCCATTGGCATACCTAAATAAACTGGAATACCATTTTCATGTGTAAAACTTGAACTATGAAATGCTTGAACAAATTTAACGCTTCCGAAATCAAAGTTTGCTTTACCACCAATATTCATACCATGAACATTTTCAACACCGTGATATGAAGAAAGATAGTCAGCCATTTCTGCACTTCCAATTACTGTTGCTCCTGTATTCTTTGCTAGTTCCACAACATCACCAAAGTGATCAAAATGACCGTGCGTTAAAACGATATAGTCTACCTGCACTGTTTCAATATTCAAATCACACTTAGGGTTATTTGAAATAAACGGATCTACGATAACCTTTTTATTGTTCCCTTCTAAATAAATCGTTGATTGACCATGAAATGATAACTTCATTTGAGCATCCTCCTATCAATTGCTATATAAATTTAGTACCCTTTTGCCACTTAATTATAACAAATTCTCAAATTTTAAAAATTGAAAATCTAGTTAATGTATTAGCTCGATTTTGAAATCTAATAATAATTGGCATAAAATGTAAGTAATATTATGTTGAGGAGTGTTTATAAAATGACAAAAATATCAAAAATAATAGACGAACTGAACAATCAACAAGCTGATGCAGCATGGATTACAACACCGTTGAATGTATATTATTTTACTGGATACCGTAGCGAACCCCATGAAAGATTATTTGCATTATTGATTAAAAAAGATGGTAAACAAGTACTATTTTGTCCAAAAATGGAAGTCGAAGAAGTCAAAGCATCACCTTTCACAGGTGAAATCGTTGGATATTTAGACACTGAAAATCCTTTTTCACTTTATCCTCAAACAATCAATAAATTACTAATTGAAAGCGAGCACTTAACAGTAGCACGCCAAAAACAATTAATCTCTGGTTTCAATGTCAATTCATTCGGAGATATTGATTTAACAATCAAACAATTGAGAAATATTAAATCCGAAGATGAAATTAGCAAAATACGTAAAGCTGCTGAGTTAGCAGATAAGTGTATCGAAATAGGTGTTTCTTATTTAAAAGAAGGTGTGACTGAACGTGAAGTAGTCAACCATATTGAGCAAACTATCAAACAATATGGCGTCAATGAAATGAGTTTTGATACGATGGTTTTATTTGGAGATCATGCCGCATCACCCCATGGCACACCAGGAGATCGCAGATTAAAAAGCAATGAGTATGTACTATTTGATTTAGGTGTAATTTATGAGCATTATTGTAGCGATATGACACGTACCATTAAATTTGGTGAACCTAACAAAGAAGCACAAGAAATTTATAATATTGTATTAGAAGCAGAAACATCTGCAATCCAAGCAATTAAACCTGGAATACCTTTAAAAGATATCGATCATATCGCTAGAAATATTATTTCAGAAAAAGGTTATGGTGAATATTTCCCTCATCGCTTAGGTCATGGTCTAGGATTACAGGAACATGAATATCAAGATGTTTCAAGTACTAATTCTAATTTGTTAGAAGCTGGCATGGTTATTACAATCGAACCAGGTATTTATGTACCTGGTGTTGCAGGTGTAAGAATTGAAGATGACATACTTGTCACTAATGAAGGATTTGAAGTATTAACACATTACGAAAAATAAGGAGTGGGACAAAAATGAAAAGCTTGTTACAAGCGCATTCTCATTCAGTCAAACACTGCCAATACAACATTGTAGCGCCTAGGACATAAATTTTTGTCCAAGTCTAAATGCAATATATAACAAACAAGCTAGAAACACATATGCAGGTTGTTCATCAATAACATGTAATGAATCAAATCAATATCATTCATGTTCGATGATTTCTTCGCATTGTTTCTAGCTTTAATTTATCATTATTTAATTTTAATAACCAAGGAGATGATAACGTCATTTTTTAGTACGCTGTAATCCATTCCCTTTTCATTAAATTCAAATTATAATTGTAATGCTTCTTCTACAGATTTATATTCCATTTCAAATGCCTCTGCAACGCCTTTATTGGTTACATGACCTTTGTAAGTATTTAAACCTAATGATAATGGTTGATTTGATTTAAATGCTTCTCTATACCCTTTATTAGCTAGCATGAGCGCATAAGGTAGCGTAGCATTATTTAAAGCTAACGTCGAAGTACGCGGTACTGCACCTGGCATATTTGCAACTGCATAATGAACCACACCATGCTTAATATATGTAGGATCATCATGTGTCGTAATTTTATCAGTTGTTTCAAAAATACCGCCTTGATCAATAGCAATGTCAATAATAACTGACCCATTTTTCATTTGTTTAATCATGTCTTCTGTTACAAGTCTTGGCGCTTTAGCACCTGGAATTAAAACTGCACCTATTACTAAATCACTTTGTTTAACATACAACTCAATATTCAACGGATTTGACATAATTGTATGTACACGTCCACCGAATAAATCATCTAATTGTTGTAAACGCTTTGGATTAACATCTAAAATCGTAACATCTGCACCTAGTCCTAGTGCAATTTTAGCTGCATTTGTTCCTGCTTGACCACCACCGATAATAGTTACTTTACCTTTAGGTACTCCTGGAACGCCACCTAGTAGAATTCCCATACCACCATTTAGTTTTTGTAGGAACTCTGCGCCAACTTGAGCTGACATTCTTCCTGCTACCTCACTCATTGGTGATAACAATGGTAAAGATCGGTCTGGTAACTGCACAGTCTCATATGCAATACTAATTACTTTTCTATCTATCAAAGCTTGTGTTAATTTATCTTCATTTGCTAAATGAAGATAAGTGAATAATACAAGCCCTTCTTTAAAATATGGATATTCAGATTCAAGTGGTTCTTTAACTTTAATAACCATATCCACATCCCAAACTTTTGCTTGTTCAGCAACAATCTCAGCACCTGCTTCTTTGTAATCTACATCTTCAAAGAACGATCCTGAACCCGCATTTGTTTCCACTAAAACAGTATGCCCACTTTCTACTAAAGCGTGCACACCACTTGGTGATAAACCAACACGATTTTCATTATTTTTAATCTCCCTTGGTATACCAATTTTCATACCATCCACCTCCATAATCATCTTAACGCGAACATTTTGAAAGCGCAATCAAAAATCCACAAAATTGTAAAGGTTATTACACTGACTTTTCCGAAAATTGTGGTAAAATATAATTAAGAAAGAACAAGGAGGCACTTACTATGATTACTTACAAAAATATTTTAATCGCAGTTGACGGTTCACATGAAGCGGAATGGGCATTTAACAGAGCAGTTGGTGTTGCTAAACGTAACGATGCGAAGTTAACAATTGTGAATGTAATTGATTCAAGAACATATTCTTCTTATGAAGTTTATGATGCTCAATTTACTGAAAAATCTAAGCATTTTGCAGAAGAATTATTAAATGGTTATAAAGAAGTAGCTACTAACGCTGGTGTTAAAGATGTAGAAACGCGTCTAGAGTTTGGCTCTCCTAAATCTATCATTCCTAAAAAGCTTGCACATGAAATTAATGCAGACTTGATTATGAGTGGTACATCAGGCTTAAATGCTGTGGAAAGATTTATTGTTGGTTCTGTATCAGAATCTATCGTTCGTCATGCACCATGTGACGTGTTAGTTGTTCGTACTGAAGAGTTACCAGCAGACTTCCAACCACAAGTTGCAACAACTCAATTACGTGAAAAATATCAAAATTAAATATAGATGATCATTAGATAACTACTTGATTATTATGAACCAAGTGCAACTGTCTGCACTTGGTTTTTTATTGTTTATAAATAAAACTCATTTAATAATGTTTTCATAATCTTCTTCGACTACTTAATTTTTTAAGATATTCGTGAAAAGAGACATTACACTAGTTAATTTTCAAACAATACAAAAAGCGTCTACCTCCTACATATAATTGTAGCGGAGATAGACGCTTAATATTTATTAAAAAATTATTTTAAACCACCGAATGTCATAACATCACGGGCAATCATACTTTCTTCATCTGTTGGAATAACGACAACTTTAACTGGTGAATGAGGATAGTTAATAAATCCTTCTTTACCACGTAGTAAGTTTTCATTTTTCTTAGGATCCCAATAAACACCCATAAATTCTAAGCCTTCAAGAACTTTCGCACGAATTTCTACTGAGTTTTCACCGATACCTGCTGTAAATACGATAACATCAACACCATGCATTCTCGCAGCATATGATCCAATATATTTGTGAATTTTAGAAGCAAATACATCTAAAGCCATTTGTGAACGTGCTTTACCTGATTCAGCTTCTTCTGATAAGTCACGTAAATCACTAGATGTACCTGATAATCCTAATAAACCTGATTCTTTGTTTAAGATTTCCAATACTTGTTCAGCAGTTTTACCTGTTTTTTCCATAATAAATGGAATTAAAGCAGGGTCAATATTACCAGAACGAGTACCCATTGTTACACCAGCAAGTGGTGTGAAGCCCATTGATGTATCAATAGATTTACCGCCATCGATAGCTGCAATTGATGCACCATTACCAATGTGACATGAAATAATACGTAAATCTTCAATTGGCTTATCTAACATTTCTGCCGCTCTTTGTGATACAAATTTATGACTTGTACCATGGAAACCATACTTACGAATGCCATAATCTTTATAATAATGATATGGCAAGCTATATAGATATGCTTTTTCAGGCATTGTTTGATGGAATGCTGTATCAAAAATTGCCACATGAGGGATATTTGGTAATAATTTACGGAAAGCACGAATACCCATCAAGTTAGCTGGGTTGTGAAGCGGTGCTAATTCGCTTAATTCTTCAATTTCCTTTTCAACCTCATCAGTAATAGCTACTGATTCAGGGAATTTTTCACCACCATGTACAACACGGTGACCTGTTCCATCGATATCGTTAATATCATTAATAATATTGTGCGCTTTAAAAGCATCCAACATGATATCAACTGCCTCAACGTGATCCTTGATATCTTGTACTGTTTTAACTTTTTCCCCGTTGACTTCAATTGTAAAAATTGAATCCTTCAATCCGATTCTTTCTACTAAACCTTTTGTTACTAATTCCTCTTCAGGCATTCTAATTAATTGAAATTTTAATGATGAACTACCAGCATTGATAGCCAAGATTAATTTTGACATAAGTAATGATCCTCCATCGTTTGCTTTTTATACTATTTCATTTCTCATTTTATCATTCATACAGTTTTATGACTATACTATTACAGATTATTTTTTAGGACGATTTGTGTCCATCCACTGATTTAACTCTGTCATAAATCCTTGAAATTGTGAAGGATTTTTGAAATCAGGAATATTTGCCAATAATACTTCAACTGGCTTTGTTTCACCCGATTTTTTCTTTTGTAAAATTAATATAGATTTTCGCGCTTTTTCATTTTTAAATAAAGTTGGTGGTAAATTTAAAAATGCTTGCATCTCTGTCTCTGTTGCAATATATTTTTCAAGCTGTTTTACATGTTCGCCTGTAAAAATATTACTTGGTACCACTAGAAAGGCATATCCAGCATCTTTTAATGCATTTATTGCTTGTTCTATTAATAAATAATGTGAATAACTATGTCCTTCTTCGAAACCTAGCTTAAACTCCTTACTTCTTTCATCAATTGGATAATAGCCTACTGGAAAATCACCAATAACGATATCTGCTTCTTCTAATGGTAGTAGCATAATGGCATCTTGAGGATACACATCGAAAGGAATTTCTAAGAAGTTTGCTAAATGTACACTAACACGTGATAAAACTGGATCAACTTCAATTAAATGATGCATAACCGCAATTTCAGGTAACACTTCTTTTACAGTAGCACTTAAATGACCGGCACCACTTGCAATATCAACAATATGTAATTCTTCTTGGTTGTTCATAAAACGCTCAACTAAAAATCCTAGTATCAAGCCAATTGAATCTGGTGTAATTTGATGATTTGCTTGTATCTTTTCTTCCTGCATTAAACTTAAATATGCAAATTGGAATGCTTTACGTCGATCTTGTAACGTCGATTGTTCTAACAATCCTCTTTCATTGGTATATACTTGTTCCATTGCTAGTCCAAGATTTTCAATAAAACTTTGGCCATTTTCATTATTTAATGTTTTAGCTTTTTCATCTAATGTATGAAACAAGCGTTCCATAATTGTTTGTTGTTCTGCCATATTCGTCCCTCTCCAATAAAAAGTGCCCATAGGTCTTAGCAATCATAGAAAACAATTCTATTTTAATGCTGTTGACAACGATGGACACGATGTATACATTTTAAGATTTATCTCTTTAATGATTAAATATTTTTGTATGCAGCTAAAGCAGCATCAAAATCTGGGAAATCAGTACCTTCACTAACGATTTCTTTATAAACCACTTTATTATCTGCATCTAATACAAATACTGCACGAGCTAATAAGCGAAGTTCTTCCATAACAACGCCATAGTTTTCACCAAATGATAAGTCACGGTGGTCACTTAATGTAATGACATTGTCTAAACCTGCTGAAGCGCACCATCTTTTTTGTGCGAATGGTAAGTCTGCTGAGATTGTAAGCACAATCCCCTCTTCTTTAGAAGCTTCAGAGTTGAATTTGCGAGTCTGCTGATCACAAACACCTGTATCAATTGATGGTACCACACTAATTAATTTCTTTTTACCAGCATAATCTGCTAATGTTACTTGATTTAAGTCATTATCTAACACTGTAAAATCAGGTGCAAAATCACCTTCATTAATTTGTTGACCTTTTAAGTGGATTGGTCCACCTTTGAATGTTATTTCAGTCATATACTTGACCTCCTGCATTTTAAAATTCTAACTACATCATACGACAATTTATGGTTTGATTACAATTTTCATGCTTTAATCAAAAGCAAATTTAATTTTATACAAATTGTTGAATATAATCAAAAGCATTTTTTAAAATTAAAATCGCAGTAATAATAATAAATAATACTTTTACATAGCCAACACCTTGTTTGATAGCAAAATGAGCCCCAGTATATGACCCAGCAATCATGCTTGAAGCCATAATTAAACCTATTACATAATCTACTTGTCCTAATACCATAAATAATACAAGCGCACCTATATTAGAAGCAAAGTTCAAAACTTTAGCATTTCCTGCAGCACTTAAAAAATCAAAACCAAAGACTAACAATACAAAAAGCATAAATGAACCTGTTCCCCCACCTACAAATCCATCATAAAAGCCGATTAATATAAAAAGTGCTGCAAATAGTATGGCTTTCTTAAATGTAAATTGAGTAAACGTACGTGTATTGCCCCAATCTTTTTTAAGTAATGTGAATATAAACACCGACGAAAGTGCAATAATGATTAAAGGTTTCAATATTTGTGACGGAACCATCGTTGCAATATATGCTCCACATGCAGATGCCAAAAATACAAAACCAAATAATTTGGCAACAACATATAAGTCCACTTTACCGGACCTTATAAACTTTATCGTACTAGTTAAAGAACCAAATGAACTTGCCAATTTATTTGTACCTAAAGCCACAGATGGTGGTAGACCGATTGCTAATAATGCTGGCGTAGAAATTAAACCGCCACCCCCTACAACCGAATCTATAAACGCCGCGATAAAACCAAATAAAATTATGATTATAATCATCGTTAAGTTCAAATCCATAGTTTAACATCCCCTTATGTTTAAATTTACTCTAGGATTTTATTTATAAAAAGTCGTTTATTAATTGGTTTGTTTGCTGTTCTTTAATAGTTTTATAATCACTAGTTATTTCAAGTGTTTCAATATTTTCAACAGCACGATTAATCATCTCTTCAAAATCAAAGACACTTTCATATTGAACTACCTTATCAAAGTTTGGTTCGGTTACTGGATTTTTAGGGGTGAAAATTGTACAACAATCTTCAAATGGTTGAATAGATGTTTCAAATGTACCAATTTCTTTCGATTTAATAATAATTTCTTCTTTATCGTAAGTTAATAAAGGACGTAATACAGGGGTAGACGTTACATTATTAATTGCATACATGCTATGAAGTGTTTGACTGGCTACCTGCCCTAGGTTTTCACCATTTACAATAGCTAAAGCCCCTATTTGATGTACTAATTTATCAGCAACACGCATCATCATACGTCTCGTTGAAGTCATTGTATATCTTGGATGTACAACTTTATTTACCTGTTTTTGCAATTCTGTAAATGGTACAATATGCAATTTAATTGGTCCAACACGTTCAGCTAAAATACGTGTCAATTCAATAACTTTTTCTTTTGCTTGATCACTTGTAAATGGTGGACTATGGAAATGAATCGCTTCAATTGTTACACCACGTCTCATCACTTCCATTCCAGCAACTGGTGAGTCTATGCCTCCTGAAAGCATTAGCAACGTTTTACCACCTGTACCTACTGGTAAACCACCAGCACCAGCTACCACTTCTTCATACATATAAATTGCATCTAATCTAACTTCTACTCTAATTTCATGATCTGGTCGTTTAACATTCACTGAAATATTGTCGAAGTGCTTCAATACTGCACCACCCAATTCACGTTGTAATTCATACGTATCCATTGGGAAATTTTTATCGGCACGCTTCACATCAATTTTAAATGTGCTGTTTTCTTCAAATTGCTGCGCAAATTTAATTGCCGCTGCACTCATTGCCTCTAATGTTTTTTCTACTTTTAATACCGGACTAATAGATTTAATACCGAAAATTTTTGATAATCGATATGTTATTTCATTTATATCTGCATGGTCTTCAAGTTCAATATACATACGATCTCGTTTGCCTTTAACGACAAACCCATCAAGTCCTTTTAATGACTTATTTACATTATTTCTTAATTGATTTACAAATTTCTTTCTATTTGAACCCTTTAATGTTAACTCCCCGTATCTAACAAGCAAGTGATCATACTTCATTATTTTAGCAACTCCTTAATTTCCTCATAAATGATGATAAATATTTCTTTAAACCTTGCTATATCTTCTTTAGTTGTAGTAGCCCCAAATGATAATCTTATACTACCTTCAATAGACTTGTCTGATAATCCCATTGCAGCCAATACTTCATTTAATTTATTACGTTTTGATGAGCAAGCACTTGTTGTAGAAATCATAATATCGTATTTTGAAAATGCATTGACTAACACTTCACCTTTTACACCAGGAAAACTAATGTTTAAAACAAAAGGAGAACCTGAAGCGGATGAATTAATATAAACACCTTGATATTGGCTTAAAAATTGACGCAGATTTACATTTAAATCTGAAACAAAATGATATAGTGCGTCGCGACGTTCACTTGCCATTTTCATCGCTTTAACCATAGCAATATCATTTGGCAAATTGACTGTACCACTTCTAACACCATACTCTTGACCGCCACCTTGAATGATTGGCTCAATATTTTGAATATGATTAACAAGTAAGACGCCTTGACCTTTTAACCCATTAAATTTGTGGCCACTTAAACTCACGCTATCTACGTTATTGAAATCCATTGAAATTTTGCCGAACGCTTGAACCGCATCTACATGAAAATGTGCTTTAGGATAATTTTTTATAACTTCAGCCATTTGTGGAATGGGTTGAATTTGACCTGTTACATTATTTACATACATACATGTTACTAAACCGACTTTATCGGACATTAAATCGTTAAAATGTTGCAAATCAATCGTGCCATCTTTTGTTACATCAACATATTTAACTTTAAAGCCTTCGCGCTCTTCCAAATATCTGACAACTTCTAAAACAGACGGATGTTCTAAAACAGATGTAATTATTTCTCTTGCTGTATCAAATTTACGATAAGCCACACCTTTAAGCGCGATATTGTTAGATTCCGTTGCACCACTAGTGAAAACAACATCATATGTCATATTAGTATTGACCATATCATTTATTTGAACTTTTGCTTGCTGTAATAATTGATCTGCTTGCAAACCAGCTTTATGCGGACTATTCGGATTATAATACATTGATTGATTTACTTTTAAATAAGTATCTAACACTTCTTCAAATGCTTTCGTCGTTGCCGCATTATCTAGATATATCAAAATAAACACTTCTCTTTCATTAATCATCAATCTTTTAAAATTGTTTTTACTCAAGCATTATACTATTATCACATAAAAAATAAAGGCTATAACAAAAATTAATCATTTTTCCACCCATTTTAATAAGAATTGAACTATTTCACTCTATGCATACAGCTGTGGAACGACGCATTTTTGCTACCTACATTAATTCAACGATCACATTGAATGACATTTATCTTTAAACGATTGCTAAATTGATTCTCCCTATCATATATCCATATAAAAAAAGAAGCTAGACAACATACAGTTGGCTAACTCCTATCACTTCGTAAAATACGATTAAGTTTAATAAATGCTATTGCTTAATAACTTCTTCTTCAATATGTTTAGTGACACCTGGCTCAACACTTTCAAGAGCTTGCTCTGCTATTTCAATCGCACGCTTATAGCGATTATTTTTAAATAATCGTTCAGCTTCATTTAAGCTCTTATCAACATTGCTATAGTCCTTACGATATCTATTTCCATATTGAATTAATTTCTCTGCATAAACAGCATTAACAAGAACATCATTTGCTTCATCTTCAAATGTATTCATTTGAATCACAATTTTAGACACTTTATCTTTTAACTGTTTAACGTGTATTGGACGTTCACTAAATTGTTCGTTAACATCACGAACTTCATGATCAATTTCATTTTTCATGATGATAAACCTTTCAGGAACGCTTGTTAAGTTAGAAGCAAGTAATCGACGATACACTTCTTCTTTCTTCGATTGTACTCGTAGCAGATTGTCTTCTGCTTCTGCTTCATCTTCACGCAATTGAATCAGATGATTTTGTAGCTTTTCTTGTTTGTCATTAATAACTGTGACATGATCTTCTAAATATTGTAAATTATCCTGAACCTCGCTATATCGTACAGCAGATTTAGACATTTCTTTTAAAATATCATCATATACAGAAATTAAACTTTGAATTTCATTTTCAAATTGACGAACACTTTGAGCATCAGATTCATTTATATAGTAGTTTTCACGTACATATTCAATTTCTGTTTGCAATGTATAATTCATGTCTTTAGCTTTGAATAAGTTATCCGTAATGATATCTTTTGTTTCTTCGACATCATTTTTAGCTTTAACTTCATGTTCAATTAAATCATACATGTCATCTAACTTATCATTGATATTAGCTAGTTTATCATTAGCTTCTTCTAATTCTAAGCGGCTAATTAATGGTTCAACGAAACTAAGCTCTGTTTTTAAGCTTTGTAATGTACTGTCTACTTTTACGTGATCCAGATCATACCCTTCAACTTTAAGATCACGGCAACCATATTTTAAATCTTGGAATTGACCAGGTAATTCTTTTTGAGTTTCTCTAATTAATTCTGGTATTTCTTCCATATAAGATCTTAGCTGTTTCATTTGTTC
This sequence comes from Staphylococcus sp. EG-SA-10, assembly GCF_017151945.1. Classification (NCBI taxonomy): domain Bacteria; kingdom Bacillati; phylum Bacillota; class Bacilli; order Caryophanales; family Staphylococcaceae; genus Staphylococcus; species Staphylococcus sp. EG-SA-10. The sequence continues at coordinate 118,172 of NZ_JACVZJ010000006.1, forward strand.
ATTCAAGGCAGCTATATGGTTGTGCGCTTGTACATAATTACCATCAGCTTTTAGTACTTCATATTGCTCTAACCTTGGCTCGAATTTTTCAATTTCAGTTTCAAGAAGACTTGCTGCCTCACCAAATTGATGACGATTTGCTAAAACATCACGTTTCATTTCACGATAATCAACCTTACATTTGTCATATAATTCATCATTATCTTTGTATAACGCAATAATTTCATTTACATCTTCTAATTGTTGCTGATAGCTTTGTTCGTAACTATCCATCAACTCATTTGCATCATCAATTTCACTTTGAGATGCGTTGAAACTAAATTTATCTAATAAAGCCTCAGCATTATGGATTTTTTCTTCCACAGGAGCTAGATACTTATTTGTACTTTCTACGTTGTCCTTTTTCATTGCATCGTATTTCGTTTTTGTTTCACCTTTTAAATTCAACTTAGATAATTGTGCAAGGTTTTGATCAAAAGGTAACGTCTCAATTTCATTTTTACGTTCGATTGCTTTTTCAATAATTTGTCGTTTATTTGAACGTAAATAGAATAATACACCTACAGCAATCAATATAATCACAATTATTGCCAAAATGATATATAACACCATATGCTTCTCCTCCTAATTTATCATTACTATTATAACGTAATTTTGCTTAAGGATAAATTATAAAATGAATTTATTGCCATAATATTTTCGAAATTCTATACTATTATAAAATCTATGAAAATAAGAGGTTTTAAATATGACAACAATTAAGCCAACAAACTACACATTATTAAAGAAACAAGCAGCAAGCCTTATTGAAGATGAACATTACATGATTGCTATTTTAAGTAACATGTCTGCCTTATTAAATGATAATCTAGATCAAATTAATTGGGTCGGCTTTTACTTATTGGAACAAAATGAACTTATACTTGGACCTTTCCAAGGACACCCAGCTTGTGTCCACATTCCAATTGGAAAAGGTGTATGTGGTACAGCCGTTTCAGAACGTCGTACACAAGTTGTAGCTGATGTCCATCAATTCGCAGGACATATCGCTTGTGATGCTAATAGTAAGTCTGAAATTGTCGTTCCAATTTTCAAAGATGATAAAATTATCGGTGTCTTAGATATCGATGCCCCTATAACGGATCGATTTGATGACAATGACAAGGAACATCTTGAAGCAATTGTTAAAATTATTGAAAAGCAACTCGCATAAAAGGACATCAGCATTTTCAATAAAGTGTTGACAGTTAGCAGGAAAATGTTACAATAAACTTTGTGTGAATTAACGAAAGTAGCAGTTGTATATTATTGAGCGCTATGTTGTTCCCAATGCGGACGTGTCACGTAACTGTCGCTATAAGGTGAAGACACATAAAACAATATATCTTAGTAAGCATGCAACACTCTTTTTTGTTTATTCATAACAACAAAAAAGAATTAAAGGAGGAGTCTTATTATGGCTCGATTCAGAGGTTCAAACTGGAAAAAATCTCGTCGTTTAGGTATCTCTTTAAGCGGTACTGGTAAAGAATTAGAAAAACGTCCTTACGCACCAGGACAACATGGTCCAAACCAACGTAAAAAATTATCAGAATATGGTTTACAATTACGTGAAAAACAAAAATTACGTTACTTATATGGAATGACTGAAAGACAATTCCGTAACACATTTGACATCGCTGGTAAAAAATTCGGTGTACACGGTGAAAACTTCATGATCTTATTAGCAAGTCGTTTAGACGCTGTTGTTTATTCATTAGGTTTAGCTCGTACTCGTCGTCAAGCACGTCAATTAGTTAACCACGGTCATATCTTAGTAGATGGTAAACGTGTTGATATTCCATCTTATTCTGTTAAACCTGGTCAAACAATTTCAGTTCGTGAAAAATCTCAAAAATTAAACATCATCGTTGAATCAGTTGAAATCAACAATTTCGTACCTGAGTACTTAAACTTTGATGCTGACAGCCTAACTGGTACTTTCGTACGTTTACCAGAACGTAGCGAATTACCTGCTGAAATTAACGAACAATTAATCGTTGAGTACTACTCAAGATAATACCGTTCAATAAAAACACCCACAACTGTGGGTGTTTTTTTATTAATTTAAAAATGATAGATTCAAGATTATATGGAGCTCCCCTATTTTACAATCAACTTAGAATTTACAAGTCTTATTTGTTGAATAATCTATAATATTTCATCATTAGTTTTTAAAATTATCAATTGCGATATACGAAACCTCATCCCTCTATCAAATTACCATTCATCGTCTCACTTAATAAATAATTTCGGATTATCTGTAATTAATCCATCTACACCCATTTGTCTTAATTTTTCTCCAGTTTTCAATTTATTAACTGTGTATGGCATAACCTGTAATTGATGATGATGTGCTTCATCAACAAATTTTCTGGTCACTAATGCATAATTAGGATTAACATAACTAGCAATTTGAGCAATTCTTGAAAAGTTTGGCTTTTTATACCAATACTTACGTTTACTACAAAGCACACCTAATTCATATATACTGCCTAATGTGTTTAACTTTTCGATGCATTCGATATCAAAAGATTGTATAACTACTTGTGTCGCATCGACTTTCTTTTCTTCCAAAAATGCCAGCAATTTACATTCTATTCCTGGATATAAATTCGGACTTTTCAATTCGATCAATAGCTTTTTATCAAACTTTAAGCATAATGAAAGTACTTCATCTAACGTGGGTATTCGTTCTCCCTTAAAAGCAACATCTTTATAACTACCAAAATCAAATGATTTTAATTGCGATAATGTGTAATCAGCAATACGCCCCTTACCATCCGATGTTCTATCAATTGTTTCATCATGTATCACAACAAAATGTTGGTCTTTGGTCAAATGAACATCTATTTCTAACATAGCAACGTTGAGTCCCATTACCTCTCGATAACCGACCATTGTATTTTCAGGAAAATCACTCGGCAATCCGCGGTGCGAAACAATTTGTAATTCATCTTTCAGTTTATTCAGAGTCATTGATAAGTCACCTTTCTGTTAAACTTTGATAAACTATTCTAAAATTAAACTATCACAATTATATTGGAGGTTAAAGCAATTGCATCAACATGACTTTAAAGTCCAAACTTCTTGGCAAGGTGGTCGTAACAATGTCGGAAACGTTCAAGGCGACATACTTTCAGAGAATATTTCAATACCTGCTTCTTTAGGTGGTGTTGGTATAGGAACAAATCCCGATGAAATGTTAGTATCAGCCGCTTCATCATGTTATATCATCTCATTAGCAGCTACTCTTGAACGTGCAAAGTTCACAGATATTTCAATTGAACAACAATCGATTGGAACAGCTTGTTTAAATAATGGAAAATTCAGTATGTCAAAAATTGTGCACCATCCTCACATTGAAATTCCAAGTGATCAAATAGCACAATTAGAAAAGCGATTACCAAAATTGATAACAATTGCAGATAATAATTGCATGATTTCAAATGCTGTAAGAAATAATGTGGACATAAAAATCTATCCCATCATTCAGGCCAAATAAAATCGTTAAGTGATAACATTTGTTCGACAATATAGCGTTATCACTTTTTTTAGGCTTTTAAATTTTCAGAAAATTTGCTAAAATAGTGAAATCTTATTTATAGGAGGCATATAAATGTATTATCATCAACCGTTGTTATTAACACCTGGCCCAACCCCTGTACCTGATGCCATTATGAGAGAAATTCAAGCACCTATGGTTGGTCATCGCTCTAAAGATTTTGAAGACATCGCACAACAAGCATTTCAAGGTCTAAAGCCAATATTTGGGAGTCAAAATGATGTACTTATTTTAACATCTAGCGGTACAAGCGTCTTAGAAGCTAGTATGTTGAACATTGTAAACCCTGAAGATCACTTCGTTGTCATTGTTTCAGGTGCCTTTGGTAACCGATTTAAACAAATTGCACAAACTTATTACAAAAATGTGCATATTTATGACGTAACATGGGGAGAAGCTGTAGATGTCAAAGATTTCATCAATTACCTTTCAACTTTAAATGTTGAAGTTAAAGCAGTATTTAGTCAATATTGCGAAACATCTACGACAGTGCTACACCCTATTCACGAGTTAGGAAATGCCATCAATCAATTTAATAGTAATATTTATTTTGTAGTTGACGGCGTAAGTTGCATTGGTGCTGTTGATGTTGACATTAACAAAGATAAAATTGATGTACTTGTTTCTGGTAGTCAAAAAGCAATTATGTTACCTCCAGGATTAGCTTTTGTAGCTTATAGCCACCTTGCAAAAGAACGTTTCAAAGAAGTAACTACACCAAAATTTTATCTAGACTTAAATAAATACATTTCGTCACAAGCTGACAATTCTACACCGTTCACACCAAATGTGTCTTTATTTAGAGGTGTAAATGCATACGTTGAAACCGTAAAAGCAGAAGGTTTCAATCACGTAATAGCACGACACTATGCAATTAGAAATGCATTAAGAAGCGCCTTAAAAGCATTAGATTTAACTTTATTAGTCAATGATAAAGATGCATCTCCAACGGTTACGGCATTCAAACCTAACACAAATGATGAAGTGAAAATAATCAAAGATGAACTTAAAAATCGCTTTAAAATAACAATTGCTGGTGGTCAAGGCCATCTTAAAGGTCAAATTTTAAGAATTGGTCATATGGGGAAAATTAGTCCTTTCGATATTTTATCGGTAGTATCTGCTTTAGAAATTATTTTAACTGAACACCGTAAAGTTAACTATATCGGTAAAGGTATATCAAAATATATGGAGGTTATTCATGAAGCAATTTAATGTACTCGTTGCAGATCCCATATCAAAAGATGGTATCAAAGCATTATTAGATCACGAACAATTCAATGTAGATATTCAAACTGGCTTGTCCGAAGAAGCATTAATCAAAATTATACCTTCATACCATGCTTTAATCGTTCGTAGTCAAACTACGGTTACTGAAAATATCATAAATGCTGCTGATTCTTTAAAAGTAATCGCACGTGCCGGTGTTGGTGTAGATAATATTAATATTGATGCTGCAACATTAAAAGGTATTTTAGTTATTAATGCCCCAGATGGTAATACGATTTCAGCTACTGAACATTCACTAGCAATGTTATTATCAATGGCTCGAAATATTCCGCAAGCACACCAATCACTTACAAATAAAGAATGGAATCGAAATGCATTTAAAGGTACTGAGCTTTATCATAAAACATTAGGTGTCATTGGTGCTGGTAGAATTGGTTTAGGTGTTGCTAAACGTGCGCAAAGTTTCGGAATGAAAATACTAGCTTTTGACCCTTACTTAACGGATGAAAAAGCAAAATCTTTAAGCATTACGAAGGCAACAGTTGATGAGATTGCCCAACATTCTGATTTCGTTACATTGCATACACCACTAACACCTAAAACAAAAGGCTTAATTAATGCTGACTTTTTTGCCAAAGCAAAACCTAGTTTGCAAATAATCAATGTGGCACGTGGTGGTATTATTGATGAAAAGGCGTTAATAAAAGCATTAGACGAAGGACAAATTAGTCGGGCAGCTATCGATGTGTTTGAACATGAACCTGCAACTGATTCGCCTCTTGTTGCACATGATAAAATTATTGTTACACCTCATTTGGGTGCTTCAACAGTCGAAGCTCAAGAAAAAGTGGCAATTTCTGTTTCAAATGAAATCATCGAAATTTTAATTGATGGTACTGTAACGCATGCAGTGAATGCACCTAAAATGGACTTAAGCAATATAGATGATACTGTAAAATCATTCATCAATTTAAGCCAAACAGTTGGTGAATTAGCTATTCAATTAATGTACAATGCACCAAGCTCTATTAAAATTACGTACGGTGGCGACTTAGCCTCTATTGATAGTAGTTTATTAACACGTACAATTATTACTCATATTTTAAAAGATGATCTTGGTCCTGAAGTCAATATTATCAATGCTCTAATGCTGTTAAATCAACAACAAGTGACATTAAATATTGAAAATAATAAAGCAGAGACAGGTTTTAGTAACTACTTAGAGGTAGAACTATCAAACGATAGCGATTCCGTTAAAGTTGGCGCTTCTGTCTTTACAGGTTTCGGTCCAAGAATTGTTAGAATTAATAATTTTTCTGTAGACTTAAAGCCAAATCAATATCAAATTGTGTCATATCATAATGATACTCCAGGTATGGTAGGTAAAACTGGCGCATTGTTAGGTAAATACAATATCAACATTGCATCTATGACTTTAGGTAGAACTGAAGCGGGCGGAGATGCGCTAATGATTTTATCCGTTGATCAACCTGTTTCAAACAATATAATTGATGAACTTAAACAAGTTGGTGAATACAATCAAATTTTCACAACTGAATTGACGGTACAGTCATAAACAATTTATGTAAATTCAAAATGCCAAGAAGACATTGGATTACTTCCATTGCTTCTTGGCATTTTTCCATTATTAATTTCATTGTAACTCAATATGAAACCTTTGGTTCAATCATTCACTTCAAGTTATGCTGTCAAACAACAATCAAATTACAAATTATCTAGTACACCTCTAAGTTCACCTAAATGATTAATAACATAGTCGGCATGATGCGCTTCTAACTCACCTGCAGCATCCTTACCTTTTAAACCTGTTAATGTTCCAATAAACGTTGCACCTATTTTTTGAGCACTTAATAAGTCAGCTAACGAATCGCCTACTATAAATACGTCATCTTTATTTACAATGTTATCTTGCTTATTGATATAAGATTCATATTTATCGCGATTATTACCATATAAAGCTGCGATATAACTAAAAGGATTCGGCTTTCCTAATGGTCGTGCTTGCGGATACATATTCTCTGCTTCTAAAACATCACTTGCTGTTGCAATAAAATCAGCTTCAAAATATGGTAACAATCCTAAATTTTCAAATGGCACAACAGTCTCAGTATAAGGACGACCTGTTGCAATACCTAATTCGAAACCAGCACCTTTTAAATCATTCAGAAGTACCTTAACTTCATCTACCGGTCTCAAAATAATTTCTTGATAAATATAACCTGTCTTAAAAGTAGTTCGTGCTATTTTCTTTTCAACCTCTTCATACAACTTCGATCCTAGATACCATTCTTGATAAACTTCTTGCGCTAACGTCCATAATGCACCCTTCAAACTAAATAAAGTAGCATCCGAAACATGTAACTCTGTTATTGCAAACTCTTCCAAAGCAGCATAAATATTATTTTTACCAACTTTTACATTATCCAAAAATTGTAAAGGTAGTTGTTCATTTAAATTAAAACGGTCTGCTAAGTTTGTGCTTATATTTTGCAACTTCAATTCGACAGGCTCATCTTGATACATGAATGCCTCAATTTCATCATGTGATAACTTTTTCAAAATATCAATTAAATGAATACTAAAAACGATAAATAACATATCCCAATTTGAATTCAGCCCTAGCGATTTTAATTTGTTTAAAATCTTATCTTTTTGAAAAATTCGATTCCTAATGTCTTGTATATCGTTATCAGTCAAAGTTTCCCAATCTATATGTGAATGAAGACCTAAATAACACTTATCCATTAATAATTCATATACCGTTAATGCAGAGACATCGAAACAACGTTCTTCACTTAAAAAAACGCCATCAACATCAAATAAAATTTTCTTCACAATCCCCACTCCATTTCTGAAAATTCAGATATAAATCATTCTACTATTTGACTAAAAAAAGCGCAAACCCTATTGAAGTTAGAATTGCGCTTTAGTTGATTAAATTTTATAAATGTTTTTCAATTTCATCAGCAACCTGCTGTACGTGTGTACCGACAATAACTTGAGTTGAATGTTTGCCATTAACAGTAACACCAACTGCACCGGCGTTTTTAATCTTCTGTTGATCAATAATAGATGTGTCTTTTAACTCTAGACGCAACCTTGTTGCACAATTGGTTAAATTAACAATATTCTCTTGACCACCTAAACCTTCTAATATTTGTATAGCATGATTATGATATTTACTTTGTTTAATATCATTTTCACCAGGAGCAATATTATCTTTTACAACTGTTGGATCAACTAATTCATTTTCACCTCTACCAATCGTATTTAAGTTAAATACTTGGATTACTACACGGAAAATCACATAGTATAAGATGAAGAATACAACACCTTGAACAAGCAACATCAATGGATGATTTGATACTGGATTAATTAGTGATAACACATAATCTATCAAACCTGCACTAAATGAAAATCCAGCTGTCCAATGGAATGTAGCTGCGATAAATAAAGATAATCCTGTTAATAACGCATGAACAACATATAAGATTGGCGCAACAAACATAAATGCAAACTCAATCGGCTCTGTAACACCAACGAAAAATGCTGCAACTGAACTCGCTAGGAACCAACCGTAAACTTGTTTTTTCTGAGTAGTTTTAGCTGTATGATACATTGCTAACGCAGCCGCTGGAATACCGAACATCATGATTGGGAAGAATCCCGCTTGATAGCGTCCTGTAATACCTTTTATAGCATCTTTGCCACTTTGGAATTTACCAATATCATTAATACCAATCGTATCAAACCAGAACACACTATTCAGTGCATGATGTAATCCTGTAGGAATTAATAATCTGTTGGCAACACCATATACGAAAGCACCAAATGATCCTAAACCAACTATAGATTCACCAAATTTTACAATCCATGAATAAAGTAGTGGCCATAAGAATAACAATATGACAACTAAAAATGTACAGTAAAATGCAGTCATAATTGGAACTAGACGTTTACCACTAAAAAATGATAATGCTAATGGTAATTCTGTTTCACTAAACTTATTGTATGCATAGGCTGCTATTAAACCTATTACAATACCAACAAAGACATTACCATTATTCATTTTTTCAAAAGCTGAATTTATTTCAGAAGCTTTCATTCCTAATAAAGGCGCTAATTTCATTGGTGATAATACAACTGTAACTAAAAAATATCCTAACGCAGCTGCAAGCGCGACTGCACCATCATTTTTCTTTGCCATTCCTATAGCTACACCAATTGCAAATAAAATACCTAATTGCTCTAAAATCGTAGTACCTACCGTAGTAAAGAACATTGCGATTTTCGGCGCCGCATGAAGTGCATTTAACGTATTACCAATTCCGGCAATAATTGCTGCAGCCGGTAAAATGGCAACTGGTAACATTAACGAACGCCCTAAATTTTGGAAAAATTTATACATTGAATGTCATCCTTCTTAAAATAAGGTAGAAATATAAAGATTACTAATGTAACTAGAATAACTACTTCGATACTCCGTTATAGTCACCTAGGCTTACTAACCAGCTATATTTCTACCTCAAGTTATTTTATAAACTTTTTACAATTTCATGCAATTCTTGTTGTAACTTTGCTGTTCGTGTTTCAATCTCTTTTGTAATGTAATCGATACGCTCGTTTCGTTTTAAATCTTTAGGTAAATCGTTAATATCGATTGGTTTACCAATATTTATGTATGCTTGTCCTGTTAAAAGACCATGAATCTTAGTAGGACCAACATAAGCAACAGGTAATATTGGTGACTTACTTAACATTGCAATTGTTGAAGCACCACGTTTCAAAGGTGCACCTTCTTGCGATGTGCGAGAACCTGTTGGGAAGATACCAACTGTCTTATTATCTTTCAACAAATTGATTGGGCGTTTTAAAGTACTAGGTCCTGGATTTTCACGATCTACAGGAAATGCATTTAAAGACGTTAAAAATTTACCAATCCATTTATTTTTGAATAATTCTTTTTTAGCCATATAATGAATTTGATTAGGATATAATGCCATACCTAGCATAATGACTTCGTTATAACTTTCATGCGTACAAGTTACGACATATTTACTATCCTTAGGAATATTATCTTTACCGATTACGTATAATGATTTTGACATTTTAACTAAAATGAAATTCAAAATCTTACTAATCACTGAATACATTGTGCCACCTACTTAACTTATTTGTTTATAACAACTAGATTTTATCACTATATTTTTACTAGAACAAGATAGTCTGAAAATACATCTAAAGTTGTATAGTGTATTACTAGCAATAATTATAAAAAAAAGACATAATTAAAGCATATATAAATCATATAATGGAGGTTAAGTATGTCAGATTTTAATCATACAGATCATTCTACAACAAACCATAGCCAAACACCTAGATACAGAAGACCTAAATTTCCATGGTTTAAAACAGTCATCGTTGCATTGATTGCTGGAATCATTGGTGCACTTCTAGTACTTGGTATAGGCAAAGTATTAAATAGTACAATTTTAAATAAAGATGGTTCAACTGTCCAGACAACAAATAATAAAGGTGGCAATCAATTAGACGGTCAAAGCAAGAAATTCGGTACCGTTCATGAAATGATAAAATCTGTCTCCCCTACAATTGTTGGAGTTATTAACATGCAAAAAGCATCAAGTGTAGACGACTTATTAAAAGGCAAATCATCTAAACCATCTGAAGCCGGAGTAGGTTCAGGTGTCATCTATCAAATAAACAACAATTCAGCTTATATCGTTACAAACAATCATGTTATTGATGGCGCAAATGAAATTAGAGTCCAATTACATAATAAAAAACAAGTTAAAGCGAAATTAGTTGGTAAGGATGCAGTAACTGATATTGCTGTACTTAAAATTGAAAATACTAAAGGTATTAAAGCGATTCAATTCGCCAACTCTTCAAAAGTACAAACTGGTGATAGCGTATTCGCAATGGGTAACCCATTAGGATTACAATTTGCTAACTCTGTAACATCAGGTATCATTTCAGCAAGTGAACGTACTATTGACGCTGAGACAACTGGTGGCAATACAAAAGTCAGCGTTCTTCAAACAGATGCTGCTATTAACCCAGGTAACTCAGGTGGCGCATTAGTAGATATTAATGGTAATTTAGTTGGTATTAACTCAATGAAAATTGCTGCGACACAAGTTGAAGGTATCGGGTTTGCCATTCCAAGTAATGAAGTTAAAGTAACAATTGAACAACTTGTAAAACATGGTAAAATTGACCGCCCTTCGATTGGTATTGGTTTAATTAATTTGAAAGATATTCCTGAAGAAGAGCGCGAGCAACTTCATACTGATAGCGAAGACGGTATTTATGTCGCAAAAGCTGATAGTGATATTGATCTTAAAAAAGGTGATATTATTACAGAAATTGATGGCAAGAAAATTAAAGATGATGTTGATTTAAGAAGCTATTTGTATGAAAATAAAAAGCCTGGTGAATCAGTCACTGTTACCGTTATCCGTGATGGTAAAACTAAAGAAGTTAAAGTGAAATTAAAACAACAAAAAGAACAACCAAAACGTCAAAGCCGATCAGAGCGTCAATCACCTGGCCAAGGCGATAGAGATTTCTTTAGATAATTTACAGACAGAAAAGTACATTAAGAGCCTACTCATATTCATTCCTAAGAATGTAATGAGTAGGCTCTAATTTATTTAGCTATGCAATTATATTTATTGATAGTTAACCATGAAGTATTTTTTCTTACCGCGACGAATAATCGTAAATTCGCCATCAATTTTATCTTCTGGTGCTAAAGCATAATTAACATCTTGTTGTCTCTCACCATTAATATAAATCGCACCATTGTTAACATCTTCACGTGCTTGTCGTTTAGAAGGAGAAATGCCTGTTTCAATAAGGACTTCAACGATATTTGTTGTGTCATTTGATAATGTCACTTGAGGCACATCTTTAAATCCATCTTTTAATTCTTTCGCTGATAATGATTTTAAATCACCACTAAATAATGCTTGTGAAATACGGATTGCATCATTTAATGCATCTTCACCATGAATAAATTTAGTTACTTCTTCAGCTAATGTTTTTTGAGCTTCACGTAAATGCGGTGCTTCATTTTTAGATTGTTCTAAGCGATCAATTTCTTCTTTTCCTAAGAAAGTAAAGTATTTTAAGAATTTAATTACATCTTCGTCTGATTGATTAATCCAGAATTGATAAAATTCATAAGGACTTGTTTTTTCAGCATCTAACCAAACAGCACCTGACTCAGATTTACCAAATTTCTTACCATCTGATTTAGTTACAAGCGGAATAGTTAAACCGTATGCGTCTGTTTGACCATACATACGACGCATTAATTCAATACCACTTGTGATATTACCCCATTGATCTGATCCACCTACTTGAATCTTACAATTCAGTTCTCTATTCAAATGACCGAAATCAATAGCTTGTAAAATCGTGTATGTGAATTCTGTATATGAAATACCATGTTCTAAACGACTTTGGATTGAATCTTTACCTAACATGTAATTAACGCCGACGTGTTTACCATAGTCACGTAAAAAGCTAATTAATGAAATTTGTCCTAACCAGTCTCTATTATTAACAAGCACTGCACCATGGTCTGTTCCAAATTCAAAAATATTGTGCATTTGCTTACTAATACCTTCGATATTTTTATCTACTTGTTCTTCTGTTTGTAGCACACGTTCTTCTGATTTACCCGATGGATCACCAATCATACCTGTACCACCGCCAATTAAAACGATAGGACGATGTCCATGTTCTTGAAAACGTCTTAAGGTTAAGAATGGTAGTAAGTGACCAATGTGTAAGCTATCTGCCGTTGGATCGGCACCGCAGTATAACGTCACTTGTTCTTTATTTAATAAATCTTCAATACCTTGTTCATCAGTTTGTTGATAAATAAGGCCTCTCCATTTTAAATCTTCAATTAATACATTCGTCATTATTAATTCCTCCTATTTATAATTATTTAGTGAATATTTGTTAAAATACTTTAAAGCTTTTTGAACGTAAAAAAACCCTTACAACAAATATGTAAGGGCGCGATTGCACGTTACCACCAAACTTAAACATAATCATAAGATAATGTTCACTCTATTAATGATACGTTCATTAATAAACGTAGGACATGTTAGTTATAAAGGTGTATTCATACTATTAAAAACACTAGTTCACAGCGACCACTAGCTCTCTGATGATTTCAAATAATATTACTTGTCCTTTTATCCTATTCTTTATGCATTTTCCCTAATTATAATTAACGTTAAAATAAAAGTCAAATTGCTTAAATATGGTATACTATACGTAATTTAGGAGGTTAAAGATGACGAATCAAGACAACAATCATCAATTGAATCATCGTATATATCATTTTGAAAAGATATATAAAGCTATCAAACATGTCATTGTTTTTATATTTATGATTTTCATTGCCATCGTTGCTATCGCTGTGATTGCGATGTCTTTATATTTTCATCATTTAACTAAAACGTCCGACTCATTATCAGATGATGCTTTAATAAAAAAAGTTCGACAAATACCTGGCGATGAATTATTAGATCATAATAACAAAAATTTGTTATATGAGTATAATCATTCTCAAAACTCACTCATTATAGGCCCTAAAACATCAAGCCCAAATGTCATTAAAGCATTAACGTCATCTGAAGACACTTTATTTTATAAACATGATGGCATCTTACCAAAGGCGATTTTAAGAGCAATGATACAAGATATTTTTAATACTAATCAAAGTTCAGGTGGTAGCACAATTACACAACAACTTGTTAAAAATCAAGTTCTTACCAACGAAAAAACATATAGTAGAAAAGCAAATGAACTTCGCCTAGCAATTAGGTTAGAACACCTACTCTCAAAAGATGAAATTATATATACATATTTAAATATAGTTCCCTTCGGTAGAGATTATAATGGCGCTAATATTTCCGGAATTGCATCCGCTTCATATAGTTTATTTGGTATTCCACCAAAAGATTTATCAATTGCACAATCTGCATACCTTATCGGTTTGTTGCAAAGCCCATATGGCTATACACCCTACGAAAAAGATGGAACGTTAAAATCAGATAAAGATTTGAAATATAGTATTCAAAGACAACATTATGTATTAAAGCGTATGTTAATCGAAGATCAAATCACTGAAAAAGAATACAACGACGCATTAAAATATGATATTAAATCACATTTGTTAAATCGAAAAAAGCGTTAATTGATGTTCAGTTTTTAAAGTAACCACAACAAAGCATCCAAATATTAAAAACAGCAGTAAGATTATTTTCAATTAGAAAATTTCTCACTGCTGTTCTTTATTTTAAATACTCTAAAGGAAAGCCATTAAACCAATCAATAGTTTATAATTTAATTGCTTTCACATTGTCTACAAAGTTAATCATACATATGCTATATCCAGTTAATTATTTAGATTCTTTTCTGAATTTAGGAATGAATAAAGCTAACATACCTAGTAACGCATATAAGCTCCACCATGATTGGCTTGAAGTTGTTTCTCCAGTTTTTGGTAGCATTTTAGATTGACTAAGTTTGTTTTCTTTCGATGGTGTGCCGGCCTTTTCTTTTGTTTTCACTGTTTTGTCTACAGTTTTATGAATATCACTCGGCAGATGTTCAGTTGTTTTTTTGTCAGTAACTTTGATAGTACTGATAGGATGATATTTCATTGTATCAATGTTTGTTTCAGTTCCAGTATTATTAACTTTATTTTTATCGGTAATATGATCCAGCTGTATGACTTTGTCTTTATTTTTATTAGAGTCTTTATCAGTATCGACATAAGATGACATTCCAACGCTATTATCAACACCCTTATCAGTGTCTTTAGCAATTTGAGTATCCATTTCTTTAAGATCATACTTATCGAAGTGAGTGTTACCCGACATATCGGATAAATGATCAACATCATGATGCGCATCTTTGTCAACACTACTATCAGTATCTTTAACCATGTCAGACTCTGGTTCTATCAAATCTACTTTATCAGTTGCCTCACTTGGAGTTGTTTCAATACTGTTATTTGTAGCTGTATCCGTTGCAGTAACATTATCTTCTTGTCCTGTTTGTACATTTAGCGGTTCACTCGTGTTATTTTGTGATGTGTCATCATCTTTTGTCTTGATATCCTGATTTATAATTCTGACATGATATTGACCTTCATAACCAATGTTTGCCACAACTACTTTAACAATCGCATTGTAAACTGCTTTGTCAGGTATATATGGGAAAATCAACGTTCTAGAATTATTTTTAGTATCTTTAGAAACAGTTGTGACACGTTTACCTTCTACAATTAAATCTTTCCAGTAACTGTCATCCTTTGTTTTCATCACTACATATTTTTGACCATTTAAAGTTGCTGTATAGAATGGATGTTCAACAAATCCATCCATGACTGACTCACTATTTTCTTCACTTTCAAAAACAACAAAATGAGCCTCTTGTACATCTGTTAATTGATCATTTGTAGGTGTAACATTTTCAAATTCTGTCACTGCAGACTTAACTTGATCGGCTAACTCAACTCTCGTTTGGTCTAATTTCTTTTTATATTCTGCCTTATATTTTTCTGGCAATTTCTCTTGTAATTTTTCTAATTCATAAACTTGTCTTTCTAACGTTTTAGCTTTGTGATACGGAGCTAATAATTTTTGTAAATTGTATGTTTCCTCATCCACATAGTCGTCTGGGTTATTAGTAATAGGCTGTGCAAAGACCATTAGCGTATAATCATAGTCTTCATGGATGTTCTCACCATATTCAATAGATGACACAATTTTAACTTCTCTCGTACCATTAGATACTGGGAAACGAATATAGGCATAATCTTTATCAGAATCATATGATACTAATTCGACTGGTAACTTTTTGTCACCTTCATAAACTTCAAATTTCTTCCATGTTGAAGCTGTCTTTAAACCTAATTCAATTATTGGTCCTGTTTTTGTAAAAATGACAGTTGCTGGTTCAACAGTACTAGCATAATGATAGAACTGTCTTTCACCTTTATCATTTTTCATTTGAAAATCAATTGGTCGCCAATTATCAGCTGTATGTTCTTTATCGATGATAGCCGGGTTTTTAATTGCATCTTGTAGCGATTCATCTGCTGGTGGATACTGTTGATTAACATCCGACTGATTACTTGACTCATTCGTTTTATCGTTAGTATTACCATTAGAATTTGTTTCATGAGCTGGTTGGCTTGACGCTTGATCTGCATTCGCTGACGATTTTGGTTGTGCAGGTTGACTCATATCGGTCGTTGCCTGCGGTTGATTATTAGCATTGTTGGTCGTTGATGTATTTTGATTAGATGTATTCGTATTTGTTTGATTACTTGCATCTGAACTTGATTGATCATTCGTTGTTACTGCATCATTTGTATCTGATTTTACAAGTGAAGGATCGTTATAAATAGGTTTAGCAAATACTAATTTAGTATAATCATAATTTGTTTCAGGTTCATCATCAATTTGAGTTGAAGAGACAATTTTCAGCTCTTGCGTACCATCTGAAACAGGGAATCGAATATAGGCATGGTCTTCTGGAACAGGACTATAAGATACAAGTCTCACTGGCAATTTTTGATTGTTTTCATATACTTCAAACTTTTTCCATGTTGAAGCAGTGTTTATATCTAATTCAACCTCTGCTTTCTTTTTAGTGTAATATACATCTGCTGGATCTTTGATACTGAAAAAGTGATAGTACTGCGTTTCATTGTTTTTATCTAATAATTGAAAATTAACTTGTTCTCTTGGACCTATGTCATGTTCTTTATTTTCTACTGCAGGATTTTTAATTGCATCTTTAAGTGATTCATCCGCTGCAGGATAGTTTTTCGCAGTGTTTGCTGGTTGCGTAGCAGGTTGTGTTTGATTTGTATCTTTTGGTGGCTGAGTCGTAGTTGCATTATTATTTTGATTTTCCGAGATTTTGTCTGAAGTATTTGTATTTTCTGCTGCTTGCGCTTGATGTTGAGAAGTAATTAAAAATAGTGTACTGACAATGACCGATGCAACGCCTAGAGTTGATTTTCTAATAGAATAGAAAGACCTTAATTTTGGGTGATGTTTGTTCATGTTGTTAACAACTCCTATAAGATAGTATTTAATTGATAATAATTATCAATATCAATTGTTAGTGTTAATTGTAGCGCATACCAATTAAATATTGCAACCTATTTTATTAAAATTTTTTAATATGAATATTCATTGCATCGCTTTCCTATTCTTCAAGCCCACTTTTTATCTTCGAATACATTAATTAACTACCTTCAAACATTGCCTTTAGATTCACCAAATTGAATCTATTTTTAGCACAGCAAAAAAACCGAACTGCTGAAATAATGCATCTCCAACAGTCCGGTCTATTAAACTATTTACTTATCTTTATTAAACAATTGCCATGATATATTAGAATAACCCAATTGCATGACCATCGTCAGTAACATCCATGTTTAATGCTGCTGGTTTTTTAGGTAAACCAGGCATAGTCATGATCGCACCTGTCAATGCTACGATAAATCCTGCACCTGTTTTCGCTTCTAATTCACGAATTGTAATTTCAAATCCTGATGGTGCACCTAACAACGTTTGATCATCTGAGAATGAATATTGTGTTTTCGCCATACATACTGGGTAATTATCCCAACCATTTTCTTTAAATTGTTTTAATTGTTTTTGCGCTTTACTGCTAAACGTTACTTTTGAACCGCCATAGATTTCAGTCACAATCTTTTCAATCTTTTGCTCTAATGGTAATTCTAATTCATATAAAGGTTTAAATGAATTAGGTTGATCAATGACTTCTAATACTTCATTTGCTAAGTCAACGCCACCTTTACCACCTTTTTCCCAAACTTCAGTTAAGGCAATTCGTACGTTATTTTCTTTAGCCCAAGATTTTACATATTCTACTTCTGCATCGGTATCATGTATAAATACATTAATTGCAACAACCGGTTCTACACCGAATTTTTTAATATTATTAACATGACGCTCTAAATTAACAATTCCTGCTTTTACTGCTTCTACATTTTCTTCTTTTAAATTATCTTTTGCTACACCACCATGCATTTTTAATGCACGAATCGTTGCTACAACTACAACTGCTGCTGGGTCGAATCCAGCTTCACGTGCCTTAATGTCCATGAATTTTTCAGCGCCTAAGTCTGAACCAAATCCAGCTTCCGTTACAACGATATCAGTTAAATCACGTGCTGTTTCAGTTGCTAAAATTGAGTTACAACCGTGTGCGATATTCGCAAATGGTCCACCATGAACTAATGCTGGTGTCCCTTCAATTGATTGTACTAAGTTTGGTTTAATTGCATCTTTTAAAATCATTGCAAGTGCACCTTGCACTTTTAAATCTGCAACTGTAACTGGCTTGCGATCTCTAGTGTAACCAATAGTAATACGACTAATTTTATCTTTTAAGTCTTTAATACTTCTACTTAAACATAAAATCGCCATAATTTCAGACGCTACTGTAATATTAAAGCCATCTTCACGTGGTACACCATTTGTAGGTCCACCTAATCCAACGTTTACATGTCTAAGTGCACGATCATTCATATCTAATACACGTTTCCATTCAATACGTCTTTGATCGATTCCTAACTCATTACCTTGGTGAATATGATTATCTATAAACGCAGACAATGCATTATTAGCAGTTGTAATCGCATGGAAATCCCCATTAAAATGTAAGTTGATATCTTCCATTGGTAAGACTTGCGCATAACCACCACCAGTTGCGCCACCTTTAATACCGAAAGTTGGTCCTAAGGCAGGTTCACGTAACGCTACCATAACGTTCTTCTTCAACTCATGAAATGCGTCAGCTAAACCAACAGTAACTGTTGATTTACCTTCACCTGCTGGTGTTGGACTCATCGCAGTTACTAAAACAACTTTCCCTTTGCTATCTCTTGGCGTAATTTTATTAATGTCGATTTTAGCTTTGTAATGACCATAAGGTTCTAATGCATCCTCTGAAATGCCTACCGATGCAGCAATAGCCTTAATTGGTTGTAGTGTTGATTGATTCGCAATATCTAAATCTGATAAATGAGTCATCTTTTTTCGCCCCTTTTTGTTTAATTTATGCATTTTAAATATGTAAGTTGTAGCTAAGAAATTTTTACTTACATTCATATAATAACGAACTGTTAAAAACTTGTCGACTAAATCGGGTTAGCGCTTTCATTTTTGCAATAAATTCACTTATTAAAGTTTTGCATTATACAACTTTTAGCGCTTGATACTATTGATAACTATATTTTTCTATTATTTAAAATAATCATCTTTCAAAGGTCATATTAAAAATAAAAAGCAATATAAAGATATACCATTATTGTTATGTCATCATTTTCAAATGCTTTCTACGAAATGATATGACACAAGTTAACAGCTCTTTATATTGCTTATCATAAAGTAAACTAATATATAAACATTAACATGAAATATGTTGTCTCCTTTTATCTTCGAAAGAAATCTTCAATAACATTCATGTCATTATTCCATTGTACTTAAATCCCCTGCATCTAAATTTAATTCCCAAGCTTTTAATACACGTCTCATAATTTTACCTGAGCGTGTTTTAGGTAATTTATCTTTAAATTCGATTTCACGTGGTGCTGCATGCGCCGACAAACCTTCTTTAACAAATAAACGAATTTCTTCTTTTAATTCGTCTGTTGGTTCATATCCTTTTCTCAGTGCAACAAACGCCTTAATTATTTCACCGCGAACCGGATCAGGTTTACCAATAATTCCTGCTTCGGCAACTGCTTCGTGTTCAACCAATTTAGACTCAACCTCAAATGGTCCAACTCGTTCACCAGCTGTCATAATTACATCATCAACACGTCCTTGGAACCAGAAGTAACCATCTTCATCTTTATATGCCGAATCACCAGATACATACCAGTCTCCAATAAAATATGACTTATATTTTTCTGGATTCTTCCAGATACGATACATCATTGATGGCCAGCCTTTTTTTATAGCAAGGTTGCCCATTCGATTTGGTGGTAATTCATTACCTGCATCATCGATAATTGCAGCTTGAATACCAGGTAATGGTTTGCCCATTGAGCCAAGCTTGACGTCCATCGTTGGATAGTTAACAATCATATGTCCACCTGTTTCTGTCATCCACCAAGTATCTAACACCGTTAAACCGTATACTTTTTTCGCCCATTTTATAACTTCAGGATTTAAAGGCTCACCTACTGATAGAATCGAACGTAACGATGACAAGTCATATTTCTCAACAATATCGTCACCAGCACTCATTAACATTCTTAAAGCTGTTGGTGCCGTATACCAAATCGTCACTTTAAAATCTTCAATCATACTATACCACTGTTCTGGTGAAAAGCGACCACCAGCTATACAATTTGTAGCGCCATTTAACCATGATGCAAAAATACCATAAGATGTTCCTGTAACCCAACCTGGATCTGCTGTACACCAATAAACATCATCTTCTTGTAAATCTAATACATATTTTCCAGAAATATAGTGCACTAACATTGCTTGTTGAACATGCAATACACCTTTAGGTTGCCCAGTAGAACCTGATGTATAATGTAAAATCAAACCATCATCCGACTTTAACCATTCAATGTCAAATTCATCGCTAGCAGTTTCCATCAAACTAATAAAGTCTATGTAATTGTCTTCTACATTCTCATCTACAACAACAATTTTTTTCAAGTTCGGTAATTTATCTACAGGTACTCGAGGTAACAATGCCTTATTAGTAATTAACACTTTAGCTTCACTGTTCTCTAATCTATCCGCAACTGCCTTTTCCATAAATGCTTCAAATAACGGCCCAACAATTGCACCAATTTTTAAAACACCTAACAACGCAAAATATAGTTCAGGTGTACGCGACATAAATATAAATACTCTGTCACCTTTGTCAACTTCTGCATGTTCAGACAAAACATTCGCTGCTTTATTAGATAACCGTTGCATATCTTTATAAGTATACGATTCTTTTCTGTGCTCATCTTTGTAATTTAACGCTATTTTATCCCCTGATCCTTGATCTACATGGCGATCTATACATTCATATGCCATGTTCATTTTTCCAGTTTCACTCCAAGAAAATGCTTGTTCTACGTCTTTCCAATCAAAAGTATTATATGTTTCTTCATAATCTTTAAGGTTATGTTTGCCTTGCGCTCCTTTATAAACTTCGACTTTCATTTGAAACTCCCCCTTTGTTATGTGAAAACGCTTTCTTTCTCAATATTATACATAACATTTCTAATTATTCAAAATTTTTACTTTTATCCTTTTTCTAGTATTAATTATTGTAAATTTTCTATATAATGAATTTAATACAATCACGACGTCGATTGAGGAGTTGAAAATATGAATCATTTAAAGACGTATCAATCCGAAGATTATTACATTCATGACAAGCAATTTGTTATTGAAGGTCCTTTAACACACGAAGATTTGAAAGCGCTTACTTTCGATGCGCATTTAACCGCATTTAGAGATGCTGAAGATCAGTATGAAGCTTTGTTAGAAATTACAACATTACCGGAAGGTAGAATTTATGTTGCTCGCCAAGATGAACTCATTGTGGGTTATGTCACTTTCCACTATCCTGATGAAATTGAGCGCTGGTCTACAGGTAACCTTCCATATTTAATCGAATTGGGGGCAATTGAAGTCAGCATCAATTTTAGGCAATTACAACTTGCAGAAAAGCTAATACAACTTAGCCTTTCCACACCAGAATTCGAGGATTATATCGTTATAACTACAGAGTATTACTGGCATTGGGATTTAAAAAATTCAAAGTTAGATGTATTTGACTATAAAAAATTAATGCAGCGGTTAATGGCAACTGGTGGACTTGAAATATTCGCTACAGATGATCCAGAAATAACAAGTCATCCAGCTAATTGTTTAATGGCAAGAATTGGCAAAAATATTACATTAGAACAGCAACAAGCGTTTGATGATATTCGTTATATGAATCGGTTTTTCTTTTAATTTTTGGAATATCGGAGGGATTATATGCAACAACATTCATCAAAAACTGCATATGTTTATTCAGATAAGTTATTACAATATCGATTTCATGACCAACATCCCTTCAATCAAATGCGTTTAAAATTAACAACAGAGCTACTTTTGAATGCAAATTTATTGTCTCCAGAACAAATAGTACAACCTAGAATTGCAACAGATGACGAATTAATGTTAATTCATAAATATGATTACGTCGAAGCTATTAAGCATGCTTCACATGGCATTATCAGTGAAGATGAGGCTAAGAAATATGGATTAAATGATGAAGAGAATGGTCAATTTAAACATATGCACCGCCATAGTGCCACAATTGTTGGAGGCGCTTTAACTTTAGCAGATCTTATTATGTCAGGCAAAGTATTAAATGGTTGTCACTTAGGTGGTGGTTTGCATCACGCTCAACCTGGTCGAGCTAGTGGTTTTTGTATATACAATGATATTGCAATTACCGCACAATACTTAGCTAAAGAATACAATCAACGCGTTTTAATCATAGATACCGATGCACATCATGGAGATGGTACACAATGGAGTTTCTATGCTGATAACCATGTTACTACTTATTCTATCCATGAAACCGGAAAGTTTCTTTTCCCAGGCTCTGGTCACTATACTGAGCGCGGTGAAGATATCGGCTATGGACACACTATTAATGTCCCACTTGAACCGTATACAGAAGATGCATCATTTTTGGAGTGTTTTAAATTAACAGTTGAGCCTGTCGTAAAGAGTTTTAAACCTGATATTATTCTAAGCGTAAATGGTGTCGATATACATTATCGTGATCCACTAACTCATCTAAATTGTACGTTACATTCATTATATGAAATTCCATATTTTGTAAAATATTTAGCTGATACTTATACGAATGGGAAGGTAATTATGTTTGGTGGCGGAGGCTACAATATTTGGAGAGTCGTACCACGTGCATGGAGTCATGTATTCTTAAGTTTAATTGATCAACCAATTCAAAGTGGTTATTTACCATTAGAATGGATTAATAAATGGAAACATTATTCATCTGAATTATTACCTAAAAAATGGGAAGATCGTTTAAATGATTATACCTATGTCCCCCGCACAAAAGAAATTAGTGAAAAAAATAAAAAATTAGCTTTACATATAGCGAGTTGGTACGAATCTACTCGTCAATAAGTCACCTAATCTGCAACGATTTTAAAAGATAAATAAAAGGCATTCTTCCAACACCCGTATAAGTCGGGTCGTTAGATGAATGCCTAATTTTGTGAATTTATTTTGTAGTTCCTCGGTATTCAATTCTGTGTGGTAAAACTACATTTGGTTCTTCTATCTTTTCATCGTTCATATATTTTGTTAATAAGCGCATCCCTACTGCACCGATATCATATAATGGTTGAATAACACTAGAAAGTTGTGGTCTAACCATCTCAACTAAGCGTGTATTATTGAAACTAATAATTTGTAATTCCTCTGGAACTTTAATACCAGCATCCATTGCACTATGCATGATACCAATAGCTTCTTCGTCACTGATACATAATATAGCATCTGGAAGATTACCTTTCATTTTAGCAAAAGCTTTTACGCCTTCTTTATAACTTTCAGCACCAGAACAATTCAATGTATCACCTAATTGAAGGCCATTTTTATTTAACACTTCAGTTAAACCTGCTAAAACATCTTCTTGAGCTTTTTTAGAATGTTCTCCACCTACTAAAGCAAATGATTTAGCGCCTTTTTCAATTAATTCTCCCGTAATTTCTTTCGCAGCTTCAGTAAAATCAATATTAACAGATGCTATATGTGCATCCTTACCATTTGTTCCTGATACTACTACAGGTACAGATGATTGATTTATCAATTCTTTCATTTCTTCAGTAATTGTACCACCAAGGAAAATAATACCATCAACTTGTTTACTTAATAAGTTATTAAAAATTTCTTTTTCCTTTTCAGGATCGTTATCTGAATTTGAAATAATTGAGTGATATTTATACATTGTTGCAATATCTTCAAGTCCACGAGCAAGTTGTGAATAATAGATATTAGATATATCTGGAATGATCACACCTACTGTTGTTGTCTTTTTACTAGCTAAACCTCTAGCAACAGCATTTGGACGATAATTCAAACGCTTAATGACTTCGTTAACTTTATTTTTAGTTTCTGCTTTAACATTTTGGTTCCCATTAACAACACGCGACACTGTGGCCATAGAGACACGCGCTTCTCTTGCTACATCATATATAGTAACTGTCATAATTTCCTCCTTGTAAACGTTTTATTCATTATAATAACATGTTTTCATTTCATTTTCATAGTTTACCATATTTTAATTTACAGTAACATATTTTTGTTTGGAAAAATTTAGCGAAAAGCTTGAAATAAAAACAACCGCTAAATGATAACGAACGATATATTTTAATTTTATATAAAATTTTTTCATTTTTAATTGTAATATTTTGAGAAAGCCTTTTCAAATATCAATTGCATTTGTTGAAAAATGTTCACATTTCAGTAACAAATGTGTGAATCTATTATATTTACAGATAATTCATAGTTATAATTTTAATTACTGCTATCAGTCATATTCTTTAATAATTGTGAAATTGGACAAGTGTCGAAATATTATAACAATCGTTAAGTGTAGTATAGCCTTTATTTCTTTACAAAAAATAATAGCCACTCTAAAAGTAATATACTCTTAGAATGGCTACTAGTTTAAAATTGTCAATTCAAAGATAATATTCTACTTCAACATGACATATTAGTTAAGTAGTCTATAGTTTCCTTGGAATATTATTTTAACTTTTTAGCGTTATATAAATCAGCTAAAGGCTTTAATTCATCATAAAATGCTTGGAATTCATCTAAATCCATTTGTTGACCCGCATCACTAAGTGCAACAGATGGATCTGGATGCACCTCAGCCATAACTCCATCAGCACCTACTGCTAATGCTGCTTTCGCAGTTGGTAACATGATATCTTTACGACCTGTACTATGCGTAACATCTACCATGACTGGTAAATGTGTACCTTGTTTTAAAATTGGTACTGCTGAAATATCTAAAGTGTTACGTGTCGCCTTTTCATAAGTTCGGATTCCGCGTTCACATAAAATAATGTTTTGGTTACCTTGAGAAGCAATGTATTCTGCAGCATACACAAATTCTTCAATCGTTGCAGATAAACCACGTTTTAATAGAATAGGCTTTTTCGTACGCCCGGCTTCTTTTAATAACTCAAAATTTTGCATATTACGTGCACCAATTTGGAATACATCTAAATATTCGTCGGCTACTTCAAAATCATTAGGATTTACAATTTCACTAACTACATTTAAATCGTATTTATCTTTAATCTGTTTAAGTATTTTAAGTCCTTCAACACCTAGGCCTTGGAAGTCATAAGGCGATGTACGTGGTTTAAAAGCACCGCCACGAATAAACTTTTCACCTTTGGCATGTAAATTTTTAGCTACCGCTTCTACTTGTTCAAATGATTCAACTGAGCATGGTCCAAATACAAATGATTTGTTGCCATCTCCAATAATGCCCCCATTATCAAATGTCACAATCGTATCTTCAGGTTTCAACTTACGTGATACATATAAATGTTTTTCATTTTCAGATTTTTGTAAATCTGTAGAGGCTTTAAAAATTTCTTTAAATAATTGCTTAATTGTATTATCGTTAAATGGTCCTTTGTTGCTATCAATTAAGTCGTTAAGCATTTCTTTTTCGCGTTGTGGATCATAGATACGTGTACCTTGTTTTAATTTTTCTTCACCAATTTTTTGAGCTAACTCGCCACGTTTAGACAATAAATCTAAAATTTGATGATTAAGTGATACAATCTCACTTCTGTATGATTCTAATTTATTACTCATCCTTACTCACCTCTACTAATTATTTCAAGTATATTCCACTTTAAAGCAATAAAATATAATGTTAAAAAATATTCTAACAATATCATATGTATAGTTCAACCCTAAATTGACAGAAAATAATCAATTTTCTAACTATATGATTCAAGACTGACATTTCGATTTTCTCAGTCATTATTGGAAAGTTATATTCTATATTGATATTTATTAGCACATGTTAATCAATTAAATAAGTCTTACTATTATAGCTTATTATGAGTCAACATTACTGCTTTTAAGAAAAATTTTCGTTTCTATCTTCTATTATAAATCTAAAATTCTCATACATTCAACCTAACGCTTAATAAAAATTAACAACCTTTGTATATTAATATAAATCTATAGTGAACATCACTCACCAACATATTCGGCTATATTTGAATTAGTGAACATCATTGTACCTTCTAAGATTCATTGTTTATTTGATTATCGAATATTTTTCCATCTTCAGCTTAAAATGTGCAATATCACTATTGTAATCTAACGATGTTACAAACAACATAAATACATGGAATGATCGCGTTGCCTTTCAAAATAAACTGATGATATCAAAAAAGGTAAGCACCTGAATGCCTACCTTTTATTTTGAAATTCAATTTTTAAAAATATAATACATAGCTTACTGCTATGATTGATTATTAAACGATTTTAGTAATCTTAGTCATTGAATGTACGTTTCTCTATTTTACTTTTAGCTTTTTCAACTTTAGCATTTGACGTTTTTGATGCATTGGATGACTTAGCATTTGTTGTTTTTGAATTCTTATTACTAGTTTGATTATTCTTTTGAGTTGACTTACTTGAACTACTTTGTTTCTTTGCACCTTGTGATGATTTCTTATTATGTTGCTTTTTCTGACTTGAAGTTTTATTTGTAGATGCTTTTGATGCATTTCGTTTATTTGAAGGTGTTGTTTTTTTAGATTGTTTACCTGATTTCTTGTCAACAGCTGTATTATTAGTTGTTTTTTCATCAGCTTTACGTGTAATAACACCATTTTCAAATTTAGCTTCTTTTTGTTTAACAGTGTCTTTATTATCTGTATTAACTGTCTCTGTCTCTGATACGTCATTCTTTTTAGTAACTAATTGAGGAATTTCTTTCAAGTCATTTTTAGCAACTGGTTTTTCTGCAAATAACGCTTCAGTTAATTGACTCTCTTTTGAACCTGGTGTTAATTTAGCTTGCTTCTGTTTTGCAGCGTTTGCTAATCTTTCAGCTTGTGACTCTTCTTTCGATACGTTTAATGTCGATGCTTTTGATTCTTCATTTGATACAGCTACACTTTTATCTGTTTCTGCTTGTGTTTCTCTTTTAGCTTCTTGAATCTCTTGTGCTTCTTGTGATGTATCACTTAAATTATTTGCACTTGCTTCTTCTTTTATCGCTGCTTGTTGTGCTTTTAATGCCGCTTGCTCATTTTTAGATTTGTTTAAAAATCCTTCAACACGTTCTTTTGTAAAGGCAACCGTTTCTTCAAGTTGCGTTTTTCTTTCTTCAAACTTTTGCGACAGTTCTTGTTCTTTGACTTTTAAATCATCTGCTTTTTGATAAACTTTATTTTTAAAATACAAACCTAAAGCTGAACCAACAAGCGCGCCAGTTATAAAACTAACAACAAAATCTTTACGGTTTGGTAGTGGTTCATTTTGATAAGTGTGTTTATTTTTTAATGTTCTTTTATTATTTTGTTGTTGCGTCATTTGTATATCCTCCTATAACAAATGCACTTAAATAAGTAACAACCTCATTTAAGTGCATTTGTTTAATTATTAATTATTTATCTACTCGAGAAGTATAGCTATGATTTGCATCAGTTGCTACATTATTAGCTTTGTAATTTGCACTTCCACGACGGTAGTGTCTATTTTGCCATTTGTCTGCAATTTCCATTGCAACATTTGACCATTGAACAACTTGTGAGATTTTATCTTCATTTTGAGAAATATTATGTGTAATTGAATTTGTTACACGATCTACAGAGCTGTTTAACGTTTGTACTGAGTCACCGATACCTTTAACAGCATCTACAACTGAGTTTAAACGATCTACTTTACCTTGGATATCCTCAGTTAAACGGTTTACTTTATGAAGTAAATCTGTTGTTTCACGAGTAATACCTTGAACTTGACCTTCTACACCATCAAGTGTTTTTGCAACATAATCTAAGTTTTTCTTAACAGAATTTAATACAGCTACGATACCGATACATAAAATTAAGAATGCAATCGCAGCGATAATTCCAGCAATTGGTAAAATCCAATCCATTAAAAACGCCTCCTAATTAACATGTAATAATGTCATTAATAATAAATACCCATACTACTCTATTATAAACATATTAAAACGCATTTTTCATGCCTAATTTATCTAAATATGCATTTTGTAATTTTTGAATATCACCTGCACCCATAAATAAAACAACAGCATTATCAAATTGTTCTAATACATTAATAGAATCTTCATTAATTAACGATGCACCTTCAATTTTATCAATTAAATCTTGTATCGTTAATGCGCCAGTATTTTCTCTAATTGATCCAAAAATTTCACATAAGAATACACGATCTGCTTTACTTAAACTTTCTGCAAATTCATTTAAAAATGCTTGTGTTCTAGAGAAAGTGTGTGGTTGAAATACTGCAACAACTTCTTTATGTGGATATTTTTTTCGTGCTGTTTCAATTGTAGCACTAATTTCTCTTGGATGGTGTGCATAATCATCTACGATAACTTGATTTGCAATTGTAGTTTCATTGAAACGACGTTTAACACCACCAAACGTTTCTAATGCTTCTTTAATATTTGTAACATCTAGCTTCTCTAAATAACTAATCGCAATTACAGCTAATGCATTTAAAACTGTATGGTCACCATATTGTGGAGACAGGAAGTGATCATAAAACTCACCATCCACATACACATCAAAAGCAGTACCTTTATCCGTAATTTGAATATTTTGAGCATAAATGTCATCCGAATCTTTAAATCCATAGTAATAAATTGGAACATCTGCTTCAATTTTACGTAGATGTTCATCATCACCCCAAGCAATAATACCTTTTTTAACATTATGTGCCATTTCTTGGAATGCATCAAAAACATCATTAATATCTTTGAAATAATCAGGATGATCGAAATCAATATTTGTCATAATTGCGTAATCAGGTTTATAACTTAAAAAGTGACGTCTATATTCACATGCCTCAAAAGCGAAATAATCACTTTCAGGCAATCCCATACCTGTGCCATCACCAATTAAAAATGAAGTCTTTTTATCACCATTCATAACATGTGATAATAAACCTGTTGTAGAAGTTTTACCATGTGCACCAGTTACAGCTACTGAAGTATATTGATCAATAATCTGTCCTAAAAAATCATTATAACTTACAACATCTAATTTCAATTGATGTGCACGTACTATTTCTTCATGGCTACTCGCGAATGCATTACCTTGTATAACTACCATATCTTCTTTTATGTTATTAGCACCAAATGGTAATATTTTTATCCCCTTATTTCTAAGAGCAACTTCTGTAAATACGTAGTTCTCAATATCCGATCCTTGAACTTCATGTCCTAAATCATGCATGATTTGTGCTAATGAACTCATGCCAGAACCTTTAATTCCGACAAAATGATAGTGTGTCATTATATAAAACTCCTTACTCATAATTATTCTTTATTTAAATCTGCTTCCGTAACATAAACATCCCTTGGTTTTGAACCATTAGCACTCGAAACATAACCGAGTTGCTCTAATTGATCGATAATTCTTGCTGCTCTATTATAGCCAATTTGGAAATGTCTTTGGATTAATGATGTTGAAATATGTCCTTCATTAACCATAAATGCACAAACATCATCAAATAATTCATCTTGTGATTGTGTTTGTGTTTTTTTTAACAATTCTTTTTCTTCAAATAGATAGTCCGGTTCTCTTTGTTGTTTGATAAAATCAACAACATCATCAATTTCGTCATCAGAAACAAATGTACCTTGAACTCTAATCGGTTTATTCATACCGCTACCAAGATATAACATATCGCCATATCCTAACAAGCGTTCTGCTCCACCACTGTCTAATATCGTTCTCGAATCTACACTTGATGATACCATAAATGCAATTCTTGTTGGTATGTTGGCTTTAATTAAACCTGTAATTACATTGACAGATGGTCTTTGCGTAGCTACTAACATATGAATACCACATGCTCTCGCTTTTTGAGCAATTCTAGCAATAGACTGCTCAACTTCTTGCGGAGCCATCATCATTAAATCAGCCAACTCATCAATTACAATGACAATTTTTGGCATTCTTTCATCATATGGTGCTTTTTTGTTAAATGCTGTTATATTACGTACATGGTAATGTGCAAATAACTTATAACGTCTTTCCATTTCTTCTACGGCCCATTTTAAACTCTGTGTAGCTGCTTTGACATCTGTAATTACCGGTGCAACTAAATGTGGCAAACCATTATAAGGAGCTAATTCAACCATTTTTGGATCGATAAGTAATAATCTTAATTCCTCAGGGTGATTTTTATATAGTAAAGACATCAAAATACTATTGATACAAACTGATTTCCCTGATCCAGTTGCACCTGCAATTAGTGCGTGTGGCGTTTTAGCAATATCCATAAGTAATGGTTCATTATTAATTCTATACCCCATCGCAACTGTTAATTTAGATTCAGCATTTTTAAAACTTGGAGATTCAATAATAGAACGTAAGTTGACTGTCGTTGGATTTTGGTTCGGAACTTCAATACCAACACGACTAGTTCCTGGAATTGGCGCTTCTATACGAATATCTTTCGCTGCCAATGCCATTTTAATGTCATCTTGTAATGCCGTAATTCTTGAAACTTTAACACCTTTTTCAACTGATAATTCAAATCTTGTAACACTTGGACCTTCAGTTACATCTTGTACTTCTGCAGGTACATTAAAGTAAAATAATGCGTCATTAAGTTCTTTCTTTTTATCTGTAATCCAGTCCTCATCCGGCTCAATAACTAGTGGTTCTTCTAGTAATGAAACACTTGGCAATTTAATATTTGGGCCTTTACGAATCATCGGCTTAGATGTTTGTACAGCTTGATTTGTTGCAACATCTTGCTGATTCGTCCGAGTTCTATTTTCATTAGCTGTATCTTCATTTTGATTTGAAAATGAAGGCTTTAAATCTTTTTGTTGATCATCATTATCTTGTTGTCCACTAGTATTGTT
Source organism: Staphylococcus sp. EG-SA-10 (assembly GCF_017151945.1). Taxonomy (NCBI): domain Bacteria; kingdom Bacillati; phylum Bacillota; class Bacilli; order Caryophanales; family Staphylococcaceae; genus Staphylococcus; species Staphylococcus sp. EG-SA-10. The sequence goes on from NZ_JACVZJ010000006.1 coordinate 149,289, forward strand.
TGGATGTGTTGTTTCTTCGCTTTCTTCAATTATGTCGCTTACTTCTGAAACTGAAGACGAAGTTGATTGATCAACTTGCTCATTTTCCAATTGATTATCATCTTGGCTTTCTTCAAATATTTCCGTTTGAGTTGAATCAGCAGAAGGTTTCTGCTCTGAATATTGTTGTGCATTTTGATAATCATTTTCTGTTTCTGCATGACCAATAAGTTGATTGCTCTCAACATTGTTTGATGTCATATTATTTGTTTTATATGCATTTGTGTTTGACTCTTGTGAATCAGTGCTTGATGATGGTGTGGCTTGACTCGCAGTCTTGCTTTCGCTCACAGCTTGCTTACTTTGTACAGGCTTTAATTCAGGCACATTGACTTTTGAATGCTTTTTACGATCCATCATACGCTTTTTATCAGATGGCGTCATGACAACATTAAATGGTCTTTTACTTAAAGTTGAAACCTTTTCAGTCTGTTTCTTTGGATTTACGTTTTCAATAGTTTTCTCTTCGACATTTTGTTCACTTTCAGCTGCTTCGTTTTGCACATTTTCTGTAATTTCTGCGTTATGCTTTTCTATTTCATTCATGCTTGAATCTTCCACAACATGACCATCATTCACATCATTCATTTTCAATGAGTTGACACTTAAGTTTGTTTGGTCATCTTTTTTATGACGCGGCGCTAATTCAATTTCATTATCAACCGTTTTATCGATATTATTAACTTGAGATTCAGTTACTGCGTGCTCTTGCGTTTTAGGAGCGTCTACATGCATTTCAGACGCGTTTCTATTGGTATTATCTTCGCTATTTGAAGTAGTATTCTCATCTACTTCTGTATCATTTAATTCATAAAACTCTGCATCATCGATTTGACTTCCTGAATATTCTTCTTTATTCGTTGCTCCATCTTCTTCTGAATCAGCAATTAATCTTGATTGATTTTTTAGTTCATCTTGATCATTTACTTCAACGTTATGTTGTAGTGCTGATTGACGTTGAGACGTTACATCCGAAACCGTAACTTCATCATCTGACAATTGTTGTGTTGTCGATACTTGATTCAAACTAACTTCCTCATAATTGTATGGACTTTCATCTACATGAGTGTCATCAGTGTCTTCATTTTGTATTGACGCTTGTTTATTTTCATCATTTGATACAGCTTCATTCTCTATGCCATTTGTATGAAGCTGACTAGCCTCTGTACTATTATCTGTTAAGTCACTATCATCATTTAATGAACTATCACCAACATAGCGTTCCGCTTGTTTAGCATACATTTCATCAATTGCACGTTGTATTGCATCTTGCTCTTCGTTTTTATGTTCTTCACGCTTTTGTTGCAACGCTTTTTTAAATCGACGCTTTTGAAGCACTTTACGTTCTCGTTCACGTCTAATTTCTTCAACAATTTGTGAAGCATAAATATTTTCAATTTTGATAGTATTATCAACTTTTGAATAATTAGGCGTTGATTTTGTTGTTGATGATACATTTTCATCTAATGATTTAGAGGCAGTTCCTTGTTTGACAACACTATCATTTTGTTTCTCTTGTTCTAAATGTTTATTTTGAGACGTTTGCGTCTTAGCTACATATTTATCATATTTTTGTTTATCTGACTCAACTTTTTCTGAAGGTTTACTTACAGGGATACGACCATTTTCTAACTTTTTAGGTTTCATTGTGCCAAAAATAGCTGACGGTACCTCTGAAGTCTTGAAACTTTCTTTGTGATAATCTGGAGTTGAATCTTTAGCACGATGATTTGTATTATTAGAATACATATTGTGTGTTTTTGACTTGTGCGTTTCCTTCTCAATACCATTAATTGCAGAAACATATGTACCTGGCTTATTCGTATGGTAATGTGAATGATCTTTATATTTTATACTTTGCTGTGATATTTTAGAATTCCCACGTTGTTCACTATAATTTTGTTCTTCAGTTGTTTGATTTCTTCTACGGCGATGTCGTTTTTGTGAACGAGAATCGTGGCTTTGTTTGCGATAGTCTCGATGGTATTGTTCTTTTTCATCTGAAATAGTATCTGCAGATTGTTCAACATTTTCATTTTCATAAGCTACGCTCATAGGAAAACGGAATTTCCCCCTCGGACGACTATAAATATCATTATTTTGAGGCAGTAATGAGTCATGATCGTTATCTATATTTTGTGATTCTTGACGTCTTTTTTTCTTTCTATGAATCAAGTCATCATTTGAATCATTATCTTCGCCGAATAATTTATCAAACCAGCTCATATTTTCACTACCTTCCTTAATTATTCAAAAAATGCTTGTCCAATTTCATAGCTGTCATTTAATACCATAATACCTTTTTCTTCAGGTGCATTAGGTAAATTCAATTCTTTCATTGAACAAATCATACCGCTTGAGGCAACACCACGTAATTCAGCATCTTTAATTACCATACCGCTAGGCATCACTGCACCTACTTTAGCAACAACGACTTTTTGTCCAGCTTCAACGTTAGGCGCGCCACATACAATTTGTAATGTGTCATTTCCAACATTTACATTTAGTACACTTAATTTATCTGCATCAGGATGTTTGTCTTTAGTTTCAACATAGCCAACTACAAATTTCGGTGATAGGTCAGCATTTAATTTATAATCAAAACCAGCTTCTGAAATACGCTTTTGGAATACATTTACAAGTTCATCAGTTAATTTAATATGACCTGTTTCTTCAATTGTTATATCTTTTGAAATTTCAAAAATATTATAACCTACAACATTACCTTCATTAGTAATTTCAACAACGTTACCTTTTTTATTGTAGTTTAATTCACCTTCAACTGGTTCAATTTGTAAAAATGCGACATCTCCTACATATTTAGGATTGTAAAATAAATTCATTATGACAAAACTCCTTATCCAATTATTTCTATTTATCTTTATTAAATTTACGACGATTTGCTTCTAAACGCTGAATCACGTTTGGATCTCTTTTTTGTTTATTATTTTTACCTAAAATAAATATCGGTTCAAGATGACCCTGTTTATATCCAAAGGATAATGATGTAATTGGAACTAGACCTTTAGTGAAAAATTCCATTGTTAAATGTGCCATCACATCATATCCTGTTTTATTGCGTATATCTGCAATAATTAACACATCTTGGTGTGGCACTGCTACGAGCATTTCGCCTTGACATTGTGCCTCAATTTCATTTAAAAATGCAGTATTTAGTATCCTACTTGCATCATACCCGTCATTTGAGTTAATAAAATAAAAAATATTACCTTTTACTTCATCAGTCGTATATGAATTTGACAATTTTCTAACATTAAACAGAGACATTTCTCTTATTTGTTGTTCAGTTAACTTCAAATCCTCTAACATGCTTTCATCAATTAAACGATATGATTTCCCTAAATCGACTGCATAATAAACTGCTGTTTCTGCAGTATGCTCATCATAGATAAAAGGAACACCTTGTTTAGTTTTTTTATCAAAGCTAGTCGCTCTAATGACAGGCATAATTTGACTAGATGATATACTCTCAAGGGTTTTATCTGCCATTTGTGCAATAGCTTCATCAACGTAATAAACAATTTCATCTACAATTTTTTCTTTTTTATCTTCATATTTTGCGACTATAGCGTTAAGTTTAATCGTGATACCTTTGTTATTATCTGTTCGATAAATACGCAAAGTTTCTTCTTCACGATTAAATTTAAAATCAACGTCTAAATGGCTTAAACGTTCCTTTAATTTATCTCTCATTTGAAAGGTATTCATATGTAACACTCCTAATTTCGCACCTTATAATAGTTTACAATAAATCGACACATAGTAACAGAGAAAAACGAGTATTACCCCGTTTTTCTCTAGTCTAAATTACACGTATTGAGCTAAAAATGCATCTATCTGTTCAATTGATTTTCGTTCTTTTCCAATATAACTTCCAAGCAGTTCTCCATTTTTATATACTAGAAAACTTGGAATCCCCATAATACCATTTTCAATACAAATATCCATAAATTTATCACGGTCTACTGATACGAAGTCAAACATAGGATATCTCGCTTCTAATTCCGGTAAATCTGGTTCTATCACTCTACAATCTGGACACCAGCCTGCAGTGAATTCAAATACTGTAGCACCTTGTTTTAAAGATTCAAATTGTTGTTCTGATTCAAGTTGTTTCATTTTTATGTCTCCTTAATTAATGATTATATATAACTATTTAGAGATAATAATTGTTATTACCCGATTATTTATATTGTAATGTTTCTATTTGATTATTATCTAAATTACAAATGGCTTCTGAAAGTAAAGATCTAGCTGCAAAATAGTCTCTTATATCAAATACTGAGTCTGTACTATGAATATATCGTGCACATACACCAATAACTGCAGTCGGAATACCAATATTAGCTTTATGAATTTCTCCACCATCTGTTCCACCTGGTGACATATAGTATTGATGTTCAATGTCATGTGCTTCTACTAATTTTAATAAATAGTCTCTAAATGCAGGCTTTAAAATCATTGTACCGTCTTTTATGCGAATTAACGTACCTTTACCAAGTTCACCGGATAATGGTTGATTACCTTTAACGTCATTGGCAGGTGAACAATCGACTACAAATGCAACGTCTGGGTCTATCATCTCTGCAGATGCTTTCGCACCCCGTAATCCAACCTCTTCTTGAACATTTGCACCAACATACAAGTCTACATCTAATTCTATATCTTTTAATAATTCTAGTATTTCAATTGCCAAGACACAACCATAACGATTATCCCATGCTTTAGCACTATAACGATGTTCAGATAACTGTGTGAATGGCGTGTGAGGTACAATTGTATCTCCTATATCTATTCCGCGCTCACGCACCTCATCTTCATTTTGAGCACCTATATCTAATGTTAAATCTTTAATTTCCGGTGCACCTTCACTACCAGTACGAAAATGTTTAGGTATATTAGAAACAACACCGATAATTTTATCGCCATTTCTATTTTTAATTACTAAGCGTTGTCCTTGCCAAATATCATTTGCAACACCACCTAAATTTGTGAATTGAATCATTCCATTTTTAGTGATGTTTGTAATCATAAATCCAATTTCATCCATATGTGCTGCAATCATTACACGTTTTGCATTTGGATTTTTAGATTTTTTCATACCAAAAAAACCACCCATACGATTTTCAATAAATTCATCTACGTACGGCGCCATTTGCTGAGTCATATAATTTTTTACTTCTTCTTCAAAACCTGGTGCCCCATGAAGCTCAGTTAAAGTTTGAATTCGTTGTAATGTTACTTTTTTATTTATGTTCATAAAAGTTCTCACTCCTTATAAGTTATTATATCATCTTCAATATGGTAAACTAATGATATGAATTTGAAATCAAGGGAGCATAAATGATGACTAAACTGAAATATATAATTCCAACAATAATTGCAGTAGCCATTGTAATTATTTCTACCATTTCAATCATCCAATTTATTAATCGTAAACGCTATAATCCCGTTAAAGTACTTAATGAAGTAAAATCATATTTTATGAATGTCAAAGGCTCATATATCGTTTATGAACCATTCGTTCATCCTGAAACTGATAAATACCGTTTAGTTTATCAAGGTGGAATTACAACTATTAAAAATGGTCAAAATATTCATTATGATTTTTATGCAGATGCATATACTGGTGAAGTCATTAACATTGTAGAGCGTTAATACGAATTTTATCCATATTTGATTTGGATCGTAAAACTTAAAAATGAGCCACACCCTAATTAGTAAGATTGGATGTGGCTCAATTTTTTATTCTTGAAAATTTGTTTAGTAATACATCTTTATTTTAGTTATTATCAACTAATGTTTCACGTAAAATATATGCATCTATGTTTTCACCATCATCGCTGTATTTTACAGCAAAGTAGTTTTCATCATGATAAAACAAGAACCAATATTGTTGCTGGATAAAATATGGTATCATGCGTTCCTTTTCACGAATCGATTGCATAGGATAATCATCATATGCCGTTACCCATAGAGGATTTTTATGTGCAGTAGTCGGGAATATATCACCCATATGAACTGCTTTATCTCCTTGACTTTCAATCGTAATGATTGTGTGGCCAAAGCTATGACCTCCACTATGTTGCATCTTGATACCCGGAACCGGTTCAAAATGTTTTTCGAATAAAATCAACTTGTTACTATAATCGCCTTTATTCTTATCCCAGTAAGTTGATTTACTTCTTATATTAGGTGCAATAAACTCATGCCACTCATCTTGTTGCACAACATGAATCGCATTTTCAAAAATTGCATGTCCCGCTTGATCAGTCAAACCGGCTGCATGATCAAAATGCATATGTGTCATTAGCACATAATCAATATCCTTTGGCGTTAAATTATAATTTGCCAAATCAGCAATTATATGACTTTCTTCATCTACTCCAAAATTACGTAATTGCTTTTCAGATAATTTACCATTACCAATACCCGCATCTATAATCAAATTATATTGAGCCGTTTGAATCAAAATTGGATGTGTCGGTAAATTGATTTGATTTCGTTCATTTGCATTGTATTGCTTTGACCACAACGGCTTCGGAACAACACCAAACATTGCACCGCCATCCATTTTTGTATTGCCGCCATTTAGATAATGAATAGATATATCCCCGATTTTCATAACATCACCTATTCTTTCTGTATTCGTTATTACAATTAGCATGTGTTTATTACATCATATCACTATTCATAAATGCGAACAAAAACGAAACGCCACACACTAATGCACTTCCAACTACTTATAAAGATTAATGCAATCATATTATATGTAAATGCATCATAACCATCGGACTGTAATTTTAAATTAATAATTAAAATTTCCAAGTAAAATGCAAGCTTTATACTTTCAAATCAAAGGTATTTAGTATAACATTGTTCATAGGCGCATTATCTCCTTTAGTTATTTGTTTAGTCACTTTTAATTTTAGAGATAATTGCGCTTTTTTTATATTCAACATCAAAAAATCGGACAGATGAAAAGTAAATTGAAATGCTCCCTTCAAAGTAGACATTGAAAAAATGAAAACTTTGAAGGGAGCTTTATTTATGTCAATAAAACCTAAAGTAGACATAGATGTACTGCTATATATGTTTCAAGAATATGAAAAAGGCG